>QIDK01000263.1 GCA_003228405.1 Gammaproteobacteria bacterium | reverse complement strand
GCAGCATAGAAGGCACAGAAGTTGTAAGCCTGAATGAAGCTTATTCCATGCAGCATATCGGCAATAAACTGTTCTTTGTTTCATATGGCAACAATTCTGATCGTGAACTCTGGGTTACCGAAGGCTCCTTAACATCAACCCATATTGTTAAAGACATTAATCCAGATAATGACGGTTTATATAGAAATACACCACTTATAATCATAGGTAACTTTATCTACTTTGGTGCTGATGACGGCATTAATGGCCGTGAACTCTGGAAAAGTGATGGCACCGAAGCCGGCACCACTATGGTGATAGATCTTAATGGAAATAATAGAGGCTTAGATTCAAATAGTAGCGATACATTTGCAGTCGCTAATAATGAATTATATTTCATTGGTTTTGATTTAAATGGAAATGAGACACTGTATAAAACTGACGGCACAGAAGCCGGCACGGTTGCCCTAACTGATGATACTTCATCGCTTAGAGCGTGGCGTATTTCTAATATGTACTCTTATAATGGCTCTGTTTACTTTAATGGTAATACCAGTGTATTTGGTAACGAACTCTGGAAAACAGATGGCACTGCTGATGGTACATTAATGCTCAAAGATATTTATACTGATCATGATGATGGCGAACCCTATGGGTTTAAGGAAGTAAACGGCTCGCTATTCTTCTTTGCGACTGATGAAGTCAATGGTAGAGAACTGTGGAAAACAGACGGAACGACCGAAGGTACTGTATTAGTTAAAGATGTAAATACAGGTGCAGAAAATGGCGCTTCAGGCCTGAACTCTGAGGATAATAACTATTATGATTACTGCAGAAGATGTGACTAGCATTTAATTTTTAGGAAACAAAAAAAACCCTGCTATGCAGGGTTTTTTTTGTCTAATCATTAGGAATATAAAAGGGTATAACATGTAGGGTATACAGCCTGTTGCTTTATACTGGCTGTTCCTATGTTGCACTTTAGGTTGGCGGTGAGTTTGCGATCCCCAACAATAACGCTGAGAACTGCTGAACTGTTGGGCTTCGTGCCTCAGCGTCAACCTGCTAAAAACCAGATATTATGGCTATCCTGGTTTAATAAGATGTTTATATTGCTTTGATAGCCAACAGTGTTTTAGAATATTATCCTGTTTATAGTCACTGGATACCAGCCACAGGCATGCTGGTATGACGTAAAGGATGCTGCTGTAAGTTTGCGTAAATAATAAAGGATTATTTGTTTGCCTGTATATTGGCTGAAACTACATAGTCTTCAATTTTACTGCCGGGAGCCCAGTCTTTTATAAATTCTCGGCTTTCATCTTTGGGTTCTATTTTTATATTTTTGAAACCTGCACGCTGCATCATTTGCTGTAGCTCATCAATACTGGATGCACCACTGACACAGGCGGAGTAAAGCTGGCTATCATTTTTTATTTCATCGGGTAATTCAGTGCTGCTGACTACATCTGATATAGCCAGTCTGCCACCGATTTTTAAAATGCGGTAGGCATCATTAAAAACCTGCTGTTTATTGGGTGACAGGTTAATGACGCAATTTGACATAATGGCATCTACAGAATTATCTGCAACGGGTAAAAATTCTATTTCACCCAGACGAAATTCAACATTTGAATAGTTTGCCTTTGCAGCATTACTTCTGGCTTTTGAAATCATCTCCGGTGTCATATCAACACCAATTACCCGGCCTGTTTTGCCTACCTCATTTGCCGCTAGAAATGCATCAAAGCCGCCGCCGCTGCCAAGGTCTACTACTGTCTCTCCCTGTTGTAGTGCGGCAAGTGCTTTTGGGTTGCCGCATCCCAGGCCCATGTCTGCACCTTCGGGAACATTAATTAAATCGTCTTTGCTGTAACCCAGGCGGGTTGAGATTAACTGGTTGATTTTAGCATCATCAGATACTCCGCAGCAGCTAGTGGCTACTCCGCAACAATCCCCTGCATTGTCGGCTGTGGCAACCTTGCTGTAAGAGTCTCTAACATTATTGCGTACTGCGTCGGCCTGTTTGTTATCCATTATGTGTTCCTGATATGTGTTCGCTAATTGTATTTATGTTTGTTCAAGTAGAGATTGATACTGAATATAATCTTCAGGGGTGTCAATATCCCAGAGTGTATTTAATAAGTGAGTCTTATAAAACGCTAATTTACTGTTCTTCAGGCTCTGCTTTAAAACGGATGCTGTACCCCAGTTAATACGTGCAAATAATTTCGTTTCAATCTTTGTGGCGCCAATTAAAACATAGCCCCCATCTTCTGCCGGGCCTAATACCATATCATGCTGATCCAGTGCATTAAAAGCCTTATCGATATAGGCCTGGTCTAAAACCGGGCAATCAGAGCCAATTAAAACACTCTTTTTATAAGTCTGTAATGAGAGTTGAAGAGCGTTATGCATACGATCACCCAGATTATCGCCTTTCTGGGTATGTAATGATGCACAGTAGATACGGCCAAGCTTTTGAATAAAAGGGTGGCTTGCATCTGGCCAGATGTGGATGGCTATATCTGTATTTTCTAATGGCGTTATATTATCAAAGCAGGTGGTAAGCAGTGATTTATAGAATTCGCTTGCCTGTTCTGCACTTAAAAAAGGGATCAGTCGGGTCTTACACTGGCCAGGCAGTGGTGCTTTTACGAATATAATAAGTTGATTTTCATTGAGCTGTTTGTTTGAGTCAGGGGGATATATATCAGGCTTATATTGTGGGCTATGAGTTTGATATGCCCTGGCCAGTGTTGCAGCGGGTGTGCCCAGAAAATAACGTAAACGTAACTGCCACATTAATAGTACGCTACGCATAATACCGTGTTTTTGCCAACGCCGACTTGAGGTTATAAGGGGCTGGTTCTTAATACAGAGAGGTTTCGATATTTTTCTCAGGCGCTTACTGAGTTCAATATCTTCCATTAGCGGTATATCTAAAAAACCTGAAAGTTTATTAAAACTGTCTCTAGATACAAAAATACCCTGGTCACCGGTAGCGACATGGCTAAGACAAGAGCGCTTATTAATTAGCCATTCAATTATTCTAAATTGCCAGCTATAACCGCTGAGTTTAATATTAAAAAACCCCCAGATATTTTTAGCGCCGTGTAACGAAGATAATATCTGTTCATCAATGAATTCTGATGCAATTGTGTCAGCATGCAAAAAACATAATATATCACCGCTGGCCGCTTTCGCACCATTATTCATTTGAGTTGAGCGGCCAGCCGCTGAGTGTATGCAGTGGTCTATGAGATTCTGTGAAAGTTGAATGGTATTGTCATTACTGCCGCCATCACTAAGAATAATTTCATGGCCGCGCTGGCGTAATGACTGCAGTGGCAGCAGAGTTTCAACTATGTTTTCTGCTTCATTCAGGCTGGGGATAATGAAGGATAGTTTTATAAAGTTCAACTTAATGTGCCCCCGCAACTGGAACCACTGCCCGCAGTGCAGCCATAACAGTGTTCTGCAACCAGAATGCGACTATGCTGTAATTCATTAAGATTCAAACCAGAGATATGTGTTTTCTGGTTGTTGCCGATAAGTGCAGGGATGCCCAGCATCTGGTTGAAATCACAGTCATATACATAACCCTGCCAGTCAATGCTGATTAAGCTACGGCACATTACTGTATTCAGGTTTGCAGCTGCATGCGAACTTTTCAATAGATTAATATAGCTATCGAATTCACCCTTACTGATCAGTGTGCTGCCAAAACGCATGATCGGCATATTGGTCAGTGTATAGAGATGATTAAATTCAATATTAAAATCAGAAAAAAGTTTTTGCCTGTATTCCTGTTCCAGTAAGTTCTGTGCAGGGGGTAAAAAAGCACCACTCGGGTTATACATTAAATTTAAAACAAGTTCGCTATTGTCAATGCCATAGCCCAGCTTATTAAGTTTCTGTAAGCCGGTTATGCTGTTGTTAAACACACCTTTGCCACGCTGCTGATCGACATTGTCTTTGCTGTAGCAGGGTAAAGAAGCCACGACTTCAACCTGATTGTCTGCCAGGAATCTGGCAAGATCCTGTTGTTGTGGCTCATTGAGTATGGTGAGGTTGCAACGGTCAATGACAGAAACATGCATAGCGCGAGATGCAGTGACCAGATAACGAAAATGTTCATTTAATTCCGGTGCTCCGCCGGTTAAGTCCAGTTTTTTTATATCGTTTTTTCTGATAAAAGCTAAAATATCATCGATGTGTTTTCTGGACATTTGCTCGGTGCGTTTTGGCCCTGCATTGACATGGCAATGATTACAGCTCTGATTGCAGGTATAACCTAAATTAACCTGTAATGTTTCAAGCTGGCTGCGTTGCAGGGCCGGGAAGTCGCTGTTGAGTAATAGGGGGAGAGTTGCATGCATATTAATTTTTTACCTGGCTGGCCTCTATATAAAGATCGCTAACAAGCGACTTAATTCTTAATAAATCACCGTCAAGTGCTGGCTGGCCATGCCACCACTGATAATCAGGTGATTGATGAGCGCTACCCAGGTAGACATTGATCAGATGCTGTTGCATGGTTTGCCTAATTTCTCTGGCAGGCTGGAGCTGGCTAATAGTAAATTTGTCTGCTGCCATAGAAATTATTTTATCAGCTTCGCGCACTTTTTTGTGAGCAATTTCAAGCATGGCTTCAGCATTTGCCAGTAAATGTGTGATATAGCGAGGTGCATGACAATCCTGACATGTCTGGCGGATATTTATCTGAATATTTTTGATATTAATCTCGTTGCTGGACGCTAATGAGTGCCGAGTCATTCTGTTTACATTGTGCTCACCCTGGTGCATATGACAATAAGAGCAGCCCGGAACGCGATAGTTAGCCATACTAAGTGATTGCTGCCAGTCATAGCTGCTTTGTTCTAATTGCATAATGATGCCATGTTTTGAAGTGGTATAGCTGTGAACAACCGGTGCCTTTTTACCGCCGTGGCAGTTAATGCAACGATTATTTTTACGTGAAGAACTGGCCGCAGTTTGATGCGATTTTCCATGGCAGGCCACACAGTCAGTGACTGGCTGAGTACTGGCGTGGATGCTGTTTCGCCAGGCGGAGATGACCTGTGAATCTGTTTTTTGATGACATTCAATGCAAGCCATATTTTCAAACACAGCGCCTGCAATGTTATACTCAGCAGCCTGAATAGAAAGGCTCAGGCTAGCCAGGCTATAAATTAAAAAATATTGAAATATATACATATTAGCAATTCGTATTATAAGTGTTTAAATATCAGGTTCAGTTAGTTTATTATGTAACTGACAGGCTAAAATGTTATAGACTTAATCAGAGGTTCCCTGGTTATTTACTCTGTTAAAATCAGTATATTCGCCTTCCAGCCATATTTTGTTATGCATATTGGAATCGATGAGTGTTTTGTCAGATGCATGTAATTTTTCCGCTTTCTGTTTTATTTTTTCCAGACTGATATCCATATCTTTATGACCTTGCTTAACAAAAGAAGGGTCACCATGCGCAGAGCCTTTATAAGCGGCTAAATTATTAAAATACCACATTTCAAAATAATCTCGCTCAATTGCAGAAACATTATAAAAAGCAGAGGCCTGGCCTTCAAAAAAACCAATGCGTTCGCGTTTAAATAAACTATGCTGCGTGTCACCCGGATAAGCCGGTCTCTGTTCAATTGCAGGATATATATTGTTACTGGCGCGTAAATCTTTAAGAATAGCTTCTGCCTTATATAGTTTATTCCATGCCAGTTTGCGTTCTTTATCCATGGCTTTTAGTTGTTGTGCCGACCAGTCTGCCTGATGGCATTCACTACATAGTTTGATCCATTGGTTGCGTTTAATTTCATTGGCTGAGCTTAAGGGGTTAACCTGTTTAATGCCAAATTTCCAGAGTGATTTATCAGCCACCTGATGTTTGCCTTCATTCATATGGCAGTAGGCGCAGGTAGGTGCGGGGTAGTTGCCTTTTTTTAATGGTTTTGACCAGTCCCAGTTTTCACCCTCTTTAAGATAAAGCTGGCCGTGGGCAGAATTAAAATAGGTTTCATCATCCGGGTGAGGTGGGCCACTGTGGCAGGTAATGCAGGCTTCAGGTCGGCGAGCCTCTGCGGCGCTGAATTTATGCCGGCTATGACAGGAGTCACATTTAGTGGCAACAGAGTGACATTGTAAACAGGCGCTAACCTCGGCTTTGGGTTTATCGACAAAATGTTTTGCATTCAGGGCGCGTTGCATAGCAAGTGCATGGCTGGGAAATCCGTAACGTTTTTCATTTTCAAACTGTGTGTGTTGAATGCTGTGGCAATTGCTGCACACTGAGGGTGTGGGTAAATGCAGGTCTTCATGGTTACTGCCATGGCAGTCATTGCAATATACTTTTTTATCGACTTTAGAATGGCGCGAGGCCTGCCAGTCATTTACTATACCCGGAGTAACACTCTGGTGACAGCTAATGCAGTCTTTACCTGTAAATATTCCAGTTACTGATTTAGGGGATTGATAAAAATCATCCGGGTTCCAGTAGGCAAATATGGCTTCAGGTGTCCAGTCGCGTGAATATAGGCCGGCGCCTTCTCCGCTTTTACTTAAGTTTACATAATAAAAGCCGACTGCAATTAATGTCAGGGAAACAAGAATGGGTATGCAGATAATGGTCACTTTTGCGGGCTTCATTTTCGACCTGTCCAGAGTCTGATAAAACCTGCCAATAGAAAAATAAATAATAGAGACCATAATATCCAGGCATCATTGTTTTGTATGCCTTGCTGGGTGGTGGCAATAATATGAGCAGTGTCACCGGACAGCATCATGTGGTCCTGGCTATGGTGTGCATAAGCTGTTGTAGAAAACAATATGTAGAATAGTATGAGTAAATATTTCATGGTTTATTTTATGAGGTATATACGCCTGAAGAAGCGTTCAACAGTTTTGACTAAACAAGTTAAATGTTCGGCCAGCAAGAAGTGCCCTATTTATTAGCATAATTATTTTCTAGATCGTGAGCAGGAAAATAGTCGGCTGAAGTGAATTTGATAGAAAATTTATGTTTAATGCGCGCAAGTGGTTGAAAACTTTTTAATATGCTATCTGCTGCATTTCTACCTGCTGCAATTGCAGTTACAATTAAATCAGGGCCATGGGTGTTATCACCACCGGCATAAATTTTTTCATGGCTGGTTTTTCCCTGAGAATTAATTTCAATGGCTCCATGTCTACTGGTTTTAATACCCAGTTCTGCCATCCAGTTTTCGGCTTTATTAATTTGACCTATGGCAAAAATAACCGAATCGCACTGAACCAGCTGGTCTGTGTTGTTATGTGAAAACAAAATATGACTAACAGATTCAGTTCCCTGAATTTCTATGGGCTGATGATTAAACAGAAATTCAACGCCTTCCTCAGCCGCAGCCTGAATTTCTTTTGGAGAGGCACGCATTTTTTCTCTGCCACCGCGATAGGCAATGGTGACTCTGGTTACGTCCTGGCGTATGGCCGAGCGAGCACAATCTATGGCACTGTCGCCACCACCCAGAATAAGCATATGCTGACTTTCAATAACGTTTTGCAGAGGTTGATGATTGATTTTAGCCAGGTAACGGATAGCATTCATGACACCTGTTAAATGTTGCCCGGGAATATTTAAGTTGCGCGAAGTTTGTGCGCCTGTGGCAAGAAAAATAGCATTGTTATTTTTAATCAGTGATAGAAATTGAGTTTGATTAATTTCTGTATTTAGCTCAAAAATAACACCTTGCTGCTGTAATATCTGATGGCGTTTTTGCAGCATGGCTTTATCCATTTTAAAAGGAGGCACACCGCTTTGCATTAGCCCGCCAATGTTTTTCTGCCGATCATATACCTTCACCTGGCAACCAGCCTTGCTCAGTTGATCTGCACAGGCAAGCCCTGCAGGGCCAGCGCCAATTATTGCCACCTGTTTTTTTAGATTCGCTTTTTGAAAAAGTGGTTTCTTCAGGCCAGCTTTAATAGCGGGGAAATTAGAGGCCGTCAGGGCGGTTGTCATTAAATAGCGTTCAATTGCACCAATGGTGACTGCACCACCCGGTTCATTATTTTTGGTGCAACTGCCTTCACATAATCGATGTTGCGGGCAAAGTGTTCCACATATTTCCGCGAGATTATTAGTGCTCTGGGCAATGCTGGCCGCTTCGAGTATATTGCCAGCGGCGACCTGTTGCAGCCATTCAGGAATGCGATTATGCAATGGACAGGCACTAATGCATCCGGGGGCGCCACAATCCATGCAGCGACTGGCCTGTTGCTGAATGCTTTTAATATCAGGGGTGCAAACAATGTCATTCCAGTCATTTTTACGTTCGCTGGCGGCACGGTTATTTATTTCGCTGCGCTCAATAATAATTGAATTTTTTGTTTTGAGCAGATAGCTGGCATTCTGTTTTAAGGCGGGTTTTAACCAGTTTCTAACGTCTTTAATTTCCAGTGCATCAGTGGGACAGGATACTACGCAACGGGCACAGCCCATACAATCTTCTAATGCGGTAATGCGTCCACTTTGTTTGCCCTGATGCCATACGGGGATGCCCATATCGCATACCTGCTCACAGCGTTGGCAGTCATTACACTTTTCTGTTTGCATTTCTATGCCATAAAAACCTGCATGGTTTAATAAACCGAAGGTGGCACCATAGGGGCAAAGGTAGCGGCAGTAAAATCGGTTGCCAACGATGGGTGCAATAAAAAAACTACCAAAATAAGTAAGGGCGACCAGTAGATAAAAGCCACCGACAAAACTCACAGACCAGGAATTAGGTGGAAATTGAGTGACCACCATTATGCCAGCATAGTAGCTAAAGAAAATCCATTTAGAGTGACGTAATGTCCAGCTCCAGTTAGAGCGTAGGGTGCGATCTCGAAAAGCAAAGCCAACGGTTTCACGAATGCCCACACAGGGGCAGTTAAAACCACAGATAATGCGTCGACCAAATAAAAATACCGCAGCGAGAATTAAAAAGAAAGTAATGGTGCCCGGTACATGTAAGGATGGAAATACCGGCTGGCTCCAGAGAAAACCCACATAGGGTTCATAGGTAGGCATTAACCAGGGAATCAGCCACCAGAAGCCACTGACCATGGCCACCAGAATAATTAAACGCCTGCGGGTGTAACTGTTTTTTTCTGCAATAATTCGCCAGATGCCAAAGCTGAGGATAATAGCGTATTCAGTATAACGATTTAGCCAGATTGGGTTTTCAAACCACATTAACCAGGTTTCATTTAGCCATCCGCCAAAGGCCAGACTAAAGGCGGCTATGCTTAATAGCTGCACCCAGAGGCTATATCGTGCAGGCATTAAATCCTGTTGCGAACTATTCAGCGTACGCGGCTGGCGGTTAATGATTACTTCGTCTGGCATAGTTAATATCAAATAAAAAAATATAATAATTAATGGCTGTCATCCTGAGCATAGATTAAGGCTCTATTCTGGCGGGTACTAAGCGAGCCGTTAAGCTTATCGGCTCGTTTCACATTGCCGGGTGCATCGTCAGCTAAAGCTAACTCCTGCAGGTGCTATTTTTTATCGCTTATTTACAGTAACCTTTAAATCTGATTCAGTAATGTATTGAGAATAATCTATGTTTAACTGAAATATATTTACCTAGAAATTCAGTTTAAAAAAATAAATGTTAATAAAGCACACAGCTAACTTAACAAACAAAATAACGTTTAAAACTCCACCGGGTATCCCAGCTGGTTCCAGTCAGTCATGCCCATCTTCACAATATTGACATCTGCAAAACCCTGTTTAATTAATAATTGCGCAGCTTTGCTCGATTTACGGTCGGTGCGGCAGATGGTCACAATCGGTTTTTGCAGATAATGTTTTAGTTCTGCTATGCGTTGCTCCAGTTCTTCAATCGGTAATAAGGTAGAGCCGGCGATATGTCCCTGTTCTCCAGCATAGTCTATTGCGGTGCGTACATCTAAAACCAGAATATCTTCATTGGCATCCAGGCGTTGCTTTAATATTTTAATATCAATCATCGGGCCTCTGCGCAGGTAATTAATAATGCGTGGGATAAATGCAACCACGGCTAATAATGTCAGTGCCAGCATGGCTTTCTGTACTATATCTTCACCGCCTGTTGCGGCTTCTTTACCGATATAGCCGAGGTAGGTATAGGCAACTGCACCAGGCAGCATAAAAATATAAGTGGCGATACTGTACTGGCTAAAACTGATTTTGGTTAAACCTAATGCATAATTTAAAAGATTAAATGGAAACAATGGAACTAAGCGGGTAAATGCGACAAAACGCCAGCCTTCATTTTCGACGCCGCTCAGTAGCTGTTTTAATCGACCGCCCGTTTTCTGTTTTACCCAGTCGGCGGCGAGGAAACGCGCCAATAAAAATGACAGCATGGCACCAATAGTGGCGGCGGTTAGATTATAAAATGTTCCGATTACAGGGCCAAACAGTGCGCCACCTAATAATGTTAGTATCGAGCCGGGAAAGAAAAACAGGGTGCCAATAATATAAATTAGCATAAATAACAGCGGCGCAGCTGCACCCGCATTGACTACCCAGTTTTGCATGGCGGCAGGGTCAAGCTGATCGCGATAAATATAGCCCAGAATAATGCCTGCAATAATGCTGGCGAATAAAATGAGCTGTAATAATTTTTTATTCATGTTGTTCCTGTGAGGGCTTATGTTTATATTTTCAGTACACGCGTTTCTCTGTGTCTGAGGTGCTAAAGTGTTTAATCTTTTTCATTCCACTCACGACGATTAATCACATAACCACTCAACTTGCCAGTAAACGGCATTATCAGCATTCCGCTAATCCAGTTAGTCTGTTTTATGTCTGTAAATTTATGAATACCAATTTGCATATCGATATGACCGCCGCGTGGCTGGTCACGATAGGTGCCAAATAATCTGTCCCAGCAGCTCAGGTTAAAACCAAAATTACTGTTTGCTTCATCATCTTCTACCGAATGATGTACTCGATGCATATCGGGAGTGACGACAAAAAAGCGTAGCAGTTTATCCAGCCCGGCAGGCAGGCTTACATTGCCGTGATTAAACATGGCCATGGCATTAAGGGTGACTTCAAACAAAATGACGGCAACCACGGGTGCGCCTAGCACGACAATCGTGGCAAATTTAATAAGCATGGAGAGAATAATTTCAATTGGGTGAAATCTTGCGCCGGTGGTCACATCGTAATCCAGGTCGGCGTGGTGTACCCGGTGCAGGCGCCATAATACGGGTATCGCATGCACTATCACATGTTGTAGATAGATAATAAAATCCATTGCAATAATGGTCACTATCACTGCTAGCAGTGGGTGAACTGTGTAGTAATTAAAAATACCCCAGCCATGTTGCTGGGCAAAGGCAGCCATGCCGACGGCGGCAGCGGGAAAAATGATGCGTAATAAAAAGTTGTTAAAAAATACCAGGCCCAGATTATTGCTCCAGCGCAGCAGTTTTGAGACTTTAAGGGCACGGCGCGGGCGAAGAATCTCCCACAGGCCAATAATGACCAGCATGCCAATAAAAAAACTCAGGCGAATGGTTTTTTCGTTTTCGGCTATCATCTG
Source organism: Gammaproteobacteria bacterium (assembly GCA_003228405.1). Classification (GTDB taxonomy): domain Bacteria; phylum Pseudomonadota; class Gammaproteobacteria; order SZUA-229; family SZUA-229; genus SZUA-229. The sequence continues at coordinate 6,657 of QIDK01000263.1, read as the reverse complement.
TAGCAGGGGGTAAGATTCGTATGACATACTTCTACCTTTTAGCACATCTGGCATGGGTTCGGTTTCGTACAAATGCGATAAAAATGTCAGTTTATCGCGTTACGACTTGCCAGCCAGTGCATATGTTGTCTATAATTAAATCAGGAAAACTATTCAATTGATCTATTGAATAGAAGATTAACTGATATCATTATCCTGAGTCAAGCTATAATTCAGGACAGGAACTTAAAAAAACGAATGTGGTTTAGATTATGAGCTTTAAACAAGATTTATTTGCCCAGTTTGCCCGGGTCGGCAAAGCATTGAGCAACGGTAACCGTCTGGAAATATTAGAGTTTCTGGCACAGGGGGCACGTAATGTGGAAGAGCTGGCCAAAATTTCTGGGCTGAGCGTGGCTAATACCTCACAGCATTTGCAGATTTTGCGGCAACTGGGCCTGGTTAGCAGCTGCAAGCAGGGGCTTAAGGTGTATTACAGCATTAGTGGTGATGATGTGGTGGAATTACTGAAAATTCTGCGCCTTGTGTCAGAGCGTCATCTGGCGGATGTGAATCAGTTGATTAATACTTATCTCACGGTGAAGGATGAGCTGGAGCCCGTACCCAGAGAGGAGTTGTTAGAGCGGGTGAGTCAGGGGCTGGTAACGGTGCTGGATGTGCGTCCCCATGAAGAATTTGCCGCGGGCCATTTGCCGGGCGCGATTAATATTCCACCGGATGAACTGGAACAACGTCTGCAGGCGTTAGACCCGGAACTGGAGGTGGTAGCCTATTGCAGGGGCCCCCATTGTGTGATGTCATTTGATGCAGTGGAAAAGCTACGTGCCAGAGGTATTAAGGCCAGTCGCCTGGAAGATGGTTTTCCTGAATGGAAGAGTGCGGGGCTGCCGGTTGAATTATCTGCATAAAGCAGGTTCAAAATGCTTAAATATTGACTATATTATAAAGACCATGATAATAGTAGTAATAAGGAGAAGAGCGTATGAATCTGGTTTTTGTCTATAATGCAGATAGTGGTCTTTTTAATACCCTGGCCGATATAGCACATAAGGTGTTTTCACCGGATACATACGAGTGCAATCTGTGTAATTTAACCCATGGTTATTTTCATGCCCGCGAAGAGTGGATGACCTTTCTGCATGATCTGGACGCAGAGATTGAATTTATGCACCGCAATGAATACATAAAACGCTATGGTTGCAAAGACGAAGTCGATCTACCGGCTATTTTTGTGAATGATAACGACCAGTTAAAACTCTGGATAGATAAAGCAGTGATTAATAATCTAAAATCAACAGATGATTTAATGGAAATGATTCGCGCCGCTGTATTGAGAAAAGAATCAGGCGCAGAAGACAGGGATGAATTTCTGAGTTTACCTGTTTAGTCCACCTTAGGCACAACGGCATCCAGGGATCTGTCGATTATCTAAATGAATAACATCCGCCCCTTTAAAAATATTACACCTACTATTGGTGAGCAAACCTATATCGATGAGGCCGCCTGTGTCATTGGCGATGTGGTTATTGGTGAAGACTGTTCCATCTGGCCTATGGTCTCTATTCGTGGCGATGTTAATTATATACGCATCGGTGATCGCACCAATATTCAGGATGCCAGTGTGCTGCACGTTACCCATAAAGGCCCGTTAAGCCCGCAGGGTAATGCATTAATTATTGGTTCTGATGTCACCATCGGCCATGGCGCGGTTATTCATGCCTGCACCATTGAAGATGAATGCCTGATTGGCATGGGAGCAATTATTCTGGATGCAGCTATAATAAAAAAAGGGGCGATGATAGGTGCGGGCAGTGTGGTCTCCCCGGGCAAGGTATTAGAAGGTGGTTACCTGTATCTGGGCACACCCGCACGACAGGCACGCGAGCTTAAGCAGGAAGAAAAAGATTTTCTGAGCTACTCAGCTCAGCACTATGTAAAACTTAAAAAAGATTATCTTCAGGACAAAGGCAACGAATAAAGTTAGGAATAGCCGGCTTGCGATTAGGTGTAGAAAAAATACAGGGGTTTGTTTTATGAGAAAGATAGTAACTGTTATATTTGCATGTGCCTTTTTGTTGCCTTTGAATACATATGCAGAAACCGGGGTTTCACGAAGTGCTTTTACCACGGCAATAGAAGATAAAGAACCGGTATCAGAGTTAAAGCAAATTACTACAGATATAAGTCGAGTCTATTATTTTACAGAATTGCTGGGCTTAAACGGGCACATGATTACCCATCGCTGGGAACATAATGGGCAGGTGCTGGCTGAAATTTCATTTAAGATAAATGCAGATCGCTGGCGCACCTGGTCAAGCAAAAGCATGTTACCCAGCTGGATTGGTAAGTGGCAGGTGTCTGTGCTGGATGAAGGTGGTAATATAATAGAACAGAGTGATTTTGAATACATAGCCCCACAGCAGGAATTGCAGCCACAACTACAGACACAACCAGTGTCGCATTCACAGACTGAAGAATCAGCAAAAGCACAATAATTGCCTAATAAGAGATATGTTTAATGAGTGAAGAAAAAACCTTAATGGATTTTGTAAAAGCGGCAAAATCACAGATAACCGAAGTCGATATTGCAGATGTTGTTGCGCACCTGGATGAAGACTATCAGGTGCTGGATGTGCGTGAACCAGCAGAGTTTGCGTCTGGCACAATTAATGGTGCCCATAATCTACCCAGAGGTATATTAGAAGCGGCCTGTGATTTTCAGTATCCAGGGCATCAGCAGCTGATGTTAGATCGGGATAAAAAATGGTTACTGTTTTGTGCGACTTCCGGGCGTTCAGCCATGGCAACGGCGGTAATGCAGCAAATGGGATTTAAAAACGTAAAAAATATTAATGGCGGAATTGCAGCGTGGAAAACTGCGGAAATGCAGGTGGTGATTCCATAGTCTTATTAAAAGATCAGATACCTATTGCCTGAGCATGAGAATCACGCTTTGGGTCTCAGGTCGTTTGCCTCGCCATATATAAAATGATTCTGCCGCCTGTTCAACTAGCATTCCGAGTCCGTCTAAAACTGTTTTTGCTCCCTGTTGTTTTGCCCATTGCATAAAAACGGTGGGGTTTTTTGCATACATCATGTCATAAGCGCAGGCATTTTCTAAAAATAAATTATCAGGCAGCGGCGGTAAATCACCACTTAAACTGGCGGATGTGCCATTAATAATAATATCGAACTGTTTATCGTTTAAATCATTAAAACCACAGGCGGAAATATTGCCGAAGCTAGAAAAATCCTGTGCCAGTTGCTGTGCTTTAGAAACGGTGCGGTTAGCAATAACAAGGCTTGCGGGTGATTCAAGTAACAGGGGCTCTAAAACTCCACGCACTGCACCACCGGCACCGACAAGCAGAATAGTTTTGTTTTTTATCTGCTGTAAATGATTTTTCGTCAGGTCATTAAGCAGGCCAACGCCATCTGTAGTGTCGCCGGATATTTTATGGCCTGTTAAAGTCAGTGTGTTTACTGCACCCGCACGTTGTGCCCGGCCGCTTAACTCAGTTGCTAATTTAAATGCATCCATTTTAAAAGGTACGGTAATATTTAAACCTTTACCATTTTTTTCTGCAAAAGATTCTACAAAGTTTTTTAGCTGCCCCGGCTCTACCAGCTCGGCGCTATAGATTAACTGTTCACCCGTTTGTTTTGCAAACTCAGCATGAATAAGGGGAGACTTGCTGTGACTGATGGGGTTGCCGACAACTGCATAATGATCAAAAGTTGATTGTGTCATAATATAAAGTCTGGAAATAGTTAAGTCGTGTTTTTAATATTGTTTCTGTGCAGCAGCGATTTTCAGATCGTGAGCACAGCAATACAAAACCTGTAGAAGTTAGCTTTAGCTGGCGATGCGAAGCGAGCCGATAAGTTTCACGGCTCGCTTCGCATCGCAATCATTATCGTCAGCTAAAGCTAACTCCTACAGGAGAAACCCTTTTTATTAGCCTTCTATGAGTTAAGGCAGCTATTCTTTTCATCTGATTCATTACTAAGTGCTTTGCAACCAGCGCGCCGCGTCTTTAGCAAAGTAGGTTAAAATGCCATCCGCACCCGCACGCTTAAAACATAACAGTGATTCTAATACACAGGCTTTTTCATCGAGCCAGCCATTTTGTGCGGCAGCTTTTAACATCGCATATTCACCACTGACCTGATAGGCATAAGTTGGCACGGCCAGTTCATTTTTTATCCGCCGCACAATATCTAAATAAGGCATACCGGGTTTTACCATCACCATATCTGCGCCTTCCTGTAAGTCCAGGGCCACTTCTCGAATGGCTTCATCTGAATTTGCCGGGTCCATCTGATAGGTGTTTTTATTGCCGCCTTTTAAATTGCCGGTAGAACCCACCGCATCTCTGAAGGGGCCATAAAAGCTGGAGGCATATTTGGCAGAATAAGCAAGAATGCGAGTATGAATATATCCACTGGATTCAAGTGCTTCACGAATTTCACCGATACGACCATCCATCATATCAGAAGGACCAACGATATCCGCTCCCGCTTCAGCATGGGAAATTGCCTGTTTGCATAATACCTCTGAGGTTTCATCATTCAGCACATAACCACTATCATCAATCAGGCCATCCTGGCCGTGGGTGGTGAATGGGTCCAGTGCGACATCGGTCATAACGCCTAACTCAGGGTGGGCAGCTTTTAATGCGCGCACGGCACGTTGTGCCAGGCCCTCCGGATTAAAGGCTTCAGCGGCATCGGTAGATTTTTTTGTTGTGGCTACTACGGGGAAAAGGGCAATCAGCGGAATACCCAGATCAACACAGTCCTGTGCTTCTTTAAGCAGTAGATCAATACTCAGGCGCTCAATGCCGGGCATAGAAGACACAGTTTCGCGCTGGTTCTCGCCCTCAAGCACAAACATCGGATAGATAAGGTCACTGGCATTAAGCTGGTGCTCGCGCATCAGGCGGCGGCTAAAATCATCGCGGCGCATACGGCGCATGCGTAGCCAGGGGAAATTGCTGATATTGCTCACATTAAAATCCTGTTTAGTATTTTATGATGTATTCTACCTGTCTACAGGGAGGAAATCATATGATTAAAAAAATCGTCGGCAGCCTGTTGATACTGTTCACCTTGTCTGGCTATTTAAATGCACAGGCCGGGCAGGCCAATATCTACAAACAAACCATTAATTTACCAATGCAAAAGGTTTATCCAGCGCTATATAAGGCTCTGGAAGATGCACGATTTTTTGTGGTATTTGAGCCTTACATCAGCAAAAACATTCAACGTTTTGCGGATAAATGGGGGGATGACTACAATCGAAATAAACTGGATGGCATTCGCAGTATGGTGTTCTGTAATGGCTGGTTTGCCAATAAGGTTAGCAATGCCGACCCGGATATGCTGGCACTATGTCCTTTACGCCTGGGCTTATATGAAAAATCAGGGATAACCACAGTGGTATTTGCAAGGCCCTCGGTAATCGCGGAGCAAAGTAAGGCAAAACCCATATTACTTCAGATTGAAGCTGAGGTGATTGAAGCGATTAAAACAGCGGCAAAGAGCGTGAGTCAGTGATAAAGGTCTGCGGCGTATAAATTTGATGAGACAAAAAAACAGAAGCAATAAATGCAACAGCAGTGGTGATTTTTTTATACCGCAGTGTAATGGTTGAAAAATCTATAGAGTAATAATATGAAGATTAGCAAAATACTAACCGGCCTGCTGTTAATGAGTGTAATGGTCGCCTGTGCGGGTAAGCGGCACATTGAGCCACCGAAAGCTGTGCTAAGCTCAGATACACCGACGGTTCAAAAACTCTATGCGCAATATAACAGCTGGCGTGGGGTGAAATATCGTGTCGGTGGCATGTCGAAACAGGGTGTTGACTGTTCCGGTTTTGTGCAGCTAACCTATAAGCAGCAGTTTAATAAAAAACTGCCACGCACCACCGAGCTGTTATCCACTGCCGGTAAACCGATAAAAATTAAAAACCTGAGGCCCGGCGACCTTGTGTTTTTTAAAACCGGCTGGAGTCAGAGGCATGTCGGTATATATGTTGGCAAGGGTGAGTTTATGCATGCGTCCAGTAGCCGCGGTGTGAGAATATCGAATCTTACCAACCCCTACTGGACAGATGCCTACTGGATGTCGAGAAGGCCTTAGCAAAATTTTTATATTGTTATAACGGATAGTTTTTATGAAGCTAATTATCATTATCGGTTTTTTTCTATTAGTCGCCTGTGACTCGTCTGCTCCTGAAAAAAGCACAGCAGGCAGGAGTGCGGCTATGTCGGCAACAGAGTCGCATAAAATATTAAACCGGACATCGCCTGATAGTCGATGGTTTTCACAATCCCAACTGCAATTAGGTGGGCAGGTGTACCAGTCGAAATGTCTCGACTGTCATAAACAACATGCAACAGGAACATCTGCATGGAAAAAAACCCTGGCCAATGGTGACTATCCGCCGCCGCCATTAAATGGCAGCGCGCATGCATGGCATCATGATATAGGCACATTAATCCGTTCCGTTAAAACGGGCGGCAAGCCACTGGGTGGTGTAATGCCGGGGTTTGAAAATGAGTTATCAGAAAAGGAAATACTGGCAGTAGTTGCTTATTTTCAGAGTTACTGGAGTAATGAAATTTATAATGCCTGGCTGGAAAATGGCGG
>QIDK01000265.1 GCA_003228405.1 Gammaproteobacteria bacterium | reverse complement strand
CAATGCGAAGCGAGCCGTATAATACATCGGCTCGCTCCGCATCGCCTTCTATATCGTCAGCTAAAGCTACCTCCTACAAATTATATTTTTTTATTTGCGTGTCTTTGCGTTTATTTGCGCTAGAAATACATTTATCTTTTGCCTGATAACCGTATTTCGCAGGAATGCATGCACCTTTTCTCACTCATCATACTCGCGCATTGAAATACATCATCACATGCTGGCAATGCCTGTCTCATTAACTCCGTGGTTTAATTTGTGCCTGAATAGGTTTATTTTATCTAGAGTAGGCTTTACAATGTATGGATAAACAGGATTACAGGAGTAAGCTTTGCAATATTTTAAGCCAACATTCGTTGTGGGAATGTTTAGTGCTCTGATTATATCGTCCAGTATAATCAGTTGTTCTGGTTCTACAGGCGGATCTTTTAGTTCTGGCTCTAACAATCCAAATAATATTGTTACTCAGGCTATTTCTATATCTCCCATAAGTGGTGAAGCACCCTTGTCGGTCACAGTAAATGCCAATGCATCTACTCTGGACATAACGGATAGCATAAGCTCATATGAATGGGATTTTGGTGACGGCAGCTCAACAGTGACATCTGCTACACCTCCAGCTCATATCTATACTAACTCGAATTCTTACACGGTGACATTAACGGTTACGACTATTGATGGTAGCCAATTTTCATTTTCTGATAAAGTTCATGTGATGCCGACTATTAGTAATAGCACGGCAACCATCCCCGGTGGACATACTTTCCTCGATAATTTTAACTATACAGTGAACCGCACAACTACGCCTAGCGACTCCTCAGGCACTAATAATCCCTTTACCAGTACGGGTGGCTGGTCGCGTGCCAAAGCCGAGAATATCAGTGGAAGTCACCTTGGCTATCTGTATACGGTGAATCAAATTCCAGGTTACCAGGGAACTTTTCCAGGCTATAACTCAACTCGAGTTCTGGCAATAGAAGCTGTGCCCGGGTCAATGGGCGGCCAGTCCGATTTTTACCTTCAATATGGCCAGGAAAACGGCCCGACTAATGCGGTACCGGCAGATGTCTGGTTCCAGTTCTGGATTTACACCGCCAGATACAATGATCCTGCTGATCAAAATGACCAGATTAGTGCTTTTGGGCCACGTTTTAAATTCATATATCCCTGCAACGTTGCCTATCCATGTAGTCCGGGTAATGCCAATAACTCCTATGTTCCTGAGTTCCACTGGTTAAATACATTCGGCAGTACAACCTCTGAGCCTCTCTGGTACAATCTGGGTAATGAAGACATATCTCAACTGTATATTACAACCATTGGGCCAAGTGATCACCCCAGTAATAATGTAAATACCATCGTCTATTCCGGGCCAACCACCCCGCCTGAAAATGATTTCAAAATTGGCCAGCAAACTGTCAGTGAAAATATAATGCCGAATCGCTGGACTCTGGTAACCATTCACTATGATACATCCACTACAGCGGGTACTTTCGAAGCCTGGTTCAGGCCATTGGGCGGCACAGAGGTCAAAGTAGCCGAATGGATTAGTGGTAGCACACCTGATTTTACCTGGACGGTAATTAACCCCAGTGGCCATAGCGTATTTCGTATACCAACAACCATGGAACTTTATGATTCATGGATTTATGTAGATGATTTTGTTATGGCCACGGCTCGTTCACAACTGCCTGTTTACCCTTATTAAATAGCTTCTCGGCATTGTCCTGCACAATGAGTTAATCCGTGGTGTTTTTAGCCTGTTCTCTGAAGCAGAAATGCAGGCTGATAATTGCGCGAGGTTTTTTGTTTGTATTGAGGCCAGGGAACCTCTGATTAAGTATAAATATCTTTATACCACAACCTTACGTATCAGCGGAATTCTAGCTAGCATCATTACAAAGATTAATGACAGAAAAGTAACCAGTATCACTCTTGCAAAACCAGTGGCAGGCATTAAATCAATACTATTTAAAAGTTGTGTGATTAATAAATGACTAACGTATATGCCCAGAGTAAATTTGCCAAGCTGATCAATTTTATACCTTACACCTGTCTTTTCATTAACCATCGCATACATAGCAACTCCACTGCCAAATAGAATGGTACTAATAACAAAATTGTGAGTTTTAAGGGGAATCCCCCATAAATGTTCAATAAGAAAGGCTTCTGCCAGCTGAAGAACCAGCCCTGATAATGCCAGTAATAATGCTGTTCTACTGGATGTTCGTATATTGTATTTTGCTATTGCAGCCCCTATAAAAACAAAAATTGAACTGAAAAATGGCCCATTTCTACCGCCTACGTGCAGTGGTAATGCCAGAGCCGATTTACTGTATGGCTCTAATAAAAGAGCAATAGCAAACAGAAAAACTGAAAAAACCAGCCCCAGTACGAACAGGTTTAAACGCGTAGATAAATATAAAAACACTATGGCTATACCCAGTGAAGGTATAAACCACAGATGTTCTGCACGGCCGCCGGCTAATAAATAGTATAAAAGGTGACTTTTAAATTCTGTCCAGATTAACAATGTCTCTTTTTGAAATTCAAAAAGCAGGCCATTTTGTACAATATTTACCCAGTTATCAGGAGAATAAAATAGCCAGTATGCAAAAACCAGATACCAGAATAAATAAATATAAACAAGCTTAAGCTCATATTTAAAAAGGTAATTCAGGCTTTCTCCAATATTAGAAGTCACCTTTTTATAAAAAAAATACCCGGATATAATGAAGAAAAATGGCACGGCGAAACGGGACATCTGATTAAGAATAGAACCTGCCAGGTCGGATGATGGATATACATGAATAGTAACTATAGCCAATATGGCAAAAAACCTGAATGACTCTATACCTGCTTTTCTCATTTATAATTTTCTCAAAAAATACAACCGATTTATAATTAAGCGTTTAAACTTACACACTTATTAACAAATCGAATGAAAGGGATATTATTTAATTTTTTTATAATAATACTTAAAGAAATAAAGCTGCTACAGGCCATTATGTTTCCTGGAACCGTTGCGCAATGTCTATTTCTGTAATATGTATTAGTACAATGCATATTAACAGATGTGATGGTTGATTTAAATTCACCTGCCTGTAGAAAGATGTCTGGCTGAAATATTGCCAGGTCAGAAATAAAGGCGTCTGCAATAAGCGAGAGAAAAATAGCACCTGTAGGAGTTAGCTGGCGATGCGAAGCGAGCCGATAAGCTTAACGGCTCGCTTCGCATCGCAATCATTATCGCCAGCTAAAGCTGGCTCCTGCAGAAGAGACCATTTTTTTAACCTTCTGTGGTATAAGACAGCTATTTTTTTTCTGATTCATTTGTAAGTACTTCCAACTTTGCCACAATGGAACCTTGCTGAACAAAGCAAAGCACCGACTATCACCGCTTCTAGCGCGAATAAACAGACCTGTCGTCAAATACTGCCCCTCATAGCAGAAGTCTAAATAAAACCATTATGATGCACCGAAAACGCCACAAAACAGCAGTGAGGTTCCGGGGTGGTAATATGTTCAACCGGTCAGCTGAATTAATGCCTGGATTAAGCTGATGAGGACATCATAGCAACATCTTAAGTAAAATTAGTGATAGACTAATAAATCGCATGGAAAGGCTAATTAATTTAAATATAATAAAAATCTGGATCTTATATCAAAGTTTTTATATATTCATACTAGGTCCACTGCTTCCTGCCAGTTTTAAAGCAAATAAAGCATCTATTCTCAGGGGTTAAACTATGCAGATGTCATTACCCAGGCTGACTCGATTAGCAATGATTCTGATTGCAGCAACCCCTCTTTCCTGCATATCTGAACAACAGCATGCCCCTGCCCCTCTCTCCCACTCAGCCACAGAAACAATTCAACTGGCATCAACTGGCAAGCGTCAGAATAAAAGCAGTAAAATAGCAGATAAATTAATATTTATGGATAAATTTGAGTATTCGGTTAGCCGGGAAAAGAATCATGATGGCTATACAACATTCAAACAAATGGGTGGCTGGTCTCATATTAAAGCAACCAATATTACAGGCAGTCATGCGGGTTATTTGTACACAGTTGACAAAATCCCCGGATACTCCGATTCTTTTCCAGGTAGAAATTCCAAAAAGGTTCTCGCCATAGAAGCCCGGGCAGGCAGCATGGACACACAGACAGATTTCTATCTACAATATGGTCGCGAAGATGGCCCAAACAATACTGTGCCAGGTAATGTCTGGTTTCAATTCTGGATATACCCGAATAACAAACTGAATCAGCGCAGCGCATTTGGCCATCGTTTTAAATTTATATACCCATGTAACGCGCCTTACCCCTGTCGTATGGGTAAAATGAACTGGCTGCACACTTTGGGAAACACCACAGCAGAGCCCTTCTGGCTGAACCAGCCTAACACAGAACTATTTATGACCGCAGTCGATCCATTTAATACCAGTATTCGCTACCTGGATGCCCCGGAATGGAATCAGTTTAAAATTGGACAAACTGATGTATCTGAACATATTGTGCCTAATCGCTGGACACTGGTAAAACTGCATTATGATACATCAACGTCTTCAGGCTCCTACGAAGCCTGGCTTAAACCTATGGGTGGTAAATGGGTTAAGGTCGCTGAATGGATTGATGGCTTGACACGCAATTTCGAATGGAAAATTGAAAAAGGCAGTATAGGGGGGCATAAAACATTTAGAATGCCTACTACAATCGGTAGCTATGATTCGTGGATTTATCTTGATGATTTTGCAATGGCAACATCTGAAGAATCATTACCAAAATATTAAATCTAAAGCGAATTTCCCTCAGCTGACTTGCTAGTTATTATTTTTATACATCAGCAGCGTTTTACAATAAGCATTTTCAGGCAGAACCTGAACTGACTGATATTGTGTCTAACTAAAAAAATATCACCCTGCCTGTCAGGTATTCATTTATACAATAGCCATATTGCTGTATTATATTATTCTGCAAAATGTGCTCATGTAGCAAATTTAACCCCTTTATAGGAATTCAATGGATTGGACAATCAGTCTCACACATCTTTACTTTCAATTGTTGTACCTGTTTTTAATGAACAGGAAGTTTTTGAAGAATTTTATCGACGCGTAAGTAACGTTCTCAGTTCTATTGCCATGCAAGCTGAAATTATTGTTATAAATGACGGCAGTAACGATGAAACACTACAGATTGTAAGAACATTACGTGATCAGGATAGTCGCCTTGCTATTATCGACCTAAGCAGAAATTTTGGTAAAGAAATTGCGCTAACCGCAGGTTTACATAAGGCAAATGGTGATGCCGTTATTGTTATCGATGCCGATTTACAGGATCCACCTGAGCTTATTCCTGAATTAATTAAAGAATGGCATAATGGATATGATGCCGTATATGCCAAACGCAAAGCACGTGATGGTGAATCCTATATAAAAAAATCAACTGCACATATATTTTATCGACTAATGCAACGTGTTGGCCGAGTTAAAATCCCGGAGGATACGGGCGATTTCCGCTTACTCAGTAAGCGAGCTGTTCAGGCATTAAGCACATTAAATGAGCATCACCGTTTTATGAAGGGACTATTCACCTGGATTGGCTACCCGCAAAAAGCGGTTCTCTATAATAGAGATCCACGCTTTGCCGGAGATACAAAATGGAACTATGTCGGCCTGTTGAATCTTGCCATAGAAGGGATTACCTCTTTTACCACAGCCCCATTAAGAATTGCCACCTATTTTGGCTTAATCACGGCAGCCGGTGCATTTATCTATGGTTCATATATGCTAATAACAACCCTGCTGTTTGGTAATGATGTTGCAGGTTATCCCTCATTAATTGTAATTGTACTGTTTCTTGGCGGCATTCAATTAACCTCAATTGGTATCATGGGAGAGTATCTTGGTCGAATTTTTAATGAAACCAAGCAACGTCCCCTGTATTTTGTTAATAGATATGAGCCTAGCCAGGCTGCACTAAAAACCGAAGACCTGGTCGATACTCCAGCTAGCCCGAAAGTAACGGCCGATAAAATTCGCTAATGAAACCTGCCATTGCTATAAACAAACCCGAGCGCACCTTACTGCAGCAATTTATAATGTTTACAGGTGTTGGGGCTATTGGTACAGCTGCACAGTATCTGGTGCTAATTTTACTCGTTCAGATTGCTGACATTACCCCAGTATACGCATCATCCTGCGGTTTAATCGTAGGCGCTGTTATAAATTATATTTTAAATTATTACTATACCTTTGAAAGTAATAAACAGCACACTGAAACGCTACTAAAATTTATGCTGGTCGCCGGCTTAGGATTTATTCTCAACGGCATCATTATGTATACTGGCACTGAGCTGATTGACCTGAACTATATACTTGTACAATTAGCAGCTACCGGTGTAGTACTCATATCTAATTTTACTTTTAACAGACTCTGGACATTCGCACATAACGAATAAAATATAACAGTTAAGAAAATTCAGGTTATCGTAAATGATTAAAAATTCAGGCTATCTACCTCACATATGGGAAAAAGTATTTATACTTTTTTTTACCAGTATTTATTTATATTTTTTTAATCTTACTATTCCACATGGTGATGCACTCAGGATAAGCCGTCAGATGGATGCAGGTATTCTTATGTGGAACCCCAACCACCTGCTGCTTGATCCATTTGGCTATTACTGGCATGCATTTTTACAGACTTCGGGTCTAAGCATCACACATTTAAATAGCTTCGAATTAATTAGTGGCATTTCAACACTTATCTCCCTGTTAATCTTCCATAAAATATTAGTCCTGATTGATGTCAAACGTCCACTAATAAGACTTATGGCCATTATCGGTTTATTTGCATCAAAAAACTTTTTATCCATGGCTGTCAGTCAGTATTTCTTTATGCTGCAAATGCCTTTTTTATTAGGCTCACTTTATTACGCTATTCGGTTTTATCTGGATACTAAAAAATCCTGTGATTCGAGCACATCACTTTATGCCATGGGATTACTCATGGCCATTGCAACTGGCATTGAAATAAATAATGTTATAACTGTATTTTTTACAGGCATAGCCATGGGCCTGATTTCAACAACAGAAAAACCCTGGGATTTTAATAATAGCCTGAAGTTCTGGGGTGCTTCAGCCGTGTTAGGGTTTAGCATTTTTCTTTCTGGATATTTTAGCTCAGAGACTGAAAGTGGGTTTATTACCTGGCTACTGGCTTATCAGGGCCAAACTGCCAGTTCTCTTGACAACTATTACGGCACTCAAATAAATCTACAGAGTATTCTTTCCAGTGGAGCCACTTTGCTATTTCACTTTCTGTTTGGTAATTTCATCGAAACGGCAGGTCTTGGAACGGTATTAAAAGTGATGGTTCTACAACAGCCTCTCGAGTTTGTACCCGATTTAACCAAACTCATTATCGCTGGGCTATTAATGCCATTAGTGGGTATTGGTCTGCTACTTCTATCGATTTGGGCTGTGCGTCGCGTGCGAACTAATTTTGTAATAAGATTACTAGTCCTGTGGATTGCCTCATATCTTGTTTTTAATTTTTTCTGGCCCTACACGTCTGACCTTTTCTGGTTCCAGATGCTACCTTTTATCTGGCTGTTACTTATCATTCAGCTAGGTGAAACTAATGTTTATAATGATACTACATCATCCACCTCAAAATTTAAGCGATGGAAACCAGGTTTAATCGCTATTTGCGTAGTTTCCTTATTAGTACTAAATACAAGGCAAACAGTTATGCCGCTCTCACTGGTCGATATAAAGGCTAACCACGAAAAGCACCAATCTCTATTTCAGCAGGGTGATCTGGAGATAATACCAGGCTGGGATAACTACAAGTGGATGATGCAAGCAAAAGACGAAACGTCTAAATCAATAAATAAACTACTGCTTATGAATATGGCACTTAAAGCCAAAGAAAATGATCAACATATAAGTAAATTACCTCAAATCGTCTCCAGTTACCTGCAAACTGGCAAGCGAGTTATAGTTGGTCGCCTTTATGAGCATGACCGAGAATCAAACCCGTGGTATGGTCTGGCAGATCTGGGTTGGTCACGCAGTAGAATACAGGATTTACTCTCTAATTATTGTACTCGTCGTATCACTACAATCGATGACGTTGCCTTTGATGAGGTATATAACTGTGAATAAAATTTCATAGATTATAACTTTTTAAAAATAAAAATATTTCCAAATGACAGACCGGGTGCCCTGATAATTTTAAACCAGAAATGATTAAAAATATGAATAGATTTTTTTAAAAACTTTGTAGGTACCATCCAGTACATTTCTGAGAACTGCCCTGCTACATGCTTTTCAATTTTCATCCCGTGCTTTTCAAATTCAGCAATCAGCCATTGAGCATTAACCTGACGTGTCATTAAGCGCCCTTCATCTGTCTCTTCCCAGTTTTCAATACCGGCAGGAACAATATGTACTCCTGCCCTCTCACGAACTAAAACTTTCTTTAAAAATCGAAAAGTACGAGCTTGTAAAGAATGCATATTGCCTTCACTAATTGCAATATAACCACCGGTTTTAACAATGCGGCTTAGTTCAGCTATAGCTTTATCGACTTCTGGAATATGCATTAATACTCCCCAGCAAACCAGATAATCTACACTGTTATCCGGAAGGGTCATCGCCGTTAAATTTTGCTGTTGTAGTTCAATTTTATTTTCATAACTGGTTCCCCTGAGATTCTGACGAGCCATATCTAAGGCACTATCTGATAAATCAGTTCCCAGCACCTGAAAGCCACGATCTGCTAAATTTTTAGATTTAGCACAACTACCACAGCCCGCATCGACGACAGTCGCTCCGCTGGGTGAACCAAAAGATTCTGTAATTAAATCAAAGGCCATGTTATAAAACTGTTCATTATCTGGGGTACGATAATTATCTACCCACTCCTCGTGTATACCTGATTGTTTGAGTGTGTTTTCAGCATCTAATGGTTTTGGTTCACTCATAACTATATTCCTCATGACTTTAGTATTGTATATAAATTAAATTGCAAACCGTTGTTTCCAAAGTAGGAAATTAAGTGTGCTCCATAAAATTTCAGAATGATCAGCGGAGCCACTGACATGCTGATGATAAACCTGTTTAAGTTTATTAGAATCAAGAAACTCATCATAACCACCTGTATTAATCACCTCTTCTGCGAGCCCACCTAAACCTTTCGGGTTACGCAACCATTGAGCAAGAGGCACTCCAAAACCAGATTTTCTTCTGTATATAACTTCTTTAGGCAGATATTTTTCAGCTACCTGCTTAACTAGCATTTTAGTATTAAATCCCTTCATCCGAATAGCAGCGGGTAATGAATTCGCAAACTCGGCTATACGGTAGTCAAGAAATGGAACCCTGGCTTCAACACTGGCGCCCATACTCATTTTGTCCTGACGATTAAGAATAGAAATAAGATAAGTTTGTTGATCCTGCACTGACATACGAGATAAAATATGTTGCATATCTGCACTAGAATCAAGCACCTGATCCCGGTAATGTAAATTTACAGGGATAGAACTCTGTAAGATATTATTTACCGATTCTGTACGACATGTGGCAGAGTTAAACAGCATAACATCACGTACATCACTTCTAAGATAATAGGATAGTTTCTCAAGCCGATGATCATTTTTTAAAATAGAAGCAGCACTTAGCAGAGGCCCTGCTAGCCATGAGAATCGTTTAAGAGTTTGAGCTAGACGCGGAATCTGATATCGTGGGTAACCTAAAAACAATTCATCTGCACCTTCACCCGTTAAAACAACAGTCACAAATTCTTTCGCTAATTTACTGATAGCATAAATATGTACTGAATTTGAAAAATTCAAAGGCTCATCATTAAGGTGAATTAGATCAGGTAACAAACTACTAAATTCATCACTATCTAATTTTAATTCATGGTGTGTTGTAGAATACTGTTTGGAAACCATACGCGCGTAATATGTTTCATCAAACTCAGCTTCATGAAATCCTACAGAAAATGTATTTACAGGGTTAGTAGTCGCCCTTGCTGCCAGTGCGGTAACCAGGCTAGAATCAACACCACCACTACAGAACGTACCTAAAGGCACTTCACTCATTAATCGGATGCGCACAGCATCATCCAGCAGTTCTTCAAATCTGTCTTTTGCATCAGCTACACTAATGGAATAATCAAATTCGACCTGACGCGCATGCCAATATTGTTCTGTTTTATATGAATTTCCACTGATGGTCATATAATGACCGGGTAGTATAGATTTTACCTGGTCAAATAAAGTTTGCTCACCCGTTACCGCACGAAAAGTAAAATATTCATAAACTGCTTCTGTATTACACTTTGCACTGAATTCAGGATATTCCAGTAATGATTTAATTTCAGATGAAAAAATGAATGCATTGTTCAATTCTACATAATAAAATGGCTTTACACCTAAGCGGTCGCGGGCCATAAACATTTCCTGCCTGTCTGCATCCCAAATAGCAAATGCAAACATGCCATTTAAGTAATGCACGCATTTATTTCCATATTCCGCATACAAATGAATAATGACTTCAGTATCTGATTGTGTTAAAAATTTATAACCTTTCTTCTGTAAATCTATTTTTAATTGTGGATAGTTATATATTTCACCATTAAACACAATCCATAATGACTGTGAATGATTACTCATAGGCTGGTGGCCGGTACTAAGTCCAACAATACTGAGGCGTCGATGTGCCAGGCCTATATGTTTATTTATATAAACACCAGAATCATCAGGGCCTCTATGTACCATAGCATCACGCATAGAGATAAGCGTTGCCTCATCTATTTTCCGTTCCCTGTCTTTATAAAAAATTCCGCTTATACCACACATAACCTATTGCCTGTTAACCTGATTTTAGGGGGATGCTAAATACCCAGAGCTACTTTTGAAATAACCCACTTGAATTTACCGGAGGTGGTTCTTGTTAAGAAATCTACCTTTTCTATTCGTATGTTAACATCTTTACCAAGTCTTTCACTCAGACCATGAATTAGTTCAACTTCATCCGCTTGACTAAACTCAGAACTGGTGACGAGTTTAATAACTATATTATCCAGATCTTCCTGTATTATCTGCGATTCAATAATCGAGGTAAGAGGTTTGAATGGATGGGTAAGTACCGATGGCGAAATTAGTCTACCATCTTTTAATGTCAGTAGGTCTTCGGCTTTAGTTGCTACATCATCCATCAGTGGTAAATTACGACCACATGAACATAAGCCATTTTTAACTGCTGACATATCATTTGTCATATAGCGAATTAAAGGCATAGCACGATTATGTAATGAGGTAGCAACAAGATAACCGGTTTGACCCTTATTTACAGGTTGATCATTTTTATCAAGAACCTCTGTAATACCATATTCAGAAGCGATATGGTGACCCTCATGTTTGTCACATTCAGTGGAAAATAAAACACGCTCAGCGGCACCAAAATAATCAAATATTTTACACTGAAAGCTGTCTTCTATAAGCTCACGTTGAAAATCAAATAAAGTTTCAGATGAGGTTAGCACAGCTTCCAGTTTTAGTTTTCGCCCACTATTTTTTAAGTATTTTGCTAATACATAAACAGTTGATGGATAACCATCGATAACTTTTGGTTTAAAACGTTCAAGCTTGTCAATATATGATGCCAGGTTATCCTGCGACATGTGAAATGAAGATAGCAATATATGATTATGGAAATAATTATGTCGCCAGAATGGTGGTTTATTTTGATGTAGAGGCACTATAACATTACCTCTTATAACGGCAATGCGATCACCAAAGCGCTTTAATTTTATGCCCGCCCATGCATATTGTCGATCCAGCATGGCATAGTTAATGTGTATTAAATCATTGCTGTAACATATTTCCAGGGGAGAACCTGTCGTACCACTGGTATGACCTTTTGCTACAGAAGCCATATCGTATTCATCAGATAATAAATCAGTAAAGTTTTTATTGATTAAATCTTTAGTTAATATAGGTAACTTTCTTAAATCTTCTATAGTTGTAATATCATCAGGCGTCAGATTTCGCTCATCCATAATTTTACGGTAATATTTTACATGTCTGTAACTATAGGCTATTAAATCCTGCAATTTATTTTGTTGATAGTTATTCAGTTGTTCAGAACTATAATACTGGCTTTCTTCAAGTAGCTTTTTGAAAGAATTAAATTTACCGCTGTAGCGTTGATGATCTAATATTGCACTATAACCAGAAAGAATAATATTTTGTCCGAACACAGGCAATCGATCATATAATTCTTTAAATTTTGATTCCATTTTAGTGGCCTTTATCCACAGATTTTTGTTTTACTTCAACATAGGCATTATTTAGTACCTGAGCTATACTGGTCCAGGCATAATGATCTTCAGCTAATTTCCTGGCCTGTTTTCCAAGTTGAAGTCTTGCCTGTTTATCGTTTAATAAATCAATAACACGATCTGCAAAATCATCGGCCTTATCTTCAATATGAATATTTAGCCCATCGGTGACTTCTATTCCCTCACAACCAACAGAGGTAGATACTATTGCCTTTCCCTGTGATAAAGCATCCAGCACTTTTAAACGAGTACCTCCTCCAACACGTAGCGGCACAACATACACAGCAGACTTTGCCACATACGGGCGTATATCATCGACAAAGCCAAGTACTTTAATACTATTATCTCGTTTACTAATAGCAATTAAATCATCCGCAGGATCCTGACCAATTATATTGAATATAGCATCGGGTATTTTTTGTTTAATCCTGGGCCAGGTGTCTTCAATAAGGTGCATAACCGCATCCTTGTTAGCAAACATATTCATACCACCGGTGTAAACAATAGATATCTCCTGCTGATCATCTCTAACTGAAAAATATTCTGTGTCTACTCCATTTGGTACAACATCAGTAATAACTGTGGGTGACATAGATTTTAGTTCATCTTCATCATTTTTAGAAACCATAATATTCATATCAAAAGCAGGACTTTTAGATATTTCATATGTACGAAGACGCTTTGACTGCAAACCCACATAATATTGTGCAAACCAGTTGACTTCAACTTTCGAGCGACGATGCATAAGTGTCGACTCAATATTATGATGCGTCATAATAGTGGGCAGGTTAGCATTAAAACTCAAATAAGGAGCAAGACCAATAGTATCAAAATGAACCACATCAATCTTATTATCTTTTATAATCTCCTGCATGCGCTTAGCATAGCTTGAAGATCGATGAGCTAAAGTGCTAAAAGGATATGGGTAAAAAAACCCAGCTGAAAAAGCCAGTAGTTTATGAACAGTAGATTTTTTTGGCCAGAGAGTAAAATAATCTACTGACTTACAAAATTTCTCAAGCTGCTGTTTACTCTCCTCTACCAGTTCATCGGAAGCTAGTGTATCCGGGTGCACAAAAGCAAGCAGATATACATTATTACTTTTTGATATTTCGCGAATGATGTTATATCCACGCTGCAAAACACCTCCATGCGGTGGATAAGGTACGATTTGTGACAAGAACAGTATATTCATTAATATTAACCAGAATTTAGTAGTTAGTTCAGTAATAAACTGTATAAAGTTTCATAGCGATCTGCCATTTTTTTTGCAGTGAATGACTCAATGTAATGTTGTTTTGCAGCCATGCCATATTGTTGCCTCAAAGATTCATCTACTACCAGAGATTCCAGTGCATTGCTCATTCCATTAATGTCAGCTGGTTGAACAACTATGCCACTAACATTATTATTCAAAATAAATGGAGTTTCTCCAACACCTGCTGCTACTATTGCTTTACCATCAGCCATAGCTTCAAGTAAAACCATAGACATTGCTTCCCATAGAGATGGCTGGAAAAATATATCTATATGAGGCAAAAATGATTTAGAGGCATCTTTTACCCAGCCTAACAGGCACACATCATTTTCTAGCCCTAATGAATGAATCTCTCTTTTTAAAGGTTCCTTTAAGTGACCATCTCCTGCTATCACAAAAACAAACTTACCAGGCAGTCGTTGCTTTAATTCTACAGCAACTTTAAGAAGATCAAACATTCCTTTTTGTTCTATGAGAGTATTTATAGAACCAATTAGCACTTTTCCCAGGGAGCGATAATGATTGATAATATCAAATTCTGCAGCCTGTGTCTCAATATCTACCCCATTCCAGAGGGTCATTATCCTGTTTTCGGGAATTCCATATAATTTTCTAATACCAGCCTGTTGTTTATTTGAAACTGAAATAAGCTTAGAAGGAACACGCCATAATAATCGCTCAAGCAACCGAAATGGCTGAGCTCTTTGAGGATAATTTCCAAAATGAAAGGTATGGGTAAACTTTAATCCTGGCATAGTTATTTTACAAATTGCACAGTCTGTAAAAGCATGGACATCATGTGAGTGAACAAGCTGTATATCATATAGCTTAATGATTTTACGTAATTTTAAAGAAGTAAAATAGTCAGTTTTATCATTATCTTTTTTTGATAAACCAATTACCTGGGTACCCTGACGTTCTATTTTTTCACCGACTACGCCTTTCTCCTTAAGATAACATACCTTTACATCGAATTTAGATTTATCAATTCTACTGCATAAATTTGCTGTGACTTCCTCAGCACCACCAATATGTAGAGTAGAATGAACAACTAGAATACGTATTTTATTTTCCATTATTCTATTGTCACCTGTTCCATTCCGAATCATTGTCATCCGACCAGTTCGAATTCTCAGGACCTTCTTCGTACCATGGTCTTTTTTCTGGTTTTAATTCTTCTGAATCTAACTTATCTCTTTCGTACATTAATTGAACCGCAGTAAAAATACCAGTAAGTATATAAAGATGAGGGTAATAAGCTACTGATAGAAAAGCTCCTCCAACTGCAAATGCAATCAGGCTACCATTTAACATCACGAATAGATTTCTGTAACTCATAGCGTTTTCTTTTGAGCTATTTTGAGCATCTTTTATATAATGTCTATTTCTAAGAAAATTCCCTATCAATATAACAAGAATAAAAGTTATTCCAGGCACACCTAATTCCCCGATAACTAAAAAATATACCGAATGCGCAGTCAACCAGGGAAGATTTTCAGAACCGAATTCTGGGGGCCTGAATTCTCTACCTAATTTAACGGCGAAATGGCCTGTACCAACACCTGTAAGTGGATACTTCTTAACCATTCTTATAGCCGTTTTCCAGGCGACTATTCTACCCTGAGCCGAACCTTCAGTTTCATAATTTTTAATTGTATTAAGTCTTTCAAAATAGACAGGGGGTGCATAATTAACAACAACAGCAAGAACAGCAACAATAAAAAGGATTCCCAGAAATTTCTTACGTCCCACCCACCATAAATAAAGAAATATAAAGGCAAGTGCTATGGTAGCACCACGTGATTGAGTACCAACTATCGCAAAAATTAATAACATAAACGCCAATATATAGAGAGCTTTAATGGTTACTGTTTTAGATTCCTGAATTAAATACAAACACATGGGAATAGCTATACTCACAGATAGAGAAAAATCGTTACCATCTCCCAGGAAAGTATTGCCGTGAATATATGAACGTGTTGCAGGATTTAATACAACCTGAGGATTGAACATCAAAAGAACCACATGCGATATTATGAAGATAGAAAATAAACCTTTTATTTTATCCCGGTCTGTTAAGATTCGAACAATAATGTAATACCAGAACACAAAGCCTAACACTACTTTAAATGTGTTATATGAATACATTGTAACTTCTGCAATAAAAATAGAAACCACAAGAAGAAACAGGAAAAACAACATCCACTTACTATTTGAATTTTCGAAAAACTGTTTATGATCTACTGGTCCTTTGTAAAACATTGTTCCAATAAGAACAAGTATTGGAATCATAGAGTTTATTTTTATAGCGTCAATGACTGGCAAATAACTACCAGGTCTCACATACTCCAGAAATACAGATATGAGAAAGCCGGCATACAGCATTTAATTTACCTGCATACTATTATTTGTAACAAGCTCATAAACATCCATCAGACTATCCACTCTTTGATTATGATCAAAGTTTTCTGTAACATATTTCCGACCTGCAGAAGCCATTTTCTCATACTTTTCAGGTTGTTCTATATACTCTTTAATAGCATCAGTTAACTGATCAAGGTTATTTGCTTCAATTAAAGTCCCGGTTTCATTATGCTGAAGAACTTCAGATGTTCCACCTACATCAGTTGCTATTACAGGTAATTGCATTAGTAATGATTCCAGCACCACATTTGGCATACCCTCAGTGTAGGAACTCTGCACAACAAGATCCGAACTGTTATATACATCTAGCATATTTTTCTGATAACCCGAAAAAATAACTGAGTTGTTAATACCTAACTCAGATACAATACCTTGCAGATATTCCTGTTCTGGCCCTATACCGACTAATACAAAGCAAATGTCTTCATAAATTTTAAGCAACTCCTTCGCTGATCTGATAAAAATATCCTGGCCTTTCTCTGGGCTAAGCCTGCCGATATTAACGATTAAACACGTATTATCAGAAATCTTTAGCTGTTTCCTGAAAGTTTGATTGCATTTATCTGGTTGAAAGTCATCTAATATTAATGCATTTACAATAACATTTATTTTATTTTTATTTATCCCCCTGGTTATAAGATGTTTACGCATAACTTCTGAAACCGTTATCACACGATCAAAAAAACGCAGCATAAATTTGTCGAGGATAGTGAATATTTTTCTCTTAAAATTATTTGCTATCCATCCATGGCAGGTGGAAATCAGGTAAATTTTTGATTTTTTAGCACACCATAAACCAAATAGATCTGATCTAAAGTCATGGGTATGAATAATATCGATGGCATTTTTTTTAATTTCATTCTGAATTTGCTTAATAACCTTGCGATCAAAAGCTGACGATTCTTTAATTTCCAGTGTTTTTAACCCTAGAGACTTTGCCTCATTTAAATATGCATGTTGGTCATGAGACTCATCACAAAATGCTCCTATTATAATTTCGCAACGAGCCGGATCGACCATAGATGCCGATTGTAGAATCGTGCGACCAGGACCATCTACCCATGGTGAATCTCTTAAATCTAGTATACGAAGTTTTTTTTGAGACATAACATAAAGCTTAAAAAAGTCGCTTTAACCAGTTAGTGGAAATATCGAGCATTTCATTAAACCATTCAGGCTGACCGAGAATATGGTTTGCTTTATCAATTGTATGTATTTCTATAAGGGACTCATATTGTTTAAGCTGGGGCCGGTAATGATCCGCAAATTTTTCTTCGAATTCCCAGGCTAAACGATCAGTACCACTGAAAATATGTAGCATTGGTCTCGATGTTTCTAGCATATTTAGAAAAGCAGGTGCAAATTTAAGATTGGTATTGTTATTTTCATTAGCTTTTTCATTTAAACCCGTATCTCTAACTGGAGACTTCACCTGTGGTTTATTTTTCTTAGTTATGAGCTGCTTAAAAGATTTAAATATAACTCTAAAATCACTTTGAAAAGTTAATAGACGAAGCCACGACTGTAGTTTAAATAGATTTTTTACATAGCCCCCACGTAGTTGGTTTAACTGGCCTTTAGAGATATGTTTATGCCAGTTTTCTTCACCAACATCCAGTGAAACGGGTATCCCTAATGAAAGCAAAGCGCATGCGCGTAAATCATTTTGAGCAGCAAGCATGCCTGTTATTGCACCGCCACATAAGCCTCCAACAATAAAGTTAGAAATACCATATTCCTGTTGTATCCAGTCCATAGATGCAATCGTGTCATCTACATATCTGCCAAGCTGAATGCTATTGTATATATTGGATAATTGCGTTAATTCTATTTCACCTTCTGCATCACCTAAGCCATAGAAATCAAATCGAAGCACTTTAAAACCAAGTCTGGCATAATTATCTGCCATTTTATTATACATTCGGTGAGGTGCAACACGCATTTTTACGCCTGGAGACAATAATATAATAGCCGTCGTTTTAAGTTTGTCTGCTTCAGGATTATGCATTATTCCAAAAAGTGTATTACCACTTTTATTTTTGAAGGTAACTGGATTCACACTACACATGTTCATTTTCTCCCAGCCATGTGAGTAAATGTTTTTCCAGACTTTCTGAACGCTGTATAAAATTTTTAATTTCTTTCCAGAACTGTTCTTCTTCGGCCTGAAAAATATCTACATTTTTATATAATGAAGCAAATTTCTCAATATTTTTTTTGAGTGGCTGATTTGCACGACCAATCTGAACTATCTGGCATTTTCCAGAGAATGTTTTTTCATCATTCATTAAATTTATACTATTGGCTGAATCATAATAGTAACGTGTTAAATTATATCCATCCACATTTACAGCTTCATTATTTAATATTTGTTGCGTGAGTTCCTTTCGGTTTGTAATGACTTTTCCATACATTACTAATTGAGTCGTTAAATTTGAACGTAAAATTTCCTGTAAATATGAGCTCATATCGGTGATGGGGTCCCAGAGCACAAGGTGATTTACCTGTTCATTATTTTCTGCTACTAAAGCAGCAAGTAAAGCGCCGTATCGTAAGCCTAATAAACCTACTGATTCCAGCTGGGGATGTTTTTCAGATAATAAATTTATAGCCCTATTTATATCGGCTAATTGATCATCAATGCTAAAGTCTTCGAAATCGCCTTCACTATCACCATAACCTCGATAATCAAATCGAAGTACTGTGTATCCCCTGTCTGCAAGTTTACGGGCAAGATTAACGTATACTCGATGCGCCCAGAGTTTCTCTTCTGCAAATGGATGACAAAAAACCCAGCCCATTTTTTTTAGATCAACTTCCGGTGCATGTAAAATAGCAAACATACGTTGATCATTATGGGCAAAAAATAAGGGTGTTTCAGACATATTATCTACTTATCCAGCTTCATTCCGCTGAGTAGGGGCCCATAGCTCCTGCCGATCACCACGCAGGTAACGCACCCATGCAGCACTAATAGCAACATTAACCATTATAAAGAACAGGGGTATTTTTCCTGCCAGGATATTTTGAAAAGAAGCCTTTTCCAGAAAAGCCAGCAATGCAAGCAGGTAAAAAAGTACCTGTGCCAGCATAAATACTTTATAGAAACTGTGTTCCAGTAAAAACATATTTGAAACCAATACGCTAATAAGGAATAGCGGAACTAACCAGCGTAATAATTTATGCGATATTAAAAACAGGCTGAATAAACCATAATTGAGTGGATTTAGTAAAGCAGGTCTGGAAAATAAGGCCGTCATGCCCCTAAGTAATGTGCGAACCTTACGTTGAAATTCCTGGCCTGAGCTTTTGCTAGCTGTCATGTGGCCAATTGCTCTGGGTTCAGTAATGGCACGATACCCTGCTTTCACCGTATTTAATACAGACAGAAAATCTGGAGCCAGACCTTCTTCAAAATTCTGGCTAATTTCGGTACGCTGTGCATAAAAAGAACCACTTGCTCCAACTATGGAGCCGATGGATGATTCCTGATTACGTAAAAATAATTCATATCGCCCATACAGGCCTTCACCACCCATTTCTGCAATATGATCTTCACCTGAGACACAACCAATTAGTGGATCTTCGAATGGTTTGACTAACTGCTTTAATGCATCGGTTTCAAGTAATATTGAAGCATCTGAAAAAACTACCAGTTCAGTATCAACATACTGAAGACCGGTATTTAGAGCATTTGCCTTACCACGTCTCTCATTAACTTCAACTATCTGGACATTTAATGAGCCTGAGCATTTTTGAATTATATCAATTGTGCGATCTGTACAGCCATCAGAAACTATAATTAATTTAAATTTATCTTCCGGGTATTCTAGCTGCCTGAAATTATCAAGTTTAGACCTGATGATATTTTCCTCATTATGTACAGGCATAATAAGTGATACCGAGGGAGTAAATACCTGCGAATCTATTCGCACGGCTTTAGGTAAAAGACGTCCTAGAAGAAAAAGCACTGCGGGATAAAGGAAATAAGCATAAATTATTCCCAGTAAACCAGCCCAGAAAATCGCTTGTATCATACAATTATTTCTAAAAGTGGTTAATAATGTAACAGAGGCGTATATAAGATCTACTCGTGAGACTTAATAGTAGCTGTATAACCTGCCCCTATAATGAAATTATATTGATTATTAAAACGGTTTCTTCAGAACTTTACAGACAAATGATTGTTAATATATTCTATAATATTCCTTAAACTCAGCTTACCTCGTACAAGACTAACCATCCATAATCATTTGTCTATATAATACCATATCTGGACATTTATTACATTGATTATTAAGCAATATGGCCAGTGATTTTAACTAAATAATTCATGTAATAGACTTTTCTAAAGCTTTGTTATTAATATATTCTATATGGCTTGAATCCCCCGATCAAATCGTAGTCGTTTACATTTTATAAAATTACTTTTAAATACCCAGACAATTTCATCAATCTAGATATATGGAATTTAATCCCGTAATTAATATTTGTTAATATCTACTGACTCATTCGTTTGAGTGATTAGATTGTAATCACTATTCTGATAAAAAATTTTGATAATCAGGCAAGGTTGCTGGAAATGTGGTAAAAATATTACAAAAACCTCTTTTTTGCTGCGCTAATTGCTAAATAAACCATTAAAATGCATACTGAAACAGACATTTTATATAAGTAAAATTTAATTTAGCACTATCACTTTGACTATTTGGGTTAAACTATATTCCTGGTACAGCGAATTTTATATGACATATCAGGGAACTTAGTAAACAATACAATCTGGGAGAACATTTGATTAATTTCAAATAAAAGCATGTCCATTCAGTTATCCCGACAAATTAGCAGCCTTGCAACTAAAAGAGTTTTCTTTGCACATCAATCTGTTGGCAACAATATACTATCGGGTTTAGAGAAAATTTTAAATAGCTGTGATTCATGCGTTGCAATAAAACATATGGATTCCACCAGGAATATCATTGAAGGCTCAATAAGCCATACCGAAATAGGCAGAAATCAGGATCCTCAATCTAAACTAATCGATTTCAGAAATATTATTGACAATCGAATCGGTAATGAAATTGATATTGCAGTATTAAAATTTTGTTACATAGATGTTAATGAGCACACGGATATTCAGGCTTTATTTTGTCAATACCAGAATACACTAACCGACCTTATAAACAGGTATCAAAATATTTCATTTATTCATACAACAATCCCACTCAGGCATAATGCAAAAGGAGCGGGCATTATTTTAAGAGAACTTATCCGCCGCCCAAATAAAAGCAAAATGGCAAATATTAATCGAAATAAATTCAATGAATTACTAGTAAATAATTATCCTGAAGCCCAGATATTCGATATAGCCAGGATTGAATCAACTTATACTAAT
>QIDK01000282.1 GCA_003228405.1 Gammaproteobacteria bacterium | reverse complement strand
AGGCCAGTCCGTATCGGCGCATAATTTCTTCGGTGAGCTGTTTACCACCAAATGCCTGTTCACGGGTGTAAATTAATTCACCATTTTCAATTACATTAAGGCTGGTCATGGTGGCACCCACGTCAAGTACCGCGATAACGAAATTGTCCGGTTTTTCTTCGTCTTCACTGGCCTGTTGTTTATGCGTTGTGATAAGGTGGGTCGATTTTTCAATAGTGTGTAAGGCCGGCCATTTCTGCCACAGCAGTACGCATTTCCACATTTTCACTTCTTGAGGCAGCAAGTAACACATCAACCGTATCCGGGTTTCCCTCGGTTTCGCCGAGTACCTGAAAATCAAGATTGATTTCTTCCAGTGGGTAAGGGATATACTGGTCCGCTTCCAGTTCTATCTGGGTTTCCATTTCACTGTCAGATAAACTGGCGGGCATGGTAATGACTTTGGTGATAACAGATGAGCCGGGAACGGCCAGTGCGGTTAACTTGCATCTGCTGCCGGATTTTTTCAACGCCTTAACCAGGCACTCACCAACGGCTTCTACATCCTGAATGTTTTTCTCAGTCACAGCATTGGCTGGCAAGGGTTCAACCGCCAGGCTTTCTACGCGA
The DNA here is from genome assembly GCA_003228405.1 of Gammaproteobacteria bacterium. Lineage (GTDB taxonomy): Bacteria > Pseudomonadota > Gammaproteobacteria > SZUA-229 > SZUA-229 > SZUA-229. The sequence continues at coordinate 18,042 of QIDK01000282.1, read as the reverse complement.
TAGCCGGTATCAGTTTGCGACAGTTCGACGACCTTGACAGAGGTCGAGCTTATGTCTATTCCCAGTAATGAAGCTTTTTTGCGTTTCAGTTGAAACACGTCTGAATCCTCTTAATCCACTTTGAGTATAAGTAGTTATAGCTCTTTTGTGTGTATTTGCATTAAATATTAGCCGCAAGTATCGAATAATACTAGTCTATTTTTAAATTTGTGTCGCTAGAATTTATTTCTGAGACTATAATTCATGCATGCGGGAGAGCATCTTTAACGTCTATAAGGCCTGAAAAGAGAAGCAACTTATTCGTTAAAATCAGCTCAGACAAGAGTTAGGTAACTGAAAAATAAGTCAATTTAACAGGGCAAACCGGCCTGTCAGCTGGTTTTCAGGGTATTTGGCAGGGCTCACTACAAGACTTGTGGCCACCCAATGGTTACTCAAGGGTTAATTAAAATAATATGCAAAAATTTTTAAAATTTCTTCGAGTTAGTTCGAAAATTTTATTCGTAGTGCTGGTATTGGCTTTTAGCAGCTTAATAGGACTTTATCTTTACCTCGAACCAAAACTACCGTCTATAGAAGGTTTGAGTGATATTCAACTGCAGGTTCCATTGCGGGTTTATAGCTCTGAAGGCGGCTTAATTGCGGAGTATGGAGAAAAACGCCGTTCCCCAAAGGCGATTGATGATATTCCCCTGACCCTGCGTCAGGCATTTCTGGCGGCGGAAGATGACCGTTTTTATGAGCATCCGGGTGTGGATTACCAGGGCATACTTCGAGCCGCAGCGGTATTGATTACAACAGGGAAGCGAGGGCAGGGAGGTAGCACCATTACCATGCAGCTGGCACGTAATTTTTATCTGAGCCGGGAAAAAACCTATGCTCGGAAGATAAATGAAATTTTTCTGGCTTTAAAAATTGAGCAGCAATTGAGCAAAGACCAGATTCTGGAACTTTATCTTAATAAAATTTATCTGGGCAATCGGGCTTATGGTGTGGCAGCGGCTGCCCGAGTATATTATGGCAAACTATTAGAAGAACTCAGCCTGGCACAGCTGGCGATGATAGCCGGTTTGCCCAAGGCCCCTTCCAGATACAATCCGGTAGTGAATCCGGAGCGGGCACTAATTCGTCGTGATTATGTATTAAAGCGTATGCTAGCCCTTGAATTTATCAGCGAAGCAGATATGCGCTTTGCCAGGGCACAGCCATCCACCGCAGGCCTGCATAATACGCCGGTAGATGTTTCTGCTTCTTACGTGGCAGAAATGGTGCGTGCCGAAATTACTAAACAGTTTGGTGAAGAGGCCTATACCAGGGGCTTAAATGTCTTTACCACAATCGATGGCCGGTTACAGCGAGCGGCCAACCAGAGTGTGCGCCATGCCCTGTTGGCGTATGACCAGCGGCATGGTTATCGTGGGCCTGAACAGCGGATCAATTTAAACCCTGAGGACATGGAATTAAGTACGGAAGAATCGGAAATATTATGGCAGGAATCGCTTGCAGACATGGCGACTGTGGGTGGGCTGCATCCCGCAATAGTGCTGGAAGTTGCCGAACAGAGTGCAAGAGTTTATCTTAGAGGCGGGCGCTTGATCAGCCTGGAGTGGGACGCAATAAAGTGGGGCAGACCCTTTATCGATAGAAATAAACAGGGACTGGAGCCGCAGCAGGCGGCTGATGTTTTAGCCCCTGGTGATGTTATTCGTATTTACAAAGAAGAAGAAAAGTGGGTTCTGGGGCAAATCCCGGAAGTGCAGGGCGCTTTTACCTCACTTCGATCCAATGATGGTGCATTGCAGGCACTGGTGGGAGGCTTTGATTTTTACCGCAGTAAGTTCAACCGGGCTACACAGGCCAAACGCCAGGCGGGTTCCAGCTTCAAGCCTTTTATCTACAGTGCCGCACTAAGCAAGGATTATACCGCTGCAACCCTGATTAATGATGCGCCTGTCGTTTTCCATGACCCGGTGCTGGAAGGTACCTGGCGACCTGAAAATTATAGTGGTAAGTTTTTTGGGCCAACCCGCTTGCGTAAGGCTCTGTATAAGTCGCGAAATCTTGTGTCTATTCGTATACTGCGCTCTATTGGCGTTCGTTATGCGACGAATTTTGCCAGAAATTTTGGTTTTGATCCCCGCCTGTTACCCCATGATTTATCACTTGCCCTGGGCAGTGGTGAGGTCAGCCCCATACAGTTATCGACCGGGTTTTCGGTGTTTTCAAATGGTGGTTATAAAATCACACCCTATTTTATTCAACGAATTGAAGATCTACAGGGTAATGTACTATTCGAGGCAGAGCCCGAGGTGGCCTGTGTAAGCTGTGAGTTAGAAGATCGCGGTATTGTGTTGCCTCAGCAGGCTTCGGGGCTTACGGCCGAAGATGAGCTTGCAGAAATGGTCAGACAGGAAAAATTGCTAAGTCAGACGCTGCAGCAACAGCAAAATATGGTTGATGAAGCCCAGACTGACGTCCGGCCAGAAGCATTACTAGAATCTGAGGTCACTGACTCGCAGGAGCCTGGTTTAGGTTATAAGCTGCCCAAACAGGCAGAAACGGTGGTTGATGAGCGTATTATCTATATTATGAATTCTATCCTGAGGGATGTTATCAATCGGGGTACAGGGCGTAGAGCCAGAGCTCTGGGGCGTCAGGATTTACATGGCAAAACCGGTACCACCAATGACCAGAAAGATGCCTGGTTTAATGGTTTTAATAATAAGCTGGTAGCCACTGCCTGGGTGGGATTTGACCAGCAGCAACTATCTCTGGGTAATTATGAAACCGGCTCTAAAGCCGCGCTGCCCATGTGGATAGAGTTTATGAGAACGGCATTGAAAGGTGTTCCAGAAACTCAGATGCAACGCCCGGCAGGTCTGGTGAATGTAAAAATCAATGCGGAGACAGGTGAGCTGGCGAATGTCTCTGATAGCAATGCTGTATTTGAAATATTTCGTACCGAACTGGCCCCCAGGGCGGAGTCTGCAGGCAGGCAACCGGCAAACTCGGGCAACAGAAGCGAAATACCAGAGCAGCTGTTTTAAGCAGGATTATCATCAGAAATTAAACCCTGTTCAGCTTGAAAATGGCGGGTTGATCCCAATATAACTTTTTTAAGATATTTATTTATGTAAAATTTTGAGGTGTAGTATGGACGTAATGGATCGTATTGATGAAGTAGTTAAATCTCATCCGGTTTTTATTTTTATGAAGGGTACACCCCAGTTCCCATCATGTGGTTTTTCAAGCCGAACAGCGGAAGCTCTGAAGCAGTGTGAACATGAGTTTGGTTATTGCAATGTGCTGGCTGATCAGGAGATTTTTCAGAACCTGCCCCGTTATGCTGACTGGCCAACTTTTCCACAGGTCTATATTAAAGGTGAGCTGATTGGCGGATGTGACATTACCCTGGAAATGTTTGAAAAGGGTGAGCTGAAGAAAATAATTGATGAAGCGGCTGGGTCATAGTTTCTAGTATTCAGAAGCGAAAGGTCCAGATCAAAAAAATTCACCGCAGAGGTGCGGAGAGGTTTTTTATGGCTTGCGCTGCGCGCAAATACATAAATAAGCATTTTTCTCCGTGTCCTCTGTGGTTCAATCTTTGCTGTTTTTAATCTTCCGCTTCAGGGTAAAAGCCGTTATTTAAGAAAAGTAGAATTAACGCTTAAAAAGTGATCTGATTGCGCCCGTTTGCCTTGGCTTCATACAGCTTTTCATCGGCACATTTAACCAGCTTTTGCACCGAAGGCTGCTCTCCCTCTCCCTTATAAAAACACACGCCAATTGATGCGGTTACTGAGAGGTCGCCAACTGAGGTTTTAAAGGGGCGTTGATTAATGCTCAACAGCAAACGTTCAAGCGTAGAGTGACGGAAATTTTCGGCACGGGTGTAGTGCATAATAATGCCAAATTCTTCACCGCCCATACGGGCGACTAAATCGGTTGGGCGAACGGTGCGGCGTATTCTGCGGGTAAAGCCAATTAACACTTCATCCCCCACATCGTGCCCATGGGTATCATTAACCTTTTTAAAATGATCTATATCCAGCATAACAAAACACACTCCACCATGGCGTGCTGAGGCATCCAGTAAATGGTATTCCAGCTGGCGAGTGAGCAGGCGGCGGTTTCCGACACCGGTGAGGGGGTCAGTCAGCGCCATTTCTTCCAGGTGCTTTACAGTGTCTTCCAGCTGTTGTGAGGTTTCCAGCAGGTCATTTTGTAATGACGCGATGCGAGCAGCTGCATTCACCCGTGCTGCCAGCTCATGAGGATTGGGGGGTTTGCTGATATAGTCATCAACACCACGATCAAAGGCTTCGACCAGGGGTTCAATGCCTTCCTGTGCGGTAAATAAAATAATGGCCGTATATACACCCTGCTCTTCATCCTGCTGGCGGATAATATCAGTGAGCTGCAGACCATCCATTTCAGGCATGACCCAGTCTGCAAGCACCACGTCCGCATGCATGTCCTCCATCATATTAAGTGCTTCCTGAGCGCGGGAAGCGACCCGAACGTTGCTAAAACCTGCCTTTCTCAGTGCAGCCTGAACTACCACGCGGCTGAACTGCATGTCATCAACTATGATGATTGATACGTCTTTATTTGACATCAGTAATTTGTTACGAGCCCTGTTTTTATAATAGCTGTCTAAATAGGATAGACGATTATATGCCTGTTCCATTTTTGCTTGTCCCAGTAAATTATAGTCATTTATTTTGATCTGTGGCTTTTATTATTTTTATTCACTTAGCCGCTAGATTCTCCCTGAGGCCAGCTCCGATCTGGCCATATCACCCTGATATCTTCCGTTATTATCTATAAATTGAGTGATTACAGGCTATTTTAACACTAATCATCAATTTGTGCAGTCCAGACTAAACCGGTTGATCTGCGCCAGCGATTAACAATCATGCAAAACAGCTCCGCGGTTTTCAGTGTGTCATAGCTGGCAGAATGAGCCTGGTCATTGTCCCAGTCAATGCCGGCGGCTTTAACCGCTCTGGAGAGTACAGTCTGGCCATAGGCAAGCCCGGCAAGTGATACGGTATCAAAGGTGCTAAAAGGATGGAAAGGATTACGGCTTATCCTGCAGCGCTCAGCGGCTGCATTAATAAAACTTAAATCCATCACGGTATTGTGACCCACCATAATCGCGCGTTTGCACTGGTTCTTTTTCAGGCTGGTGCGAATAAATGTAAAGATTTCAGTTATAGCCTGATTTTCGGCAACGGCCATGCGAAACGGGTGATAGGGGTCAATGCCGGTAATTTCCAGTGATTTGGGTTCCATATTAGAGCCCTCAAATGGCGTAATATGGCGACAAATTTGCTCGTCAATTTCTATAATGCCATTGTCATCCAGTTTTAATGTGGCTGCTGCAACCTCCAGTAAAGCATCTTTTTTAGCATTAAAGCCGCCGGTTTCCACATCGATTACCACCGGCATAAAGCCTCTAAAGCGGCGTGACATGGGTGCTGTTTTGTCTGTGATTATACTCATTCAGATGATGGTTCTTTTAGTAATATTGATATCTTTGCACGAAAGCAGATTATTACAATAACAGCAACTACTTAAGTTGCCCCGGTTTAAAAAAGTCCGGGATGACAAAAAGTGTTTCGTGTGAAGCTCTCAATATGTAAAATAAATAGTTATGAAAAAATTAAATAGCTTATTAATACTGCTACTAGTTGCGAGTTTACACAACAGTTTTGCAGAGTCATTAAACAGGCAGGGCATTCTACACCCCAAAGGCCTGTTATGGAAAATTGAAAAACAGGGTATGCCCGTCAGTTTTCTTTATGGAACCATGCATGTGGCTGATCCCCGGGTGACTCATCTGGCTCCAGAGGTGGAGCGGGCCTTCACCGGAGCAGATCATTTTGTCATGGAAGTGGTGATGAATTTTCAGGCCATGGGTGCTATAACCAGTGCCAGTTTTTTTAATGACGGCCGCACCCTGAAAAAATTAATGGGGGAAATTGAGTACAAACGCCTGATCAGCCTCATTAATAAACGGTTTTTTGTAGCAGAAAATGTGATTAAGCATATGAAGCCCTGGGCAGTGTTAATGATATTGATGATGCCAGTAGATCAGCAGACACAGGGTGCGGCACTGGATATGGTGCTTTTCAGGCGGGCAAGTCAGCGCAAAATACAGGTGAGTGGTTTAGAAACAGCGGAGGAACAGGTGGCGGTGTTCGAATCTTCAACTATGGACGATCAGCTGTGGTTATTAAATCGATCGGTAAAAGAAATTGAAAATACAGATTTGCAGATGCCACGCATGCTAAATGCCTATGTTGATCGTGATCTGGCAGAGCTGGTGGAAATTCAGCAACAGTTTATGTATGACGACTCGGATATTGACGATAAGTTTATGCACCAGCTACTGGAGGTGCGTAACTATCGTATGGTTAAAAGAATGCAGACAATATTAAAACAGGGTAATGCTTTTATTGCGATTGGTGCCCTGCATTTACCGGGTGATGAGGGCGTACTGCATTTGCTGGAGCAGCAGGGTTATGTTGTTACTTCGATTTATTAGAGTGTCATTCAGGATAGCAACTGCCAGCTTTCCGTTTCACCCCCATGCAGGGGAATAACAGGGCCATCTACAAACGGATAAGATGCAGGCACAATCCAGTCTTTTTTCTGTAAAGTTATCGTATCCGTGTTTCTCGGTAAGCCATAAAAATCAGCGCCATAAAAACTGGCAAAGGCCTCCAGCTTATGCAGTGCATTATTTTCATCAAAGGCCCGTGCGTATAATTCAATGGCCAGGGGCGCAGAAAAAATACCGGCACAGCCACAGGCCGTTTCTTTTTTATTTTTTGCATGGGGGGCACTGTCTGTACCCAGAAAAAATTTTGCATTGCCCGAAGTGGCAGCCACATTTAAAGCCTGACGGTGCTCTTCTCTTTTTAATACCGGCAAACAGAAATAATGAGGCCGAATGCCACCTTTAAAAAGGGCATTACGATTATATAATAAATGCTGTGGTGTAATGGTGGCAGCGGTGTAATGGTCTTCACTTAACACATAATCGACGGCATCACGGGTGGTGATGTGTTCAAACACTATTTTAAGTTCAGGAAAGGCCTGGCGAGCAGGCAGCAGTACGGTTTCAATAAATACCTTCTCGCGGTCAAATATATCAACAGCCGGGTCATTGACTTCACCATGTACCAGTAAAGGCATATTATGTTTTTGCAGGGCGGCTAATACTTTGTAGCATTTTTTTAAATCGGTAACCCCGGCATCTGAATTAGTGGTGGCTCCAGCCGGGTATAATTTAACCGCATGTACATAACTGCTTTTACTGGCAGTTTCAATTTCTGCTGCTGCAGTGTTATCGGTCAGGTACAACGTCATTAAGGGTTCAAACTGACTATGCAGCTTGTTTTTTTTGGGTATTGCCGCAATAATTCGCTCACGATAAGCCAGTGCCTGCTGCGTTGTTGTATTTGGTGGGTTCAGGTTTGGCATTATAATCGCGCGGCTAAACTGCCGGGCAGTGAAAGGCACTGTATATTTGAGCGCATCATTATCACGCACATGCAAATGCCAGTCATCCGGTCGGGTCATTGTCAGCTTCATAATTGTCAGAATAGTTTTAGTAGTTAGGGTTATACTTATCGTAAATATTTAGCTCAGGCTGAGCAATTGCAGGCCTGTGCTGATAACAACTGATTATCACGGATTAAATGGGAATTGCCAAATAATATATGAATAGTTTTGTTAAAGTTTTACTGGGTAATCTGGTGCTAAATAAGGGGCCACAAGATTTTCCCTGTTCAGTTGTTCTAATGCGCCTTTGTTTGCTGGCCTACTTTGTGACCGGCTTGCCAGGCCTGATAATTAATACCAGTTTTGAGCAGGCAGTGCTTGCCATGGCAATGGATCTTATCGTTTTACTGTTATTTGTTTATCTTTGTTTGCAGGCATTCTCCAAATCTGAACGATTTATACAGAGTGTTATCAGCCTCGCCAGCATTGGCATTGTGTTTCAGCTTATTGTGTTGCCATTGTTATATAATTTTGATGCTAACCCTGAAGCGGCTGAGGCAATGCTGAGTTTATCGATATTATTGCTCGTCTTTGTTAGCTGGAATCTCGCAGTATATGCCCATGTATTCAGAGAGTCATTTGGAATACGTCTGCCTGCGGCGATGGTGCTCACGGTTAGTTATATCGTGATTACCATGCTGGTAAGAAAATTCTTTTTTCCTGAAATGAACTAGCGTCGGAGTCAAAATTTGCATATCCATATACTGGGAATCTGCGGGACTTTTATGGGCGGTATTGCCGTGCTGGCCAGGCAGGCCGGCCATAAAGTCACCGGTTCCGATGCCAATGTGTATCCGCCGATGAGCACACAGTTACAGCTCCAGGGTATTGAACTCATGCAGGGTTATAAGGCCGAGCATCTAACAGAGCAGGATCAGGTAGTGGTTGGCAACGTAATGTCCCGCGGCAATGAAGCGATTGAATATGTGCTTAATAAAAATATTGCCTACACTTCAGGGCCTCAATGGCTGTCTGCAAACGTATTAAAAGATAAATGGGTGCTGGCGGTGGCTGGCACCCATGGCAAAACCACTACCAGCTCGATACTGGCATGGATACTGGAGTATGCGGGTTTAAAACCCGGCTTTTTAATTGGTGGTGTACCGGCTAATTTTGGCCTGTCTGCACGCCTCGGTGAAGGCTCATTTTTTGTGGTGGAAGCAGATGAATATGACACCGCCTTTTTTGATAAACGCTCCAAATTTGTTCACTATCACCCGCGTACCGTTATTTTAAATAATCTTGAATTTGATCATGCAGATATTTTTGAAGATTTAAATGCCATTAAAAAACAGTTTCATCATTTAGTAAGAACCGTGCCGGGTGAAGGCCTGATTGTGCATAATAATGAAGATGAAAATGTGCAGGATGTTTTAGACAAAGGGTGCTGGAGTGAGCAGGCGGGTTTTGCCAGTAAAAAAATAACCAGCCACAACGAAAGTCTGTGGATGATTGATAAGGTCTCCGCAGACGGTCGATGTTTTGATGTGTTATATAAAAAACAAAAACAGGGCACGGTAGAAGGCCATTTGCTTGGCCCGCACAACCGCATGAATGCACTGGCGGCGATTATTGCCGCGCAGCATGTGGGTGTGCCCGTAGCTCAGTCCATTGCGGCACTGAAAGAATTTAAAGGCGTAAAACGGCGCATGGAAGTGGTGGGTGACGTTAATAATATAACCGTTTACGATGATTTTGCGCATCACCCTACCGCCATAGCTGAAACCTTACAGGGTTTAAGAGATGCTGTTGCTAAGGCGAAAATCTGGGCAGTGCTCGAACCCCGCTCCAATACCATGCGCCTGGGCCTGCATAAACAACAGCTGGCATCATCACTGGAATTAGCGGATAAAGTGATACTGTTTCAACCGGCCGATGTAGACTGGGATATGCAGTCGGTGGTTGATGAGCTGGGTAATTCCGCCTGCTTAATGCGTTCTATCGATGAAGTCGTTGGTCTATTAGCTGAGCAAAGCCAGTCAGGTGATCATATACTGGTCATGAGCAATGGCGCATTTGGTGGGATACATCAGAAAATATTAGCTGCATTGTCGTGATTTATAAAAGACAAAAGCAGTTGTCCGCAAATACACGCTAATGAACGCAAATATACAATTGAACTGGCAAAGTATGTCGTAGGCATACAGGCCTAAAGCTAGCGTTCATTTGCGGACGAACGCTATTAACCTGGAATATCAGTTGTATCACGAAAGCCAGCGCATCCTTTTCGCGCCCAACTGGTTTTTCCAGGGAAACTCTGATTAAGTCGGGTTGACGAGATTACTGTTTAAAAAAATCAGATACAAGGCGAAGATCGCAGCTAAGCCAGCTATTAGCAAGGTTTTCAATGCAGTAGCGGGAAGTTTTAAACAGTAAGATCACAATCATGACTTGATAAGAGGTTTCCCGGGTTTAATTAAGTAGAAGGCTGAAAATATGACTCAAGATTCAGATAAAAAAACAATCATCCTCGCTATCAGTGGCGCTTCTGGCGTGCAATATGGTATTCGCCTGCTGGAACAGCTGCTGACACATGAACATATGGTTTATTTGCTGGTTACTCGTGCAGCACATGTGGTGATTAGCATGGAAACCGAGCTGGCCTGGCCGGCGAATAATCATGAGCTACATGATCAGCTGTGTAAGCGCTATGGGGTGGATGAAAAGCAGTTAAAAGTCTGTGGTGATGCAGAGTGGACATCGCCTATAGCCAGTGGTTCGTCGTTCGTAGATGCCATGGTGGTGTGCCCCTGCTCAATGGGGAGTTTATCGTCTATCGCGGTGGGGGCAAGTGCAAACCTGCTGGAGCGAGCTGCCGATGTAATTTTAAAAGAGCGCAGAAAACTACTCCTGGTGCCGCGAGAAACTCCTTTCTCAGACATTCACCTGGAAAATATGCTCAGGCTTTCCCGTATGGGTGCAGTTATTCTACCGGCTAACCCCGGTTTTTATAATAAGCCACAATCAGTAGACGATATTGTAGATTATATAGTGGCGCGCATACTTGATCACTTAGGTATACAGCAGGAGCTGCAACCTGAATGGGGAAATAAATAGCGTTTAGTAGTGCTGAAATAAAAAAAGACAGGTTTATAAATAAACCTGTCTTTTTAAATTATAAATCAGTATTACTAACGTCTTCTGCCTGTAAGCCCTTCTGGCTGTCAATCAGGTTAAATTCAACCTTTTGTCCGTCTTTTAGTGTTCTAAATCCGTCACCTCGAATTGCTCTGAAGTGAACAAACACATCATCACCTGTGTCACGCTCGATAAAGCCGTATCCTTTAGAATTGTTAAACCACTTAACGGTACCTGTTACACGATCTGACATTTACTTCTACCTTTTTAATTATCATTTCCTAATATGTTCATCCATAAGCATATTAAAGACACAACATCATGAGGCGGTGGCAACATCCTCTGCCTGAAGCCCTTTATCACCTTCGGTGACATTAAACTCAACGCGCTGCCCTTCAAACAGAGTTTTGTGACCCTGGCCACGAATTGAGCGAAAATGGACAAAGACATCATCGCCCGCATCACGGGTAATAAAGCCAAAGCCCTTATTAGTATTAAACCATTTTACAATACCTGATTCACGGGAATTATCAGAATTTGCGGCTTTTTGCGCATTTATTGGCAATTTTAGCGCACCTTTATTAGATGTGGCTAATACTGCGGTGATTGTAGAGGCAAAAATTAACGCCGCAAGCATCAACAGGCCGTTGCGGGTTGAAAAATTATCAGGGGTTAAAACTTGTGTAGATATGGCTGTAGCAGTGGCGGTAGTGATTAAGCTGATGATGAAAATACGAATTACAGCAGTGTTCATATAGGTTTCCTGAAAAATATATATAAAAATAAACTTCACAAATGAAATGGAGAGTTGTGAAGGGGTAAAGAGTGTTAATTATAATATTATTTTAGTGCTGGCGACCAGTAGTAAACGAGTGTTTTTTAATCTGCGGGCCAGCATATTTTTATTACAGGGTTGCAGGAGTTGTCCAGGCCTTGCCACAGCTTAAACGGGCTTTGTTATTGTGTGATTTTTGCCATGAGTTGTTCAATCGAAATTTCTGCAGGCAATTGCAGATGAAACTTCTGTGATTGAAGATTAGCCATAACTTTTACAGGGTCTTCTTTTGCCAGCTTACTGTCTTTATTGAGCTCTAATGACATGGTAAAACTGAGTTCTCCCAGTGTATTTATCAATATTTCATCAATGCAGGCAAAGTCATTTTTTTCAGCCAGATAAATATACATATCCTGCTTTGCTGCACAGCTATAAATGTAGCAGAAGGTTGGCATCACAGGCTGCTCATCACTTTATCTGCTGCATCGATGGTGGCCTGAATATCTTCATCACTGTGCATACTGCTGACAAAGCCGGCTTCATAGGCCGAGGGTGCCAGATAAATGCCCTGTTCTAACATGCCGTGGAAAAACGCCTGGAATCTTTCCACATTGCAGCAGGTTGCCTGCTCAAAATTGGTCACCTTTGGTGCATCAGTAAAGAAAAGGCCGAACATGCCACCAACAATATTTTGTGTCATGGGAATATTATGCACATTGGCCTTATCAATAATGCCATTGACCAGCGTATTCACTTTTTGATTTAAGTCTGCATAGAAATTATCAGCTGAAATTAGCTCCAGTGTTTTTAGCCCGGCAGCCATAGCCACGGGATTACCAGACAGGGTGCCCGCCTGATAAACAGGGCCGGTGGGCGCTATATGCGCCATAATATCCCTGCGGCCGCCAAAAGCCCCCACGGGCATGCCGCCCCCAATGACCTTGCCCAATGTCGTTAAGTCCGGTTTTATACCGTATACAGATTGTGCGCCACCTAAGGCGGTGCGAAACCCGGTCATCACTTCATCAAAAATCAGTACGCTGCCGTATTCATTACATACTTCTCGCAGGCCTTCAAGAAAGCCGGCTAGCGGTGGAATGCAGTTCATATTGCCGGCAACGGGTTCTACAATAATACAGGCAATTTTATCACCGGAGTTTTTAAAGGTTTGCCGTACCTGTTCAAGATCATTATAAGCCAGGGTGATAGTGTGCTCTGCCAGACAGGCAGGTACACCAGGTGAGCTGGGTACCCCCAGCGTTAATGCACCAGAACCGGCTTTAACCAGCAGGGAATCTGAGTGACCATGGTAGCAGCCTTCAAATTTAACAATGCTGTCACGGCCGGTAAAACCACGCGCCAGTCGAATCGCGCTCATGGTGGCTTCAGTGCCGGAGCTAACCATGCGCACAGATTCTATCGATGGCACCAGCTGGCAGATACGTTCTGCCATCTCGGTTTCTATCTCTGTGGGTGCGCCAAAACTCAGACCTTTTTCAGCACTGTCTTTAACCGCTTTAATCACAGCCGGATGGGCATGGCCCAGAATCATCGGCCCCCATGAACCCACATAGTCGATAAAACGCTTGCCATCTGTATCCCAGATATAGGCGCCCCTGGCCCGATCGACAAATACCGGGTCGCCACCCACGCCGTTAAACGCCCGAACCGGCGAATTTACGCCGCCCGGAATGACCGACTGTGCCTGGTTAAAGAGATCTGCCTGGGATTTGTGCTGAGACATATTAGGGTTCCTGAAATAAGGGGTTTTGCAAGGCCGGATATTTTACAATAAAACAGAACTATATTCAGATATCTAAACAACTTACTGACAGCAGGCTGTCAGTAAGGGGGGCTTAGACTGGCGATTCACATAATAAATACAGGGAAAACTAAGATGAAAATAAAAAATGCTATAAACTGGTTTGAGATTCCAGTGACTGATTTTGAGCGTGCCATCAGCTTCTACGAAAATGTGTTAGATATAAACCTGCAAAGAGAAAATATGGATGATATCAATCTGGCCATTTTCCCAGCAGATGAAACAGCAATAGCAGGTGCTATAGTGAAGGCTGATTTTTTAAAGCCGGGTGAGCAGGGTAGTCTGGTTTATCTTAATGTAGAAGGTATGATGGATGCCGTCATTGAACGGGCTCAGGCACAGGGTTCGAACGTGTTATTTCCCAAAACGCATATAGGTGAACCGGGATATATTGCTCATATTAGTGATAGTGAAGGAAACAAAATTGGGCTCCATTCAATGCAGGCATAAAAAGTGATGCAGGTATATGCAGGGGCCAGTAGGCCCCTGCAACTGATAGAGGCAAATTATGCGTCGCGGTGATCGACTATTTCAAATTGTTCAGCTACTAAGAACACATAAAAGTATTACAGCCAGGCAAATGGCGCAGCGACTGGAGGTATCTGAACGCACTATATATAGAGATATGCAGGATCTGTCGCTTGCATCTGTACCCATTATTTCAGAAACCGGCGTGGGGTATTCCATCGATTCATCCTATAGTCTGCCGCCCATTACTTTTAATGAAGATGAATTAGAAGCCCTGCTTTTAGGCGCTCGCATGGTGCAATCCTGGAGTGATAGAAAAATGGCCGCAGAGGCTGCCCGGGTAATAGAAAAAATCGAATGTATTTTACCGCAAGATCTAAAACGGTCATTACAAAGTCAGGAGATTCTGGTCCCTGCTTTTCATATATTCAGTGATGTTGCGCAGCAGTTGCCAGGAATACGAGGTTCCATTAAACGACAAAATAAAATACAACTGTATTATCAACGAGCCGATAGCCAGCGATCGCAAAGAATAATATGGCCGCTGGGTTTGTTTTTCTGGGGTAAAGTCTGGACCATGGTTGCATGGTGTGAAAAAAGAAATGAATACCGCCAGTTTCGCATAGATAGAATTGAACAATATGAGGTTCTGGATGAAATATTTCAGACAAAAGAAGATCAGACATTAAAATATTATTTATTGCAGGCCTGTAATGAGGGCTACAAAGAAGAGATGTGAATGGTTAATGGTTAGTGAGCTATATAAAAAAGATAATGAAGAATGGGGGGGCAGTTTAATATACAATAATTTTAAAACAAGGTGCGAACTGTTAGACCTCTTCTCTTTAATTTTGTCAGATTAAATATAATTTATCGACAGAAAAATGCTAAAAGAGTTATGAGGATAGGCGTTAATTTGAAAGGATGATTTGACAGGGAGCACAGGCCAGGCTACTCGCCAGGCAATTTAAATGCATTTTTAAACTGTGCACACTTACGGCTAATACTTTCATTATTAGTGTGTGAAAATATATCACTAATAACCGCCAGCATATCGGCACCTGCATCAAGCAGTGGAAGGTGATTTTCACTAGTGATACCCCCAATACAGCAAACCGGAATAGCAGATTCTTTTTTAATCGTTGCAATTAAATCAATGTTAGCTTTAGCCGCGTCAGGTTTAATGCTGGACCCAAAGAAGCTGCCAAAGGCAATATAATCGGCACCTGCGCTAATAGCCTCTCGGGCGAGTGATAGCTGGTTGTAACAGCTTACACCTATGATTTTGCTGTTACCCAGTTGTTGTCGGGCCTGTTTTAAAGTCAGGTCATGTTTTCCAATATGAATGCCATCAGCATTTACCTGTTGTGCCAGCTTAATATCGTCATTAATAATAAAAATGGCATGGTATTCTGCACAAAGTTTTTTTAGTGCCTGTGCCTGCTTTAATTTCTTATTTGTAGCAGTGCTTTTATCTCGATATTGTAAAATACTAACACCCGCAGCAAGGGCTGCTTCTGCCATGTTTATAAAATCATCCTCCGGCATGAGCTGTTCATCTGTAATGGCGTAAAGCCCGCTGAGTGTTTTTTTCATAGATAGCGATTTGGGATGAGTTGTCCCTTGCCTAAAGCCTGTGCAGATTGCAGGGTTTTAAAGGTGTAGTCGAGCGCGTTTTGACATGCAGTGATGGGGTCGGTTCCCCGGGCGATAAATGCAGCCAGGCTGGCAGCCAGTGTGCAGCCTGAGCCATGATATTCGTTTGTAAGACGGCTGTAATTATACGTGTGTTCACATTTCATTTTGTGATAAATTTTGTGTGTTACTTTTGGGCTGCTGGCATGGGTTCCGGTTATTAAAACATATTCAGCGCCCATGTTATTTAAATTTTGGGCAGCGGTTTGTGTGCAGGATGTCGTATTTGCAAGGTGGAATGCTTCGGGAATATTGGGCGTTAAAATATGGGTGTGTGGAATAATTAATGTTTTGAGGGCATCGAGCAAATTATCTTTTGCCAGGCCCGAGCCACCCCCCGCAAATAAAACCGGGTCAAAAATTACTGGGATATTTTTATATTGCTTTAGCAGGGTAGAGATGGCTTCAGCGGTGCTGGCAGAGCCCAGCATACCAATTTTAATTATACTCACAGACATGTCCTTTAATATGCAGCGTGCCTGCTTAAGTATTAAGCTCGCATCAACTAGTTCAAAGCTGGAGACGTTATGAGTGTCCTGCACGGTAATTGCGGTAATGATCGGTGCGGCATGGCAGCCATGCTGACCTATGGCTTCTATGTCTGCCTGAATACCCGCACCACCGCTTGAGTCAAGTCCAGAAAAGCAGAGAATTACGGGGCGTTTAGATGGGTTCATATTTTGCAGGTAATCGGGGCTAACAGGCTTTTTGTGTTAACGGGCAGCAGTGAATTAGAGTATAACATTGCAGCTCTAAAATAGAGTAGTCAGGTTTTAAAAATCACTGCTAACAAACTTTGCGAACATCATGGGCTAAATCAATAACCCTTGACCGTATAAACTTATTGCCCTGTGCGTCCGGTGATAATTTGAGGTAGGCACTATAATCTGCCAGTGCCGGTGCGTGACATTCTAATTGATCATAAATTGCTGCTCTGGCTTTTAATGCATCCGCGCGGTCACCTTCCATTTCAACCATAATATCAGCCAGCGGCAGAGCTTTAGCCCAGTTTATTTCCTGCATATATAAATTGCGTAAATTGCGCATTACGCGCAAGACGATTTCTTTATTAGTGCTACTGGCTAATACGCCCTTGGCGCGTGATTTTTCAAGTCTTTCTCCATAATATTCCTGTAGACGCTCTTCAATGTCTTCCTCGTCCAGGGAGATGCCGCCAAAGTAAGGGTCAAGCACAATGGCACCATCGGATATTTCAAGTTTTACCAGAAAATGCCCGGGAAAAGCTACACCACTGAGAGGTAAGCCGAGGGCATGACCTAAGGCTATGTAAAGAATTGACAGGCTAATGGGAATGCCGAGTTTGCGTTCAATAACATCATTTAAAAAACTGTTACGCGGGTCATAATATGAATCGGCATTGCCTTCGTAGCCTTTTTCTACAAACATAACATGATTTAACTGCTTTAATATTTCAGCCACATTGGCGGTGGCAGGCAGGCGGTTATTTATTTCTTCGGCAATATTCTGAATTTTTAATAAATAATCATCAATATCCAGATCAGGATATTCAAGGCGAGCAATCATAAGTGCCGCTTCTGCCAGATTGATATCGTTATCAGGCAGATTTAACAGCTTTTTAAATGCGGCTCTGTTTGGGTTATTTGAACTTATCATATCAGTGATGTTCTTTATATCTCATCCGCGTGCCATGTTCAAGTGAGAGCAAAATTTCACTTGCTTCCAGTGCGGCCGGGAAATAGGCACCAGAAATCTGTGCACCATGAATGCTGGCGCCCTCCAGCCGGGTACTGGAAAAATCTATGCCCCGCAGATTGCACATTCTAAAGTAGCAATTACTTAAATCCAGCCCGTCAGCATTGAGGCCGATTAAATCCACGCCACGAAAATCGGCAGACTGCAAATCACAGCTTTCACCTTTTTCCCGACGGCTATTAAATTCTTCAATTTCACCCTCCCGTAGAAGACGGTAGAGTTCATTGTCTTTTATCTGTGGTGTAATATTTTTCATTATCATAGTGCTCCTGCAACAGGGCTATATACTGATTATAGCAGCAGTACAGGCTTATTTGCCGCTGGTGGTGATGATAATTCGCCGTTTATGCGGGTGGGTGTAATACCTCATAAAAATAGTCCCTGCAAGGTGCGCACATGGGTTGATATTAGATAGAGCAATTATGTACTTATTAGTTCAAATCCAGATTATTCGAAAAGTGGTGGGTATGTGATGTATTTAGTTATCTGTATACAGTTGTCCCTGAATCGTGGCTACGAGAGTTCTGCCAGATGCCTGGTCACGGTGCTCACATAAATATATGCCCTGCCAGATACCCATATTAAGCGTGCCATTGCTGACAGGGATGGTAAGGCTGGTGCCCAGGATGCAATTCTTGATATGTGCTGGCATGTCGTCACTGCCTTCCTGTGTGTGTAAATAATAGGCCGCATTTTCCGGTACAAAGTTATTGAAATGGCTTTCAAGATCTTTGCGAACATCGGGGTCGGCATTCTCATTAATCGATAAAGAGGCTGAGGTATGTTTTATAAATAGGTGGAGCTGACCTGTTTCAATCGTGTTTAGCCCAGGCAAAGAGTTTATTACCTCATGAGTAACTAAATGAAAGCCTCTTTTTCTGGCGGGCAGTCTGAA
>QIDK01000066.1 GCA_003228405.1 Gammaproteobacteria bacterium | reverse complement strand
CGTACATTCGCGTTTATTTGCGGTAAAAATGCCTTTATCTTTTTGACTTTAATGGTTATTTTATGGGGATAGCTCAGGCTCTGTCCCCTGTTTTGATACCACCAAAAGCTGTACGGAGTCGTTCATCGCCCTGCCAGCCTGATCGGAATCACCACATGGGACACGGCGCTAAAAAGGAGCGTCATGTCCTGGTACAAAAAAAGTAGTAAAAATTAAGGCTTGAAAGGCAAATACCTGCCCTGATGGAGATGTGCCTTAACAGGGTAAGTCAGCTACAGAGAAAAATAACTGAGCGGTGTTCCACTTCAGGGGGGGCTGCCGCGACCCGATATATTCAGATTCCACTGCTCAAATATTGTATAATTCGCTCTTATTTTTTTATCCCTGATTGACCCTTTGAATTATGTCTGAATTACTCCAGCAAATGCAGCGTCGTCGTACGTTTGCGATTATTTCCCACCCGGATGCGGGTAAAACGACTCTGACTGAAAAATTATTGCTGTTTTCCGGTGCAATTCAGCTGGCGGGCACGGTAAAAGGCCGTAAGGCAGCTCGTCATGCAACCTCAGACTGGATGGAGCTGGAAAAACAACGGGGTATTTCGGTAACCTCATCCGTAATGCAGTTTCCCTATAAAGACTGCGTTATCAACCTGCTGGATACACCCGGTCACGCGGATTTCTCTGAAGATACCTACCGCACTTTAACCGCAGTCGATTCTGCCCTGATGGTTATAGACGCAGCCAAAGGTGTAGAAGAACGAACCATTAAACTAATGGATGTGTGTCGACTGCGAGATACGCCGATTATCACCTTTATCAATAAAATGGATCGTGAGGCCCGCGACCCCATTGATTTGCTGGATGATGTGGAGAGCATTCTCAATATCCAGTGTGCGCCGATGACCTGGCCCATTGGTATGGGTAAAAGCTTTAAAGGTGTATTTCATCTGTATAACAATTGCGTGCATTTATTCAGTGCGACGCATGGTGGTAAAATTCTTGAAGGAGAAATTATTGAGGGGCTTGATAACCCGGAGCTAGATAAAAAACTGGGCAGCATGGCGGTAGATCTGCGTGATGAAATTGAACTGGTTAAAGGGGCAAGTCATGAGTTTGACATTGATGCCTATCGGCAAGGTAAGTTAACCCCGGTATTTTTTGGTTCGGCAATCAATAATTTTGGTATTAAAGAGTTATTAGATTCACTGGATGCATTTGCACCCGTTCCCGCAGGGCGAGATGCGGGTGTTCGCCGGGTTGAATCCGATGAAGAAAAATTTACTGGCTTTGTATTTAAAATTCAGGCAAATATGGACCCCCTGCATCGTGATCGTATCGCCTTTATGCGAATCTGCTCCGGCAAGTTCGAAAAAGGCATGAAGGTAAAGCATGTGCGCATTCAGAAAGATATAAAACTGAATGATGCAATGACATTTATGGCATCTGATCGGGGGCATACAGATGAAGCCTTTGCGGGTGATATTATTGGCATACATAACCATGGCACAATTAGAATTGGTGATACCTTTAGCAAAGGTGAAGATCTTCAGTTTGCAGGCATCCCGAATTTTGCTCCAGAGCTGTTTCGCCGGGCGCAGCTGCGCGACCCATTAAAAATGAAAGCTCTGCAAAAAGGCTTGATGCAGCTTTGTGAAGAAGGTGCAACCCAGCTTTACCGGCCCTTAAATAATAATGATTTAATATTAGGTGCAGTCGGTGTTTTGCAATTTGATGTGGTCGCACATCGCCTGCAGTACGAATATAATGTTGAATGCAGCTTTGAAAACGTAAATGTAAACACCGCACGTTGGGTTGAGTGTGATGATGAAAAAATACTGGCTAAATTTAAAGATAAAACCACAACAAATCTGGCGCTGGATCACGCAGGTGATTTAGTGTACATCGCACCGACAAGAGTTAACCTGAATATGACTCAGGAACGCCACCCGGATATTAAATTCCTTGCTACGCGTGAGCATGGAGTTTACGAGATATAAAAAAGCCGTAGATAAAACAGTTACTAATGAATCAGATGAAATGAATAGCTGACGATTATTGTTGCGATGCGAAGCGAGCCGTTAAACCATATTATAGCTTATTGGCTCGCTTCGCATTGCCAGGGCATCGTCAGCTAAAGCTGACGCCTACAGATACCTTTTTTCTAAAGCTTATTAGCAGCATCCTTTATTTCTGATTCAGTATTAATCCTGGTTTAAAACCGAATAAACAAATTTGTCAGGCTCGCTGTCGTGAATATAAATTTCCAGGCCCATTTCAGGGTAACGCCAAAGTTTCTCATGCTCGTTTAGCTGTTTTTCTTCAGATGCGTGTCCAAATCGCTGCTGTATAGTTTCCAGATCATAATCAATAGATGGAATATAGGTAATGGTCTCAATTGCTGTATTTAAATATTTCATTTCAGTTTTTTTATCAATTAAATAAAATTTTTTACCCTGATTGCCGGTGGCTATATTCAGAGTACCGGCAATGTGCTGCAAATTTTTCTGACTGATCAGGTAAGTTGCCTGTATTTTTGCAAGCAGCCTGCCAATAACCAGTTCGTCATAATCGGCGATTAGCTGATAAGTTTGAAATTCATTGTTATCAATAGTTACCTGAAATTTTGTTTCAGCAAAACTGGCAAAAATCTGATTTGCTTCCTGAATGCTGGTTTTCCCCAGAGTAATACCAAATACCCGCAGCGAGTTATTTTCTAGCCGATATACTTCCCAGGGCATAGCATCAAGATGGGCTGTAGGCTCACGCTGGCCGATAACTGCGATCAACATGGCAGAGGCAATCATAAGAAAAACAAGAAAAGTTCTATTCAATTTCATCAGGGTCATCACATAAAATGATATTTATAGAGGGATTCTATAGTCTATATATAAGAGTTATACAGAAAAACAGCTCATGATGCTATTGTGTTGCTCTGTTTTAGCTTATTTTTTAAAATGTATGAATGATAGTATAGACGGGCATGGAGGATTTTTGGGGCGCTAACCGCGATATTACATATTTATGGGTCAGGCATAATGGTGCTAAAAAATGCGTAATTTTAACAACCACAAAGCATTTAATATCAATGTATAAAAATAAATCAATTCTTGGCTGGGCACTCTATGACTGGGCAAATTCTGTATTTGCCACGGTTGTTATTGCAGGCTTTTTTCCGGTTGTGTTTAAATCATACTGGGCATCCGATTTAAGTGATTCAGAAAATACATTCTGGTTAGGTGCTGGCAATGCAGCAGCCAGTTTAATAGTGGTTTGCATAGCTCCATTTGTAGGCACAATCGGCGATAAGTTTAATATGCGTAAACAGTTATTGCTAGCATTTATGTTGCTCGGTGTGCTTAGCACAGCAATGCTTTCAACGGGGCAACAGGGTAACTGGCCGTATGTACTGGCTTTATATATTGTTGCTAGCATAGGGTTTATGGCAGCCAATGTGTTTTATGATGCTTTGCTGGTGCCCGTAAGCAGAGACGCACAGATTGACAGGGTTTCGGGTCTGGGATATGGCATGGGCTATCTCGGTGGCGGTGTAGCACTAGCATTTTTTGTGTACATTAGTAAGCAGCCTGAAATATTCGGTTACAGCAATGCTATTGATGCCGTGCTGGTCAGTTTTGTGCTGGTTGCAGTATGGTGGTTTATATTTAGTATGCCGCTAGCGTTCTGGACAAAAGACTCTATTCAGAATAAAGAAAATTCAGTCTCTTTGTCCGTAGTGTCGCAGACAGTTAAAGTATTTAAAACAGTACTCAAAAATAGACAGACCCGATTATTTTTATTTGCCTACTGGATATATATTGATGGAGTTGACACTATTATTCGAATGGCAGTTGACTATGGAATGGTGCTCGGCTTTGAGACCAGCGATCTAATAATGGCTTTGCTTATTACCCAGTTTGTGGGCTTTCCAGCTGCTATAATTTATGGGTATATAGGCAATCGAGTTGGTGTTAAAAAATCATTATTAGCCGGGATAGGCATATATGCTGTTATAACCTGGTTGGGCTATAACATGAGCACTGCCACTGATTTTTACATACTTGCAATATTAATAGGTCTGGTTCAGGGAGGCGTGCAGGCAATGAGCCGCTCATTATTTACCAGAATGATTCCTGTAGGTCAGGCAGCGGAATATTTTGGCATCTATAATATGTTAGGTAAGTCGGCGGCAATTATAGGCCCCATTTTAATGGGAGGGGTTGCCTTGTTAACGGAGAATCACCGCTATTCGATATTATCGGTATTAATACTGTTTATTGTTGGTGCAATATTATTGTCCCGGGTGAAAATAGAGGAGTAATTTTTGGCTAATAATAAAGAATAGCTGTTCTTATATCATAGAACAAAACAATAATAGTTTTTTCTGTAGGAGTTAGCTATAGCTGGCGATGCACCAGGCAAAGTGAAGCGAGCCGATAAGCTTAACGGCTCGCTTCGCATCGCAGTCATTATCGTCAGCTAAAGCTAACTCCTACAGCGGCTATTTTCCATAGCTTATTAGCAGACGCCTTTATTTCTGACGCACTAATAAATATCTACTAAAGTGGTATCTTCAGGATGCAAGTTAAAAATAAATTACAGGTTGCAGATGCTAAACAGGCTTATTTTAGATGGAATGCATCGCAATATGAAAAATTACCTGAATTAATTAACCATGATGCATGTCATTATATTCAGCTCATCCCGTTTTTTTTACAGCTCAATAATAGATTGTTGCCTGGTTACATAAGTGCAGATACTCCTGTAGGTGTATATGCATATATACCTGAAAAAAATATTTTAGATGAAGTGAAATTATTAAATAAAAAATTTAGATATCAGCAGGAAGGTGTAATTAAACATTATGCAATTGATGCTATTTTTTTTCAGCAGCAGACAATTGACGGCAGCAATAATTGCTGGATATTTTATCGCTCCAGTTTAAATAAAAAGCAGGTTAAATCGCTCAGGGAAAAAACACATAAAATAAGCCAATGGTTTGAAGCCAGGGGAATAAATATAAATTTAATTTGTCTATCAGATGATGATTTTAGAAACCAGAATACCGAATATTTAAGTCAGTTAAATAAATCACTTTTTCTTGATTATTTCTACAGTGAAGCTATTTTTCTGGCAGGAAAATATCCGCTATGGTGGCTGGTGCCGCCGGCAAAGGAAAAAGAATATACCGCCTTTGTAGAGCATATTATACAGGCGCGATTTGTAGATAATGAAGAGTTTCTGGATCTGGGGAATATAACAGGTTTCAGTCGTAACGATTTGCTTTGCTACGTGGTAGATCTGGTACAGAAAATCAAACAGTCACCTGAGATATGCCTGGTTAAATTATTACTTGCAGATCACAAAAACTCATTATGGCCGAATTCTGATGGAGTGTCGTATCGATTAAAAAAAATGATTTATGAGGGAAAACAGGCTGTATCTCCTGTTGAAATTATTGCGCAAATCATGCATGAGGCTTTTGCCGCTTATCGGCGGAAAAAGCATGTTTTATCACCTGACAGATTGTTTTCACGGTTACAGAGTATACCTGGGAAACTAAATCCGCATATTGTAGATGAATTTCTGCAAGATGATCATGTCCGGGAAATGCCGGCTACAGGCATAGATAATATCATTGCAAACCTTAATTTGTATAAAGCCATTGCACATGAGGTGCGGCAGATATTTTCTAATATTGTAAACCGATATAATGAACAACATAAAGCGACTGATCCTGATCAGGCACTGGTTACTGTGGCGCGCAATATGCAGGTTTTCCTGGCAGATGATGCAGATCGAGTGCCGCTTTACAATGCTAAAGATAAAGTAGATATTGTTTTAGATAAAATTTGTTTAAAACATGAAATTATTAGTGATATGGAAGATTACTGGAGTCTGGTACTGGAAATATCAGCCGGTAATGAGAAAACAATTGATGGTTTCAGCAGCCTGTTAGGTTTACTGACCTGGTGCTGGCTAAACAGAGTGGTAAATCATTCCACCCAGGTATCTATTGATTGCCCTGCGCAACAGATAAAACAGACTGAGGCGCGGTATGTGCTGGAAGTTTTAATGCAGCAGCTCAAGCCTGAATTAATTTCATCAATTCCTGCCGAAGCATTTGAAAATCCTGTTCGACCTCTGCAGACTCTACTGTTTATTAATTTTATGGCAACTGGCAATCCACAAAATATGCAGGTAACCGCAGGTGATGATCCATTGAGTTATGGTAAGCAGGCTGAAAATCTGGTAACGCATTGTGAGCAGTTGATAATTAATAGCTGGGGAGATGCATATACACGGCAATACTCAGGTAATACAGGTGTTTTAAAATGCATATGTGACTGGACGCATAATGCACCATTAGATAGTTTAGCCAGCCCACCCAGGTTAATGATTTTTGGCCATGGTGAAGGTGATAGCACATATATGTCACAGCGTGTAGAGCAGGTATATGCTGAAATGCTGGCATTTTTTTATCAGGGCAGGCATGAGGATGGACGATTTATTCTGAGAATGGGGGGTGAATATTATCTGCTTGTAGCAGAAAATGCCCGTTTAAACGCCAGTGGAATTGGTAGTCAACGCGCACTGCTGAAATTTCTCGAAACACCCACAGCTAAATATCAGTCAACGGCATTAGAGCGATTTGCCTATACGGACTATCCATTGCGGGAAATATATCAGCTTAATCAGGTCGATGTTATCCAGCTTTTTTTTCAGGTGATTAACCGAAGTTTTCACTGTTGGGTACTGGATGAAAAAGGTACGATCTGCTCTAGTGTTGTTCATGCATATGAACGTGAAAGTTACATATTCCACTGGTTATATTTTTTCAGCAATATTCAGAAGCGCTTAAAGAAAGTTAACTACCAGGACAGAGTGTTTCCAAAACTCGAAATCAGACAAATTAGTATTAACCAATTTGGAGGAACTGAATTTTATACGGTTGGCGCGGATGAAATTGCAGGTAATAAAAATTTTATGGATTTACAGGTAAGTATCAAGGGCCATAAAAATGGTGACCAGCTGAGTATTGTGTGTGATGACCGCAGGTTTGAATATCAGGAGTTTAAGCAAAATGTATTAGTCGAATGTGTTCAATATTTGTCAGCAAGGATGATGGGAGAAGGTCGCTATCCGGTTTATGTTACTGATATTGATGTGCCATTACGATTATTCGATGTGGCTCAGCGAGAAGATATACAGATAAGTCATATATTAAAATTTAAGCGAAATTTTGAGCGCAGAATAAACGAATTACTCGATGAATGAATATTGTAAAGGTAATCCACGAGCTAAGTTCCATTTAAGAAAAGGTGTGGCTGTATCTTTATAAAATAATCAATGTATGTCCAGCTTACTTAATTCATCCAGAATAGATTGCACCAGAGACTCTCCTGTTGGGCCAATTTTATCGCACAGTTTGTCAATATCACGTTCACCATCAACCAGGGGTTTAATGAGCGTGCTAAAACGGGCCAGATCACCCTGGGTTGTCGACATTTGTTCTGCCATCTGTCCCAGCATACTCAGGGCATTGGTGTCGCCTTTGCCTGCATCATTAATTAATTGTGCAAGCATAGGTGCTGCTTTTGAAGGGTCGGCTTCCTGATTTGGGTCAGGCATGGAGGCGGGGTTTTGTATGCCTTTTAAAATGGCATCGATTATTACCTGATCTTCTTCATCCAGCCCTTTAAGTATGCTGCTATCTCTTTGCCCGTTTATTACTTTACGAATGGCTGTGACTAAATTTTCCCAGCCATTTTCGGCAGAGGCTTTGAGCACCTGTTCAAGGCCGGGGCGGAGGGATGTGTCGCTGATAGAATTTACTACATTCACAATTAACGGTGCATGAAAGCTAGCAATCTGTTGTTGTTTTTCCGGTGCAACATTCATAGTAGTGTTCTCTTATGTGTAGATTTATATTCGAGTTAAAAATATTTTTTCCGCAAATAAACGCAAAACAGGCAAATTTTTATGTTGGCGCAAGTTATACACAGGCCAGGCAAGCCCAGCCCAGCGATTTTTATAAGCAATGTATTTCTCAGGGTGCACAACAACATACAAATGAATCAGATGAAAAGGATATCTGTCCTATATAACGGAAGTAGAACAAAAATGCCTGCTTCTGTAGGAGTCAGCTAAAGCTAACGCCTACAGGTGCTATTTTCTATTCTTAGCATCATTTGCGTTTATTAGCGGAAAAACTGCTTTTACAACGCTGAAATTTTTTCCAGCTGCTGTTTTAGTTTTATTATTGCCGATTCCATTGTCGCGATACGTTCACGTTCTTTATTTACTACGGCTTCGGGTGCTTTGTCAACAAAACCAGGGTTGCTCAGTTTGGCATTACTCTTTTCACAATTCACTTCAAGTTTGCCAATCTCTTTGTTGAGTCGTGCAAGCTCAGCTTTTTTATCAATTAAACCTGCCAGTGGAATGAGAATTTTCATTTCACCTACCAGCGCAGTGGAAGACTCAGGTGCAGACTCGTCTTCGCTTATGAAAGTAACCGATTCAAGTTTAGCCAGGGTCATTATAAAGGCTTCGTTATCATTGAACCGTGTTGTATCTGCATCGCTGGCATTTTGTAATATAACAGGTAAAGGCTTGCCCGGCACAATATCACTTTCCGATCGAATACGGCGTATTCCCATAATAAAGGTTTTTACCCATTCCAGTTCCTTCTCGGCGGCCTTATCTACCATTGATGCAGATGAAACAGGATATGCCTGTGACATAATCGTATCTGCCTCTATGCCTGCCAGAGGAGCAACTCGCTGCCATAGTTCTTCAGTTATGAAAGGCATAAGCGGATGATTTAGCCTTAGTATGGTTTCTAAAACCTGAACCAGAGTCTGCCGTGTGCCACGTTTTTCAGCTTCGCTAAAATGATCTTTTAATAATACGGGTTTAGATAATTCCAGGTACCAGTCGCAGTAATCTTCCCATACAAATGCGTAAAGATCATGCGCCGCCAGATCGAGGCGATAGGTGTCAAAATGGCGATGTACATTGTCTTCAATCTGTTGCAGGCGTGAGCGAATCCAGCGATCAGCTAATGAATATTCACACGCTATATTATTTATGCCGTTATCTTTACCTTCGGTGTTCATCAGTACATAACGGGTAGCATTCCAGATTTTATTACAGAAATTTCGATTGCCGGAAATTCTATCTATCGATAAAACCACATCACGTCCGGTTGTGGCCTGTGATGCAAAGGTAAACCTTAGTGCGTCTGTGCCAAAAGCAGGTATGCCATCGGGAAACTGCTTGCGAGTGGACTTTTCGATTTTCTTTGCCATTTTCGGCTGCATTAAACCACTGCTGCGTTTTGTTACCAGCGATTCAAGATCAATGCCATCAATAATGTCGATGGGATCTAATACATTGCCTTTAGACTTGGACATTTTCTGGCCGTCTGCATCACGCACCAGACCATGAATATAAATTTCCTTAAATGGAACTTCATCCATGAATTTAAGGCCGAACATAATCATGCGTGCAACCCAGAAGAAAATAATATCAAAGCCGGTAACTAAAACACTGGTTGGGTAAAACTGTTTTAAGCGATCGCTATTTTGCGGCCAGCCTAAAGTAGAGAAAGGCCAGAGCGCAGAGGAGAACCAGGTATCTAATACATCATTATCCTGTTGCAGATTCACATCATCTGCCAGCTTATATTTTTTACGCACTTCGCTTTCAGAATCTGCAACATAAACCTTACCGTTGTCATCATACCAGGCGGGAATGCGGTGGCCCCACCAGATTTGCCGGGAGATGCACCAGTCCTGGATATTATTCATCCACTCAAAATAGGTTTTGTTCCAGTTTTCCGGCACAAACTTAATATCGCCATTTTTAACGGCGGCTATTGCCGGCTCAGCCAGTGGTGCAATTTTCACATACCACTGATCGGTTAAATAAGGCTCTACTACCGAACCGGAACGGTCTCCACGGGGCACCATGAGTTTGTGATCTGCAATTTTTTCTAATAGATCCAGCTCTTTTAAATCATGAATAATCATGTCACGGGCTTCGTAACGATCATAACCCTGATATTTTTTCGGGCATTCATTATTAATGCAGGCATCAATGGTGAAAATACTGTACATGGGCAGGGCATGACGCTGACCCATTTCATAGTCATTAAAATCGTGTGCCGGGGTGATTTTTACACAACCGCTGCCGAATTCCATGTCTACATAGTCATCGCCAATAATCGGAATTTCGCGGCCAACTAAGGGTAGCGTGATGGTGCTACCAATTAAATGTTTGAATCTTTCATCTTCCGGGTGCACCGCCACAGCCGCATCACCCAGCATGGTTTCCGGGCGAGTGGTGGCGACCACCAGGTGGCCTGAACCATCGGTAAGCGGGTAGCGCATATGCCATAAGTGGCCGGTTTCTTCTTCGGATATGACTTCAAGATCAGATAATGCAGTGTGCAGAACCGGGTCCCAGTTCACCAGACGTTTGCCGCGATAGATCAGGCCTTCATCATAAAGCTGAATAAATACCTTATGCACGGCATCTGACATGCCTTTATCCATGGTAAAGCGTTCATGCTCCCAGTCTAGCGAGCCCCCCATACGGCGTAGTTGCTGGGTAATGGTGCCACCGGACTGCTGTTTCCAGTGCCATACCTTTTCGATAAATTTTTCCCGTCCCAGATCATGGCGAGATTGTCCATCCGCCGCCAACTGTCGCTCAACAACCATTTGTGTCGCAATACCCGCGTGGTCGGTGCCCGGTTGCCATAAAGTATTATCACCTTTCATGCGGTGATAGCGGGTGAGGGCATCCATAATGGTGTCCTGAAAGGCATGGCCCATATGCAGTGTGCCGGTGACATTGGGTGGTGGAATCATAATGCAGTAATTATCTGCATTTACCTGTGTCTGTGGGGCGAAATAGCCCTTATCTTCCCAGGTTTGATACCAGGTTTGTTCAATTGCTTGCGGGTTGTAGGTTGTTTCCATGGATATATCGGGTTTTGACTGTAAAAGAAGCGGAATTATAGCCTATGTGCGGGGGTAGGCGCAGGTTGTTTTAGACGGAAAATTTTTTACCGCAGACAACGCGGAGGGTCGCAGAGAAAAGCATAAAAAATCTCTGCGCCCTCTGCGGTAAATAGCTTCTGTAGTGTTTAGCCTGTTACGATTAAACCTCAAACCGGCGATAAAGCTGCTCTTTTAAATGCACCTCTATACCCGGCAGGGCATCTGCAATAGCCTGATCTATTTTTTCTTTTATTCTGTCGGCATCTACTTCCAGGGTTTCAGGTTTTTCTTCGGGTATTGTTTCTGCAACTGACTGCATGTCTGCAGAAAAATCCAGTGACTCTATATCGGAGCTATCATCATTTCCTGTTTTAATAGATGGCATGTCATCCAGCTCTGAATTTTCAATGGTCGTTGTGTTTTCAGGGGCACTGGCATTTTCAGTAGCAAATGCTGGCTCGGTCTCTGCTTCATCAAACTGATGTGCATCAAAATGATTTAGCATGGCTTCATTGCCAGGCTGGGCAATATTGGTGAGTGTCGGTATATTGTTTTCTGAATCAGCCATTAATACTCTCCAGTGTATGATGTTCCAGGATGTAACCCGATTCACGGTAGATTTTGTAATTTCGCCGCCCGGATTGTTTGCGTTGTTCATCCTGATTGAGTATTTCTTCAATTTTTAATTCTTTATCTGCGGTTAAATGAGATAGAGATAAATCAGATGATCGTGAAGATAAATTAATGACAGACTGAAAGTTGCTGTCATTAATTTTTTGATGTGAAATCAAAACAGGCTGCTGCTTATCGGTGGGCTCCAGGGTAGCAATACCATGGGGAATAAAACTATCTGCGCGGATATTCCATAATAGATCATCCACAGCCTTACTTTCATCAGAAGAATCCGTTTGAATTAACACCCGTCTGCCAGACTGCCAGTTTTTTTCAACTAGTTTGCAGGCATAGTTTTGCAAACTGCTTAACTGGTCATCGGGTAAAATATAAAAATCGACGTTAATCATCTGGCTTCTGATATACGGTTAAATAAATATTGCATTAATAAAGGCAGTGGCCTGCCGGTAGCACCCTTGTCCTTGCCGGATTTCCAGGCCACCCCGGCTATATCCAGATGTGCCCAGTGATATTTTCTGGTAAAGCGTGACAGGAAACAGGCAGCGGTAATGGTGCCGGCTTCACGTCCACCGATATTGGCAATATCGGCAAAGTTGCTATCCAGCTGTTTTTGATATTCATCAAATAAGGGGAGTTCCCAGCAACGGTCTCCCGCATCCTTGCCCGCATTTAACAGGTCATTAATTAATGGGCTATGGTTGCCTAAAAGCCCTGCAGTGTGATTGCCTAATGCGATAACACAGGCACCGGTTAAGGTGGCGATATCAATCACAACATCGGGATCAAATTTTTGTGCATAGGTCAGTGCATCGCACAAAATTAACCGGCCTTCCGCATCGGTGTTAAGCACTTCTATGCTTAAACCCGACATGCTGTTAACAATATCACCTGGCTTGGTCGCCAGACCATCGGGCAGGTTTTCAGTGGCTGGAATAATGCCGATAACATTACACGCAAGCTGTAAATCTGCACAGGCACTCATGACACCCATAACACTGGCGGCACCACACATATCATATTTCATTTCATCCATGGCAGCACCGGGTTTTAAACTAATGCCACCCGAATCAAAGGTGACCCCCTTACCCACTAATACAACGGGTTTCTGGCCTTTAGTGCCACCGTTATGTTGCATAATAATTAATTTAGCCGGCTGGCGAGAGCCTCTGGAGACAGATAAAAATGAGCCCATGCCCAGTTTTTCCATATCTTTTTCTTCGAGTATTTCTATTTTGAAATCACGGTGAGTTTTATCCAGAGATTTAGCTGTTTCAGCCAGATAGGTCGGGGTGCAGATATTGCCGGGTAGATTAGATAAATCCCGGGTCAGCTTAATCCCGGATGAAATTGCCATACCTTCACGAACTGCCTGCTCACCTTCGGGTAATTCGCGCCGGGAGGGGACACTGAAAATAACTTTACGCAGGGGACGGCGGGCGTTTTCTTTTTTGCTTTTTAACTGGTCAAAGCTATACAGAGAATCTTCAGTTGCCTGAACTGCCTGGCTGACTTTCCAGGCAGAAGCACGGTTTTTTACATTTAATTCGGTGATGCATGAAAATACCTCGGTGGCACCCCGGTCATCTAGAAATGTAGCAACGACGTTATTGGCTTTCTGAAACGCCTTAATATCAAACTGCTTTTCACGGCCACAGCCTATGAGTAAAATACGATCACATAATGTATTGGGTACATTGTGCAGTAGCAATGTCTGGCCTAGCTTACCTTCACACTCACCGCGACGAATCAGGTTAGAGATAAAGCCATCACTGGCATCGTCTAATGCTTGTGCTGACAGGGAAAGTTTACGGGAGTCGAACACACCCACAACAACACATGAGATGCGCTGTTTTTCAGGGTTGCCACTTTTAACCGAAAATTCCATAGTTACTCCATAGATAATATTGTTAAGGCTGCAGAAATCTGCAGATCAGGCCCAATGCCAGTAAGTTAAGGCCAAAGACCCTGGAGGTGCGCCTTCAGGCGCGAATTAACTAGTTGATTTCATAGTAACTTATTTTGCGCACCTAAAGGAGCGCCTCCAGAAAAACGCTAAACTTACAGGCATTGAGGTCATGCCTGGATGAAGATATTTAAATGAGGATGAATTTTATGTAATCCTGATGATGATATATAGAGTTAATTGTAAAAAAGTTAATTTTTATTGATTTAGGCGCAAATATGCACAGACAATACGTTAAAATAATGAAAAAAATACTCCCACATCATGATAAAACGTTATTTCACCATTATTGATCGCTATGTTTCCAGGGAACTGTTACTCACCTGGTTAGCGGTAACACTGGTTCTAATGCTGATTTTACTCAGTAGCACATTAGTTCGTTTGCTGGGCAAGGCGGCGGATGGTTCAATTCCCGGAGATGTGGTCTGGGTGCTGTTGCTGTTCACCGGGGCACGTTATCTTATTTTACTGATTCCCCTAAGTCTGTATCTGGGTGTATTGTTCAGCTTTGGTCGCCTTTATAAAGACAATGAAATGGCCGCCATGGGTGCCTGTGGCATTAGTTTAATGCGGCTCTACCGGCCGTTATTGATGGTGGTCATCCCCGCCAGCGCAATTTTACTGTATCTCACCCTGTTTCTAATGCCCTGGGTGTCGCAGCAGGCTGATTTACTAAAAGTCAAAATAGAAAATCGTTCCGAACTCTCGGGTTTAATCCCTGGGCGGTTCAATCAATCCAGAAAAGGTGATGCGATTATGTTTTTGCAGCGCCAGTCTGATAATGGCGCTCAAATGAATAAAGTTTTTTTGCATAAGACAAATAAAAATAGCAAAAACAAGTTACTCGATAATATTGAGACGGCAGATCTGGCTCGCCGTTATCGGGATGAAGAAGGGCGTAATTTTATATTATTTGAAAATGGCCAGTTATATGAAGGTGAGCCGGGATATTCTAATTTTCGCATTACGCAATATGAGAAAAAAGGCATTTATCTTCCAGAACAGGAGATAGTGCAGAGGGTTAGCCGTAAAAAAGCAGTGCCAACAGTACAATTGTGGAATTCAGACCGAGTTGATTATCGTGCTGAGCTGCACTGGAGAATATCCTTACCGATTGGAGCCTTTTTACTAGCTGTGCTGGCGCTACCCTTAAGTTACACCATTCCGCGTAAAGGGCGCTATTCAAAACTGGCTCTGGCGATACTGATTTACCTTATATATTCAAACTTACTGGGCGTTGGCCAGACCTGGGTAGAAAAGCAAAAAGTACCTGACTGGTTAGGTTTATGGTGGGTGCATGGTTTTGCTGTTATTTTAATTTTCTACTGGTGGGCTAAACGTGCAGGAGGCGTTAAACAACTGATTAACCAGTTTATGGGGCCATCGGTGAAACAGGCATGAAGATACTTGATAATTATATTGCCAAAACAGTTATCAGTGGCACATTGATGGTATTGCTGGTGCTGGGTGCCCTGCTGGCTTTTGTCGATTTCGTCTCTGAAATGGACGATGTGGGTAAGGGCGAGTACAGCATGCTGGAAGCCGCACTATTTGTTTTGCTAAGCTTACCAAAGCGACTTTATGAATTGTTTCCAACGGCGGTTCTTATTGGTAGTTTGCTCAGTCTGGGAACGCTGGCGGGGAACAGTGAGCTTACAGTAATGCGGGCTGCGGGCATCTCAATTATGCGAATTGTATTTTCAGTGCTAAAAGCCGGGTTTATTCTGCTAGTGTGTGTGGCATTAATAGGTGAACTGGTGCTGCCTAACAGCGAGAGAGCAGCACAAACGCTAAGAGCGAAAGATTTAAAGCAAAATATTAGCTTAGGTGGTGGCGGTGGTTTCTGGGCGCGTGATGGGCAGCGGTTTTTATATGTGAGCCACGTTTATCCGGGAATGAACCTTGGAAAAGTAAATGTCTATGAATTAGCGGATAACAATAAGTTAAAAAGTGTGACACATGCGGAGTCTGCCCAGCATAAAGATAACAGGTGGACACTCAATAATGTTCAACGAACAGATTTTAGTAATAACCATGTTGAAAGCTTCAAGGTGGAGTCTGAAGTATGGCAAAAATTACTCAATCCAGATTTATTTAAGGTGGTTAGTGTAGAGCCGGATAATATGTCGGCATTAGACCTGTATCAATACAGTCGTTATTTACGTGATAATGCTCTGGATTCCAGTTCCTATGAACTGGCATTCTGGATTAAGATATTTACCCCGATATCCAGTTTAGTCATGCTACTGATTGCATTACCCTTTATTTTCGGATCACAACGCAGCAGCGGAGCAGGTAATCGAATGTTAGTAGGTTTATTGCTTGGCATTGGATTTTATTTATTAAATCGCACCGTTAATCACCTCGGGCAGGTATATCAGATATCTCCCTTTATCAGTGCATCAGCACCCATGATCTTTGTTGCTATGGCGAGTTTTTATGCGCTACGCAAGGTTGAATAATTACTTGTTGCTTGAGGCTGCGGCCTCTAACTGAATTAAATGCGATGATGACAAAATATCATGCCAGCAGCGCTTTTTACTATCGAATAAACTCCATATAAACCCCAGCCCAAGTAAGCTCCAGGATATAAGTGCCGCAAAAAAACGTATCGCGGCCTGTTGCTTGCTAATGCCGTTATTATCCGACACTAATTGAATCCGCCAGGTTTTCATACCCAGCGTTTGCCCTCCATGTGTCCAGAACCACACATAAAAAATAAGACTGCTTATGATAATTGAGCTCAGAATAATGATTTGATTGAGTAGATAAAACGGATGCTGTTCCGTTATCGCATTACCATCATTAAAAATAAAGGTAGTAAAAATACTGATAACCACCGCAACCGCAAAGCAAATTGCGGTTAGCAGCAACAAATCATAAATAATGGCGAGCAGGCGTTTAATCAGGGAAACAGGAACATAAGGCTTGGAATAAGGCATTTTTATGCAGGAAGTAACTAAAAACAGGGCAAAATTGTAACGGATTACTCAATTTTTTGCACCAGCTGTTTATTTTATACCCGGTCTTAGCCCGTTTTCTTGTTTTTAGGGGTTTTTGATATAGACTCAATACAAACAATATTTCTTATGTGGAGAATATTATGATAAAACGCAGTCTGTTTACTGCTGGTTTAATTGCGGCATCGATATCTAATGTATATGCCTTACCTTATGGGTTTTATGATGCGAGATCAGTTGCCATGGGTAATGTCAGTGTGGCAACCGGCGGTGTTACCACTGCTGCGTTATCAAACCCGGGCATGTTATCTGTTAATGAAACAAATGATAATTTCGCGTTATTACTTCCCGCGCTCGGTATTCAGGCCATAGACGATGGCGGTGTTATTGATTTAGTCGATGAATTCCAGGCATCCATCAACCCCATTCGGCAGATACAAATTTTAAATGAGCTGCAGAATGCAAGTTTAATCGCCGCCGTTATACCCAATGCGGCATTTGTCGTTACCGGCGATAAATTTACCTGGGGCATTACTGCACGGGCTGATTCAGTGGTGTCATCCGGCATAAGGAACGTGGATATTATTACTGATCCATTCAACCCTGATGCACAGGTGACTGCTTTAGGTGTACTGATTACTGAAATTGGCGCCCCAATGGGAACACATTTTTCTGTAGCAGGAATGAAACTGTCAGTGGGTGCTACTCCGCGCTTTGTACAGATTGATGCCATTGAATATACCGAATCAATACAAACCATAGATATGGGTAATATTGCTGATCAAACTGCGGAAGACCTGGGTAGCTTCACTACCCTGGATGCGGGTGTTACATTAGACATCATAGATACCTTTCGAGTGGGTTTAGTCGCAAAAAACCTGCTTGAAGATAAAAAAACAACCCGCAATGGTACCGAAATAAAGTTTGATACCCAATTACGTATTGGTGCAGCATTTGATGCGGGTTTTATGACAATTGCAGCTGATCTGGATTTAATTGAACGTGATCCCATTGGTTTTGAAAACCCGTCACAGTCATTTTCTCTTGGTGCCGAGTTCGATACATTCAGTTTTATGCAACTTAGAGCAGGTTATCAGACTAATTTAGCGAGTGGTGCAACTGATCCGGATTTATTGTCCTTTGGCGCAGGTTTTTGGCTAGGTTTTAATTTAGATGTTGCGGTTGTCGTTGGTGAAGATTCATCTTATGGTTTCTTTGCGCAATCAGGCTTCCGGTTTTAATGATTGAAATTTAAGTTTCATAGAGTAAAAGTGTAAAGAACTTCGACCCCGTTTATTTTTTCTGACCATTTTTAGAGGTAATTAAATTAAATTTAAACACAAATAATTCATATTTTTTTTGTTTTAGTGAAAAACTAAAAAAATTGAAAAAATCATTAAAATTGTAAAAAAACTAAAGCCTGGACCCTGTTCCAGGTTTTTTTTGCAAAAAAAGTTAATTATTTTAAAAAAAACCCACTTTAACGGCTTGATTTATTTGTAATATATTAAATACGAATTATAATCTGTGCATCAACCCGATGAAGAGGAATACAAAAATGGCTCGTAAAAAGAAAAAAGCAGTAAAAAAATCAGTTGCGTCTAAAAAGCGTGTAGTTAAGAAAAAAGTAGCTAAGAAAAAAGTAGCTAAGAAAAAACCAGCAGCAAAAGCTGGTGTAGCTAAAAAGAAAGCAGCTGCTAAGAAAAAAGCAGCCGCAGCAAAGAAAAAAGTGGCTGCCGCAAAACGTAAAGCCGCTGCAGCAAAGAAAAAAGAAGCTGCAATAAAGAAAAAAGCAGCCGCTCAACGCTCAGCAGCCGCAAAAAAGGCAATGAAAGATAAAGTCAGTGCCGTAGCAGCAGATTTAAAAGCCGCTAGAGAAGAGTTGAAAACAGCCGCTAAACGTGAAGCTGCACTGATTAAGATGACATCTAATAAAGATGCAGCCGTTGCCAGGTTTGTTGAAAAATGGACTATACAGCAACTATCCAAGCTGGAAAAGTCTTTAAAGCCTAAAAAGAAACGCCGTGCGAAGCGTAAAAAAGCTTAAAAGATAGTTTAGATTTAGTTAAATCTAAATAAAAAGGGCCATATTCGTAAGAATATGGCCCTTTTTACTGGAATGATTAAATTTTTCTAAATAGTTAGAAGCGGTTATCAGGAAAATATTAAAAGCAAAAGGCGTTTACCGCAAATAGCTTTTGCTTTTCAAAGTTCGGTAACAGGGTAATAATAGCTATAGATAAATAATTAAATTAATTCATTAAATGGCTGCACTTCAACCATTTCACCTGCTTCAACATCCCC
>QIDK01000154.1 GCA_003228405.1 Gammaproteobacteria bacterium | reverse complement strand
TGAGCAGGGTAATATATTGCTAAATGATGTGGTGAGCATTTCCGAGCAGGATATTAGCACCATTCAGGATGCTATTTTAGAGCTGGGTGATGAGGCGAAAAAACTTAAATCCATTTTTGAATATCTGCATGAGCAATATGATTATGATACCTTGCGTTGTGTTAAGGCATCATTGTATATTGCCTGAAAAAACCGTTAAGCAAAGAAGTAATATGTGTAGATGCATCTCCAGATGCAGAGCTAAGCCTGATCTAAACTGATCTAAATGGCACTTACTTAAATCAGGATAACCTCAATAACTGGTTTTTCGTAGGTTGGCGCTGAGGCACGAAGCCCAACAATTCTGACAGAATCATACCTTTATTGTTTGGGGTTCGCAAACTCACCGCCAACCTGCAGCGCAAGAATAAGGGTAGCCAGGGAATCTCTGATCAAGTCTATTTTTCTATTCATTCATATTTCTATTTGGTTTCTGTGACCCTGTTTAATGATACGAAACTTATCTGTCTATTAAAACCGTTCATCAGAAAGCATGAGGTTTCAATGTTTTTCCCTGATAAATAACTACACTCGTTATCATGACATAGCTCACAGTATCTAAATGACGAACATGTGAAGGGCAAACCAGATGAAAGTCTGGGGCGCAAAGTAACCGGTCTAAGAGGCGTAGCCTTATGACAGCGGAACTGCTAGCAGATTACCGTCGAACCAGACAAAATAATTTGTCTGGTTATTCATAAGCAAGTTTATACGCCGCCTTGATCTCAATCATTTTTATGAGGTGGCAACATGTTTATTTCTAATTATAAGTATGCCCTGATAGCACTAACCAGTGTATGTGAATTTATTGAATCACCACGTCAGGCCCGAGTTAAGCTCATCGGTTTATTGTCGATGACAATTATCTTTTCTATTTTATTTAGTGTGAGCGTAAAAGCTGATGAACTGCATTTAGTTTTAAATGGAAAATCAATTCACATGCAGAAAAACTCAGAGACTAAATACAATGAAAATAATTACGGCATTGGCATGCAATACGATTTTAATCAATTTGATAGAAACTGGATATCATATGTAAATGCGGGTGGTTTTTCGGATTCATTAGGAAATCCTTCATACTATATAGGTGGTGGCTTAAGCTATCGCATGAAAATTAATCGATTTATACCGGGCATGCATATTGACACAGGTTTCACTGGCTTTTTTATGACGCGTCAGGATACAAATGGAAACGAACCTTTCCCCGGGGTTTTACCTATGCTGTCATTTGGAAATGCGAATACCTCTCTTAATGTCACATACATCCCTCAAATTAATGAACATACCAGTGAATTATGGTTTTTTCAATTAAAAATAAAAATGATCAATATATAGTTAAATTCTGCACTTTATTAGTGTCGAGGAACTTAACAGAAGACCCATTCCAGGAAGCAATTTAATCAGGGTTGCAATCATGTTATCCCTAAAGTCAATCTGAGCCAGCTAATAAACGATAGAAAAATAGCACCTGTAGGCGTTAGCTTTAGCTGACGATGCACCTGACTCATTAGTAAATGTCGTATATGGGTGATTATTCATCATCAGATGATTCTAATAAGGCATTAATGTATAATGGTTCATAAAGCTAATTAACTGGATCTGATAGATTCTGAATTTCAGTCAAAATATCCTGAATTAAGCCTATTCCCTAAAACAACTGGTGTGCTTATGCGTATATCTACAAAAGCCGTTCTATTATCAACCCTGGTATTTCCAGGTGCAGGACATTTCTATTTGAAAAAGTATTTTACAGCTATAGTTTTAACGAGTGTCACGCTTGGTTCGCTATATTATTTAATTACAAAAACGGTCGAGAAAGCCATGCAAATAGCCGAAAAAATACAAAGTGGTGAAGTTCAGCTAGATGTTATAGGCATTACAGAATTAATATCAAGGCAAACATCAGATGCTGAAATTCAGGCGCAAAATATTGCTACAGCTATTCTGCTTATTTGCTGGTTTGTGGGTGTAGTCGATTCATACAGAGTTGGTCGTATGCAAAACAGGGAGACCTGAGTGCTGGCTGGTAAAAAAAGCTGTAGGAAAACTGCCAGTGTGTCTCATATTAGTCGGGGATTAAGTTATGTATAAATTATTGTTTGGGGTATTCCTTTTTTTTAGTGCGGCTGCTGTGCATGCCGCAGTAAAAAATCTGAGTAACTCAGATGTTAAGAAAATGGTTGCACAGGGAGTTCCTGTAATTGATATTCGCCGGACGGAAGAATGGCAACAAACAGGTATAATAAAAGGCAGTCATTTATTAACCTTTTTTGATAAAAACGGGCATTATGATGTGCACAAATGGTTAGCTGAATTTAATAAAATTGTGAGCATGGATGAGCCGTTTATTCTGATTTGTCGAAGTGGAAATCGCACGGCTAAAATCAGCAAACTATTAGATGAACAGCTAAAGTATAAACAGGTTTCCCATGTTGCCAAAGGTATAAAAAACTGGATTTCAGCGGGTGAGTCTACCATTAAACCCTGAGTTGCTGTGCCAGGCTACAATTTGTTATTTTAACCCGCTTATTTTAAAGGTACATACTCTACCCGGTAAACTATGGCATAAATTACCGGTACTACTATTAATGTGAGCACGGTAGCGAAACCCAGGCCAAACATAATGGTGACCGCCATGGATGAGAAAAAAGCATCAAACAGCAGAGGAATCATGCCCAGTATGGTTGTAGCTGCAGCCATGGAAACAGGGCGTACACGGCTCACTGCAGAGTCAAAAATGGCATGGTAAGTCTGCTTGCCTGTGCTGAGTTCTAAATTAATCTGATCGACCAGTACAATTCCATTTTTAAGTAACATGCCCACCAGGCTGATAAAGCCGAGCAATGCCATAAAGGTAAAAGGTGAACCGGTAATTAACAGGCCAAATGAAACACCAATAATAGCCATAGGTGCCAGAGACCAGATAACCAGGGGTTGTCTCAGGGTATTAAATAATAGCACGGTAATAATAAACATAACAAAAATACCCAGCGGGATGGAGCCCATAAGTGCTTCATTTGCATCAGCTGAACTTTCAGCTTCGCCACCCCAGTTAAGCTCGTAACCTTTGGGCCGCTTTAAGGCTTCTACTGCAGGGCGGACTTTTTTGAAAATATCATTTGCAGTATCTTCTCCCAGTATATTGGGGTCGGCCATCACGGTAATGGTGCGTTTTCTATCGCGACGATTAATAACCGCATCTTCCCATTCAACATCAAATGACTTTACAACCTGTTCAATAGATATATAGCGACTGTATACAGGGCTCCATATTTGTAGACTGTGCGCAGAATCAATATTAGAACGTTCATTTTCAGGCGGGCGAGCAATAATGGGCAGCAGATTTGTGCCATCACGATAAAGGCCTATCTGTTTGCCTGAAAAACTCATCTGTAACACATTATCAAGATCCTGTTTGCTAATGCCAGCACGTCTGG
Source organism: Gammaproteobacteria bacterium (assembly GCA_003228405.1). Taxonomy (GTDB): domain Bacteria; phylum Pseudomonadota; class Gammaproteobacteria; order SZUA-229; family SZUA-229; genus SZUA-229. The sequence goes on along the minus strand of QIDK01000154.1, from coordinate 22,270 downwards.
CCTGAGCTTCTGAAAACTGAGGGCGAATTATTTTAGTGCGTTTTTTCCAGTCATCTCGCACATTAACAGTATTCTGCTGCTGGTTAAAAATCTGTTTTGTTTGAACCGCAAGTGAGCGTAGAACATCCGGGTCAGGGCCAGAAAAGCGCGCCTCAATTTTTCCATCTTTAGAGGGGCCTAGCTCAAACTTCTTAAAGTTATATATGGCATCAGGGTAATGTTCGTCAAAGTATTCACCCATGATTTTTATAAAGTGATTTATCTGTTTGTAATTTTCCAGTTCAACCATAAACTGGCCATAGCTGGGAAATATTTTTTCAGGTCCATAGGTCAGCATAAAACGAATGCCGCCTCTACCGGTATTAGAGCTTACCTGTTTTACACCTGCCTGTTTTAGTATCCAGGGTTCAATCGCCTGAACTTCACTGAATGTCTGGCGAATATCGGTGCCATGTTCCTTACGAAAATCTACCAGTACCATAGGTGTTGTCATGGCAGGGAAAAAAACGACTTTTACTTTCTGAAACCCATAAACGGAAGTGACCAGTAAAGCTACCGTGATACCTGCGGTTATTATTTTATGTTTTAAACAGGTGTCGAGGATATTTTTAAATGCCGTAAAAAATGCACCCTGATATGGGTCGGTTAATTTAGCATTACTATCAGAGCCTTTTAGAATTATATTTGCAAAAAAAGGTGTTAGCGTAATAGCGGTAAACCAGCTTAACATTAAGGAATAAAGTAAAACATAAAATAGCGAACCGAGCATTTCGCCAGTAGAATCATTGGACAGGCCAATGGGTGCAAAGGCAGTCACCGCAATAACCGTTGCGCCTAATAAAGGCCATATAGCCTGTTTTACAATGGCTTTGGCGGCTTCAACTTTTGATAGTCCGCGCTGTATGCCAATGAGTATGCCTTCGGTAATAACAATGGCATTATCGACTAGCATGCCTAAAGCAATGATTAATGCACCCAGTGAAATACGTTGTAACTCAAGACCATGTAGTTTTATAAATACAAAACTGCCGATGACAGTTAAGAATAATATCAGGCCGATGAGCAGGCCACTGCGTACTCCCATAAATAATAAAAGCACGATAATAACAATGGCTACCGCTTCTAACAGGTTTATTGCAAAGGCATTTATAGATGCGGAAACCAGCTTTGGCTGGTCATAAAGCGTTGCCAGCTCAATGCCTACGGGGCGAGCATATTCGAGTTCTGCCAGCTTTGCATCAATGCGTTTGCCCACATCAACTACATTGAAACCAGAAGCAAACGCGACACCCAGTGAAATAGCCTGGCGACCATTCAGTGAAACCAGGTGTGTGGGTACCTGCTGAAAACCACGGCTAACGCTTGCAACATCTTTTAAATAAAGTAGTGTTTGATCACCGGGACTGCTAATTAACAGATCTTCCAGTTCTTTAACATTCTGAAATTCTCCGGTTGGATGAAAGCGAATAAATTCTGATGAAATTTTTATTGAGCCTGCATTTGATACGATATTTTGTGTGGAAAGAATTTCATAAATACGCTGATAGGGAATACCCAGTTGAGTCATTCGGCTAAGAGAAATTTCAACAAATACCTGCTCCTGCTGCTTACCGGCAACCGTCACTTTGCTGACACCATCTACCAGTACCAGTTCACGCCGCAGATAGTCAACATAATCACTTAATTCCTGATAACTATAGCCATCGCCGATAATCGCAAATAGCAAACCAAAAATATCACCAAAATCATCATTCACCAGAGGCGGTAATACACCCGGAGGTAAGCTGGGGCTCAGGTCATTTACCTTGCGGCGTAGCTCATCCCAGATTTGTGGTAAATGGTTTTTGTTGTATTGACGCTTCATTGTCACGGTAATTTGTGACAGGCCATTGGTGGAAATAGATCGGATATAGTCAACATATTGCAGTTGTTGCAGTGCATTTTCCAGCGGGTAGGTGACTTCTTCTTCTACCTGTTGTGGCGATGCGCCGGGATATTGGGTAATAATCACCGCATCCTTAATGGTGAACTCCGGATCTTCCAGGCGGGATAAACCGCTGTAGGCAAATGCGCCGCCTATAAGAAAAATGATGGCAATCATCCAGCTGATGAGTTTGTTACGAATTGAGAATTCTGCAATATTCATAGTTTTCAATTTATTTTAAGTATATTGGGACGCACTTTTATTTAATATTAAAACCAGATCCTTCGGGCGTGGCTGAATTGTGGGTTACTGTTAAACAAAAGTCTGTCATTCCCGAAGGCCTGAGTCGGGAATCCAGTGACTTTAAATTACCCCGATACAAGCATTCGGGGATGACGAAGTTTTCAAGTTGTTAACATATGTTCTCATAGGACGAAACAAAACCACGCTCTAAAATATGGATATTTACCTTTATATATTGTTGAGGCACACTTAAGTCAGCACTAACCTGTAACTGTTCAGCTTGCCCCTGTATGACTTCAGATCAAGGCAAAAAATGTGAGTTTACAAAGGTAAATGTCCATTTTTTAACGCGGATAGAGTGTCATACAGGGGGAGCTGAATAGTTACCCTTAAAGGCCTGATTCTTTAACCCATGGCTTAACTTTCTGTCCTTCTTTTATAAAGTTAACGCCGGCGGTAATAATCTGGTCGCCGGACTGTAAACCGGATGTGATTTCTATGGCAAGACTATTTATCTGCCCTACACTGACCTGTGTGCGTTGCGCCTGCATGGTGTTTTTATTGACCTTCCATACCATATAGCTTCTGCTTTTTAGCGCTGAATCTTCGGGTGAAAAAACCGCTTCAACGGGTACTTCCAGTTTGGTAGCAGATGTATTTGAAATTTTTGTAAAGTCAATATGAACATTGACACTCATACCCGGGAAAGCAATAAATTCCTGAGGTGAAGGCATCGTCAGAGTTACCTTATAACTACGGGTTTGCGGGTCTGCTTCGATATCAAATTCTTTAACACTGGCTTCATAGATTTTACCAGGGTGGCTATCAAAAATAACTTTAGGCATTGCTTTATTTTTTGATCTTTTTTTAAGTCTTGAAATAATGTTTTCAGACAGGTTAAAGGCAATGTCGATATTATCAGTCGTTTGAATAATGAGTACGATGCTATTCTGCGGGATGTTTTCATGATTTTTTACATTAACTTTAGATATGCGGCCATCAAAAGGTGCGCGTAATTCGGTGTAGCTTAAATTAGCTTTAGCCAGTTTTAGATCGGCTTTCGCAGAAAGCAGGTTTGATTTCGCTTTATCAAAATCAGATTTTGGAATCAGCTGCTGTTTAACCAGTGTTTCAGTTCGATTATATTGAACCTGTGCCAGGTCAAACCGGGCCTGTTGCTCATCAACCCGCAGTTGAAAATCTGTTGGGTCAAGTTGAGCTAACAGCTGGCCCTGTTTAACCTTCATGCCGGCTTTTGCCGGTAGTTTAACCAGTTTACCAGTAACTCGAAATGCCTGCTCAGAGCGGTTGCCAGCTTCTACTTCACCTGGGTAGATTCTTTGAGCGCCTGCAAGAGGGTCGCCGACAATAGTCATTTTAGCCGGGCGGATAACTTCAGCTTTAGTTTCACCCTGTTCAGATGTGCAGCTGCTAAGGGTAATAATGAATATGGATAACAGCAGGTAAATCTGGCTTTTACCAGATTCAGGGCGGGTATGCGGAGTCATATAGGCTTGTCCATTGCATTTGTGGTTCCGGTTGGTTCCGGTTTTAGGCATAATAGCAGAATTCTAATTCATTAAAATTAATTATTGCAGGGACAACTATGAAAAACATAATCGCTATTTTCTTTTCTTCTCTAAGCCTGTTTTTATATAGCAGCGTTTTACTGGCGGGTAAAAACCCTGAATTACTAAGGTCTTCTATCGTGATAGTGTCACAACCTGATTTTTCGGTGTCGGCTAAACAGCTATTTTCCTGGGCAGATAATCATGCCGATATTTCTGGCACTTTAAAACAGTCTGAATTCTCAGTGCAACAGTTAGTTGATAACGGCATCAATCAGGCCCTGCTGGCAAAAGGTTATAGTTTTAAGCAGAAATCAGATAAAGGTCTGCTGGTTCAGTATCATGTCTCGCTTGAGTCTGAAATGGATGATACGGCACTGGCTATACATTATGGTCTGGCTCCCGGCCTGCGAGCGAACAGTGAGGCAGCCAGAAAACATGAACGTGGCACACTGGTGGTTGATTTTATTGATTCTGGTCTAAAGAAGGTTGTGTGGCGTGGAGCAATAGGTGTTTTTACCGGTATCGAAAATACAGATAAAGCCCGCCAGCTGCGAGTGAATCAACTATTGAGCGAGCTGTTTCTAAGTATTTCAGCTGCAAATTAGTAAATTCTGCAGCTTTCGTTATGTGTCGATTATGCTGGCACCGAGTACCGCATAGGCTGGAAGCTTTTCCGGTGCAGGGTAAACTTGCAGGTATTTAATATTATCAACGGGAATAAATAGCATGGAACCATCTGCCTCTATCAGGAAATACTTATTTTCCAGTAATTCATTCATTTTAGTTACAATATCATAGTCATTATCAAACTGTTTGGGGTATTCAATGACTAATTTAGTGTCATCGTTAAAATAGATAGTCACGCCTTTCATTTCTTTCATAATATATCCCTTCTGAATAGCATTGGCATTCGGTACCCTGTAATAAATATATCCTAAATGTAAATTTATTGCAGATATATCATTAAATCATGAATGTAATATGAAATTACTGGATTCATACTGAAATTTTTGTTAATTTCATGTAAACAGTATAAAAATGTATAAAATACACCGGAGTCAATAAGCTATGCCTGAATTATTTTCAGCTGACTGGGCACAGAAATATAAAGATATATGGAATAGTAGTGAAGGAATCGCTGATCAACTTAGTCAATCCAGTTTTAACTCAGTGGTTGCTTTTGGGGTTGAAAGTGAGGATATACCGCGGGTAGTTTTAACGATTGCAAATGGTGAAATTATTTCAGCGGCCAGCCCGAATGGCGAATCGATAAACTGGGATCTAAGGGCAAGCATGGATAACTGGATATTACTAGTGGCAAAGCCACCCGGCCTGATGAAACTAGGCCTGGCATATACATCTCGCAGGCTCAGGTTCAGGAAAGGGGATTACGCAGTGATGATTAAAGACCCTGGCCTGTCTGCGGCCTTTGTAAAATGCTTTGCGCTGATGGGTAGGGCATTAAACTGAGTCTGATGGGAATGTGGTGCTTAAGTTTATAACATTGGCTTGCACCCATTTCTTTTCTGTATCGTCCGGCTTTCTTTTTTCCATTCCTTAATATATAGCCATTGTTAAATTGGGCTTATTTTATAGCAAGCCTGGATTTTACAGCGCTACTTCCAGGCTACAGAACACCAGGTTTAAACTTTTTAGTATGCAATCTGAACTGCTCAAACTGTTTTTCACTATGCAGGGCTTCATAGCGTAGTTTTATATATAAGCGAGTAATTAACGCTATGCTGTTTTTTTGAGCAGGCAGTTTTTTTATGGCCCGAGCAGCAAAATCGACTGGCCCTTCATATGGCTCTCGATGAATTCCCAGTGGAGCTAATTTAGCGCAGAAGTTGTTATATATTTTAACGACAGGGTCAAATTTTTGCCGCCGCCAGGGCTTTATAATAAAAAGTGAGATAATTGCCAGCATTACACTGAAACTAATTACCATCAGTAAAATGATTTCAGAAAATACTATTTGTTTATTAAAAACAGTTTCTAAAAACTGCTTCTGAAATTCTTTATCATAGCCTACAACCCATTGATTCCACTGATTGTCGATGGCATCCCAGTAAAATAGTATGTTTTTCATCATGCCAGTATTAATCTGCATAAGAAAAGGGCGTGATTCCGTCGGATCAAGTGCCGCATTAAGGTTACGTTCAATTCGTTGAGGCGCTATTGCCGCCGTCGGGTCAATACGTACCCATCCACGATTTTTAAGCCACACCTCAGACCAGGCATGGGCGTCACTCTGACGAACAGTCATTACCTGGTTTAACGGGTTAAGGGTGCCCCCCTGATAGCCAATAACAATTCGTGCGGGAATTCCGGCAGCCCGCATTAATAAAGTAAAGCTGCTGGCATAATGCTCACAAAAGCCACGTCGGGTATCAAATAGAAACTGGTCTACCGGATGAAACCCGAAAGTTAGGGGTGGTTTAAGCGTATAGTGAAAATTCTGCTGGTTAAAAAAATTTAGAACATGCTTAACAATATCATCAGGGCGTTGGTATTTAAGAGCAAAATTTCTACCCATTTGCAAGGTTTTAGGGTTAGTGTTTTGCGGAATTTTTAAACCTGCATTTTTTTCCCAGGGAGTAATGTTTAATTGAATTATATAGTCAGGCACGGAAGAAATATGATACTGGTATAAGCTGTTTATTTTCTGTGGTGAACGCAGTACATAGTTATTTGTGTAGTTAATTGATTCGGGAACCTGAGATGGAATATCCAGTGCATATAACCAGGTTTTCTGGTGGGGTTGCATTGTAATCGTGTAAGCAATCGATTCATTAGACGTTAAATATAATGATGCTGAGAGAGAGTTATTCTGTTTTCCCTGTTCCCAGGTTGTTCCATCAAAATCCCACAATACCAGTACCCGCCAGTAGAGTTTATTTTGAGGTGGAATTTTCTGATCAAATTCTACTCTGAAAGCTGGCGCATTAGACTGGATTAAATTGGCAATATTGCCAGGTGACATGGTATCGCTTAAGCCGGTAGTTGCGCTTTGTTTTTCATCGGGTAATTGCCAGAAAGGCCCGGAGATTCGAGGGAATAACACAAACATAATTAGCATGAGTGGAATTGCCTGAAGCAGCATTTTTATAGATAATCTGAATTTATCCTTAATGCTTATAATGGCAGAACCCTGGTTGATGCTAAGCATGGACATGATAAGCACAATCACAATGGCAAGCATAAATAGAACCGTTGGAATGCTTTGCGAAAAGAGAAAATTAGTGACGATAATAAAAAAACTCAGGCCAATGAGCAGCATATAATCACGCCGAGTCTGGCTTTCATGTAGTTTCATCGCGAGGAGTATAGAAAGTAAAATAGAACCTGCGGTTTTTCCAAATACGCTACCAAAGTGAATAAAAATACCGATAGCGGCCAGCAGGGTGAGCACTGCCAGTAACCACTTTGGGGCTAGCCAGTGTGGCTGTTTTATACAGATAAGCCGCCATAAAAATAGAGTAGAAATAAGAAAAATTGCCCAGCCTGGAAAGCGGCTTAAATGGGGTGTGATAACAAGTGCCAGTGAAAATACCACCCAGAAAACGGGCTGATGACTGAGTGATGTTAAAGCTTGTGCTAGTAACGATTTCATTCAGAAACCCCAAACAAAGCCAGAGCTTTTAAACAGCGATGTTTATGTTGCAGACCGCAGGCGGGTGGAATGCGAGTGCCTGGAATGTGTAATCCAAAATTAATATTCTGCTGGCTGGCATCTAGTACCATGCGACACAAAACAGACAGGCGTTGTTCTAACTGTAAAGTTTCATCTGTGTGTGACCAGTTGATATAAATTTTTTGAGTTGATTCATTATTAAATAATTTAGTCTGTAATTCTCCAGTTTTTGCGATGGCTTTCCAGGCCATATGATTTGCTAAATCTCCCACCTGATATTGTCGAATACCGGCAAAGTCGTCCATACCCTGTTTGTTGTTGCTGAACAAACCATGTATGTTTTCTTCAGAAAAATCTAATGGATAATGGTGCGGGGCAGGAGCCGGATAAACCAGACATTGACTGTCAAGCTTAAGCCAACTCCATGCATGAAATAATCCCAGTGGATATTCAGAAAATATTTTAATTCGCCCTGGTTTTATATAGCCTCTGTGAGTTGTGCTAAGGGGTAGTTTACATTCGGTGTTTTTTTCATTAACAAGATGTGCGCTAATGGTTTGTCCGGTTTCAGAAAGTAATTTTAGATTAGGATGTAAGCTGGGTATAGATTGGGAGATATAAACAGGAAATAAAACATTCTGACCTGCAAACACCGATTCTGCACGTCCAATTTTTATCTTAAGCCGGTTAATGTTCTGGTGAGTGTATACCATTCCCAGAATACCAAGTGAGCCGAGCAGAAAAGCCAGCATAAAGCCTGAGCTATTTTCATAGTTAATCGATACAAATAAAATCAGCAGTATAATGATAAAGTAGCCAATGCCATGACGAGTAGGCAATATATATAAATGATGGCGATCGATAGTAAGTTGATGGCTGGATGATGGCTGGCGTTTATCAGCCCAGTTTAGTATAAAATTTTCAATGAAACCGGGTACCAGGGGTAGCTTTGATGACATTATTTACAGGCGTCCTTAAACTGGAACCTGTTTGATCAGCAAAATAATAAGATCATCGATACTTTTATCCTGATGTTCCGGGTGAATTTGCAACCTGTGCGCCGCCACTGAGGGTAACACCTGTTGTATGTCCTCAGGTAATACATGATCTCGTCCCTGTAAAAATGCCCAGGCCCGGGCGCAACGTTGTAAAGCCAGCCCTGCTCGGGGTGATAGTCCACTGATAAACCAGGGAGATAAGCGACTGCTGCGAATTAATGTCAGCGTATAATCCAGAATCGCCTGTGACATGTGTATCTGTTCCACAGATTGCTGTAATTCCAGCAGTTGCTCCGGTTGAATAACGGCTTTCAGTTGTTGAATCATCTGCTGGCGATTATTGCCTTTTAATAGTTCCATTTCAGCCTGCTGGTCTGGATAACCGATATTGATGCGCATTAAAAAACGGTCTAGCTGGGATTCTGGCAGGGGAAAAGTGCCTGCCTGTTCCAATGGGTTCTGGGTGGCGATGACAAAAAAAGGCTGTGGCAGCTTGCGCGTAACCCCATCCTGAGTAACCTGTTTTTCTTCCATGGCTTCAAGCAGGGCGCTCTGTGTTTTGGGGGTAGAGCGATTGATTTCATCCGCGAGTAACACCTGGGTAAACACCGGCCCCTGATGAAAAGTAAAAACCTGACGTTTGTTATCATAAATGGAAACTCCCAGTACGTCAGAAGGTAGCAGATCACTGGTAAATTGAATGCGCTGGAAATCCAGCCCAAATACCCTCGACAGGGTCAGTGATAATGTCGTTTTGCCAACACCAGGCAGGTCTTCAATTAACAGGTGTCCACCCGCCAGTAAGCAGCTCAGGGCCAGTTGTACCTGATGGCTTTTACCCAGAATAATGGAACAGACGGTATTCGATGTATGGCTGAGTAATTGCTGACTCTTCTGTGCTGATAAGGGCGGTCTTGTGTCCATAGAATACCTCAAACTAAATCTATTTCTACACAGTATAGCCCTGTTAAGAGTGAGCAGAACAGGGGGGGTGTAAAAATTAGCCGTAAAGACCACTATTCAGGGCCTGGTCGAATGATTGAGTGTAGTGAAGACCCAGCCAGGAGCGCATCGGATTCGCATAAACTAAAGGCTTGCTCATATGGGCAAACCTGTCTGCTCAAATACTATGCTAATTTGTCTGCTAACAGCTATACTCTATTAAATTCATTTATAAAAAGGGTACTTTGCACGAAATATTTTTGTTATCCCGGCATATTTTCTAGCCGGGGCCTGCTGGGTTTTAAGTGCAGCGTTTACCGTGTAAGGGGCTTAAATATTATATTAGAAGAAACTAGTGGCTGCTTATAATTCAGATAATTTATATGCACCGGGTATCCCTGAGGTACCTGTAATAGTCTGTGATTTTTTGAAATTAGCAGATCAGCAGGACAATCTACAGCAATCTATAGAGATTTTAAGTGAAAAATATCCCCAGTTTTTTCAGCGCCTGCTGAAAATTATTAATTCAGATCACTTTAATCTAACCACCAAGGTCAACAGTATATATCAGGCAATCAGTTTATCTGGCATCGAACGTATAACCCAGTTGGCACTGATTCAGATAATTTATCGGAGCCTCAATCAATACAAAATTTTAGCGGTTGATATGCATGCGTTCTGGCAGGATTCATTGCGGCGTGCAGTGAGCGCCAGAATGATAGGCGAGTTAATCGGTCTTGATGCCAGTCTGTGTTTTACTGCAGGCTTTATCCAGGATGTTGGTTTTCTATTATTGTTTCTGGAGCAACCGGAAAAAGGTGCACTCTGGTCAGAGTTTCATAAGCGAGAGCCGGAAGCACGCTTAACGATGGAGCAGAACATATTTAGTCAGCAGCATGATGTCCAGTTGAGTCTATTTATGCAGGCGTGGGGTATTTTCCCAGAGCTGCAGGCCCAGTTATCTCTACATCACTATAGCGACAAAACAGATTTATCTGAATTAGGCCTGTCTGACCTGGATCAACAACTGTGTAAGGTTATACGCTGCGCAGACTGGCTAACATCAGTATACACAGCGGAAGATAAAAGCTATATCATAAATCGGTGTCGGAAAATTCTAGCGGATGATTTTAATATGGAGCCCTACAAAGCAGAAGAGCTGCTGGAGGCTATTCCGGATGAAGTCGATCTTACGGCATTAGTGCTAGATATACCTGTAAAAGATCACATTGCATTTTCACAAATATTGTATGAAGCAAATATTCGTTTAAATGAAGATAATGTGAATTTTCAGGAATTAACTCTGCGTCTTGAGCAGGCCCTTGATGAGCGAGACAAATTAGCTGCAGAAATAAATCGTGACTTAAATTTAGCCAGAGAAATTCAACAGAGTTTGTTGCCCGAAAGCAGGGGAGATGACTTTCCAGTGAATGGTATTAATATATCGGCCAGAATTTTATCGGGTGATTTTTATGATTTTTTTGAACTTGAAAATGGTGACATCTATTTTAATTTAGGCGATGTTTCTGGTAAGGGTGTAAATGCGGCTTTATTAATGGCTAAAACCAGTAGTTTGTTCAGGTGTCTGGGAAAACGAATTAATGATCCAGGTCAGCTGATGTATGAAGTGAATAATGAGCTCTGTGAAACATCAATTCATGGTATGTTTGTGACCATGGTGGCTGGCCTGTATCGCCCATCAAGCGATGAATTACAACTGGTGAATGCAGGTAATCCACCGGCTTTACTGTTTTTAGACAGTGGTCTTTGTCAGGAGTTTGAAGCAACCGCACCACCATTAGGTGTAATGCCAGATACACACTATACTAAATACACGATAAATCTACAGAATAGCAGTTTATATATTTATTCTGATGGTGTAACCGAAGGTTTTATTAGTGGAAATGACATGCTGGGATTAGGCGGTTTATTTAAATTGATAACAGGCATGGATAAAAAACTGTTAGCCAATGAGCGACTAAAATTGATTGCCAGTAAATTTACACATACCACTCAGCCATTACGTGATGATGTGACCTTATTACTTTTAGAAAAACCAGCAGACTTATGAAACGATTAGAGCGCATACATTTGTTATCCAGAGCAGACATGCTAAAGCCATTAAGGAAGTTTGTACGGGTGCTGGCAAAAAAGCAGGGCTGTAGTGATGAAAATGTGGATAGTCTGGTCATTGCAATTAATGAGGCCTGCATGAATGTCATTCAGCATGCTTACGCCGGGCAGGATAATGAGGAAATTATTATTGAATTCTGCAGAGATAAAGATGAACTATTGATTCGTATATTTGATCATGCAGATATGGTAGATGTAACCACAATTAAATCGAGAAATCTTGAAGATATAAGACCTGGTGGTCTTGGGGTGCATATTATTCACCAGGTTATGGATGGTGTGGAATATAAAAATAAACTATCAGGTGAAAAAGGCAATTTGCTTGAAATGCGTAAACAGTTAAATAAGCCGAATAAGAGTCGTATAACAGAAAAAAACACCAATTAAGGTATTGCTATGAAATATCCCGTTTCACAATATTTAAATTACACTGTTATAAACCTGTCTGGAGAAATTGACTTAAATGAATCATCTAATGTTAGAAAACAGATATTAAATATTATCTCGAAAGACTCAAATTGTCTGGTTGATTTGTCTATGGTTGAATATATTGATAGCTCAGGTGTAGCCTGTCTTGTTGAAGGTTTACAAACCGCTCGATCTAAACAGCTAAGTTTTGCGTTGCTGGGAGTAAGTGAATCTGCAATGCAGGTTTTACAGCTAGCTCGCCTGGATACGGTTTTTACAATTTATGATTCACTGGATGAAGTAGAATAAAACTGATATTGCATGATTATAGTTTCATTAATAATATTAAATATTCTGTGTTAAGTCGATCACTGCTATCCCGTGAACTTTTTAAATACAAACTGTAGACCTCACATATAAAGCTATGAACACGCAACTGACTATATGAGATATAAACATAACAAACTACAATTTTTCATCTCCGACACAGGCACTACTTCAGGCTCCAGCTCGCCATACTGAAGTACCAGGAAAAGCCTGTTTTAAATTTTTGCATAAGATTTTAGCGGAGATGACGACGTTTTAAAGATTAATGGGCAGCAGTGATTTAATATGAAACAAAATATTGAAAAAATAGGCCGGTCATCATTAAACGCCATAGAAGAACTTGGTTATGCGATTATGTTGCTGGTGGAATCAGTTTACTGGCTTATTCTGGGTCGTTTTAATAAACAGGCTGTAGGCATGCCTTTGATTTTTACTCAGGCCATGCAGATTGGTGTAACAGCTACTCCAATTGTTATTGTGCTGTGTTTTTCCGTTGGCATGATGCTCGCTATACAGGGTCTTGAAACTCTCAAACCTTATGGTGCACAGGGGCAGGTCGTAACCGGTATTGCAATTTCAGTGAGCCGTGAGTTTGGTGCTTTAATAACCGGCATTATTGTTGCGGGGAGATCAGGTTCTGCCATTGCCGCACGTATTGGAACCATGATGGAGTCACAGGAAGTTGATGCACTCCAGGTGATAGGTATAGATCCGGTTCGATATCTCGCGGCTCCGGCCCTGGTGGCAATGATAGTTACTATGCCAATATTAACTATTATAGGCGACCTTGTAGGTATGTTGGGTGGAGCCGTTTATACATCCTATGAGTTAGGCATGCCGATTAAAATATATATGAGTCGTAGTTTTGATGTCATAAGCGTTTTTGATTTAATGCAGGGGTTATTTAAAAGTGTAGTTTTTGCCATATTAATTGTTGTTGTCAGTGTGCTAAATGGTTTTCAGGTGAAGGGAGGTGCAGAAGGCGTAGGGCTGGCAACAACTCGTTCAGTGGTTATGTCGATTAGTGCGATTGTAATTGCGGATATGATTTTTACCTTCTTTTTAACCCGGTTTTTATAATGAATTCTGAAAATAATCAGCAGTTAATTTATGTGAAAGACCTGGTGACTCATTATGGCAGTAAAAAAATATTAAATAATATTAGCTTTGAAGTAAATCAGGGCGAGATCATGGTTATTATGGGAGGCAGTGGCTCAGGAAAAAGCACATTATTACGCTACATGCTCGGGCTTAATAAACCAACTTCTGGTTGTATAAAATTGCTAGGCAAAGATATTACCAAAATGTCTGCCAATCAAATGCATGAAATGAAAAAAGACATTGGTGTGTCTTTTCAGGGTGGTGCATTGTTTGGTTCTATGAGTGTGTCTGAAAATATTCAATTGCCGTTATGCGAACACGCAGATCTTGATGAAAATACCATGCGTATCATGAGTCAGATGAAACTTGAGGTGGTTAACCTGGCTGGCTTTGAAGATTTAATGCCAGCACAGCTATCAGGGGGTATGATTAAACGTGCTGCTCTGGCCAGAGCTATTATACTTGATCCTAAGTTGCTGTTTTTTGATGAGCCATCTGCAGGTCTCGATCCGGTAGTATCTGCTGAACTTGATGAGCTTATTCTGCGTTTGCGGGATGCCATGAAAATGACTATTGTTGTTGTTACCCATGAGCTGGAGAGTGCCTTTAAAATAGCCGATAGAATCACTATTTTAGATCGCGGTGAAATTTTAATGTGTGGCACTGTAAATGAGGTTCGCAATAGTGATAATCAGCGAATTCATAATTTGCTACATCGAAAACCCAGGCGAGATATAGTGGATGTTGATGAATATTTACAGAGATTAACTGGTAAAGCTCTAGATACAACGCCGGAAAATAAAAATTCTAACCCTAAACAAGCAGATTATTAATAGTACTTAATGATATGAAAAAAGAAAAAAATAATTATCTTATAGTTGGAATATTTGTAATGGCTGGCTTGTTACTGCTGTTTTTTTCACTCCTGAAAATAACTGGCGGGCAGTCTGATGCAGATGAATACTATGTAGAATTTGATCAGGTGACCGGCATTAAAGATGGTATTGTGGTTACTTATGGAGGCTATGCTATTGGTGCAGTTAACGGAGTTGAACCCATATTTATTGAGGGGAAAACACATTATAAATTAAATCTGTGGGTTAAGTCTGGCTGGAAAATTCCCGATGACAGTTTAGCGCAAATAGTTATGCCTGCCATTATTTCAGATAAACAGATAGAAATTACTCAGGGTATATCTAAACAGTTTTTATCACCCGGAGACACAATACAGAGTGCAGAGGCGGTGGATATTATGGAACTTGTCGATTCGATTGCATCGGAGTTAAATACATTCATTCCACAATCTACAAAAAGTATAAAAAAGCTGATTCAAAGTTTAAATTATTCGGCAAGCAAAATCGCACTTATTTTAAGTGATGAAAATGTTCAGCATTTAAATAATTTATTTAAATATGCTGATTCTTCAGGTAAGAGTTTATCTGAACTGACATCGGGTTTTACACGCATAAACAAACAACTGGATGGCATACTCACAAAAACAGATTTGATATTAAATGATAATAGTGGAGATATTCGCTACACCATTATTGAACTTAAGAATTCTATTGATGTGATTTCAGGGCGTATAGAATCAGTTATGTATAATCTTGATGCAACCAGCCAGAATATGAACGAGTTTAGCCGTGAACTGCGTAATAATCCGGGTGTTATACTAGGTAGTCAACCACCCGTTGATAAGTATGATATTGAATAACTCTGCTGCCGATCATATTTCTGTATGGCGCCATATCTGCGTTATAAATGAGTATTTACATCTCTACACTCTCGTTTTCGCTCTGATAATAAGCCACACTGAATAAGTTGAATAGTTACACTAAATAAGGAATAAAAATGCTTCGCTTCACTTTACTGGTATTGTTGGCTGGCTTTATTTCAGCCTGTAGTTTTGGTAGTGGCCCGGCTCCCGAGGATCATTTTTATCGCATTCCTGAAATTGTTCTGTCGCCCCAGGCTGAGTCACAATATAATAATATTGTGATAAAGCCCGTTAAGTCGAGTGGTCTGTATCATGAAAGGGCCATTTTATATATTAAAAAAGACAGGCCATTAGAGCTGCTGCGTTACCATTATAGCTTCTGGACAACACCACCTGCAGAAATTGTATATGGTGCTTTATATCAGGGGCTTTTATCCAGTGGTATAGCCACACATATTAGCCGCGAACTGACAGATTCTCGCCCCGACTATATTATAGATAGCCGTATTGTTCGCTTTGAACGATTAGTAGGTGCTGATGGTATTTCAGTTGTGGTTGCGCTTGAAGTCTCATTGCTGAATGGACGTGATGCAGGCAGTCACTGGACAAAGCGTTATGAAATAAGCCACGAGCTGGAAGCTACCGATATGTATTCAACTATTAATGCTTTTGGTGTTGTTCTTAAGGTCATATCAGAGCAGTTGGTGAATGATCTTTTACTAAAAAAATAAGACAGCTTACTGCTAATAAGCTTTAGAAAAAGGCGTTAGCTTTAGCTGACGATGCCCCAGGCGATGCGAAGCGAGCCGATAAGCTATAATATGGTTTTAACGGCTCGCTTCGCATCGCAATCATTATCGTCAGCTAAAGCTAATTCCTACAGGAGAAACTATTTTTGCTATGCTTCTGTAATATAAGGCAGGTATTCTTTTCACCTGATTCATTAGTAAGTTTGATTTAACACAAAAGGTTGTCACAGAAGCCTGTGCTTAAATAAATGCCATTCCTGTCAGGCTCTATTCTACTTAAATCATTAAAGATTCTGTTGTTGCAGCCGATAATGATAAATGACTATCAGCACGGGATGTTTTTATGTATATGCCATATCATCAGGTTGTGCAGCAGCAAGACGCCTGTCATTATTTTAATGGTGTCGTATTTAGCGATATCAGCTTTGGTTTTATGCCTGCTTTTAAAAACCTGAAAGATCAGCAAATTCATCTTTCTAAAGACATTAACGGTGAACTGTCGGTAATGCATTTATTTGACGGTTTGCCCGATCACTGGGTGCATGAAAAAGACAAACAGGGTGTGGCCCTGACTCTAAAATCTGAAATTGTTGCCGGTTTTATGCGTAATGCACAGTTTTATACTTTGGGTGAAATACTGCATTCTATTCGGGATAGTTGAAAAGAAAGTCGTAAGTTGTAAAGAAAGTCATAAGTCGTAAGTCATAAGTCGTAAGTCGTAAGTCAAAAAAATGTTGTCATCCTGAGCGCAGTCGAAGGATCTGATGCCTGACTCTGTATTGAGCTTTCACGACACCAGATTTTTCGGCTGCGCTCAGGTTAATAGCGCTTTTGATTTCCGACTTATGACTTAAGACTTACGACTAATCAACAACCCCTTCCATTATTGTCTTTCCCCAGTCCTGCAGATCAGACAATATCTTCTTTTTATCCTTCCCAATCGCGTCATCCTGCATATGTTCGGCTAAGATTTGATTAAATGTTTCAATGTTTAATACTTTATTATCATCCGTATTAGTGAATTTGTTGTGTCGATATTCATCCCAGCGGTTTCTCTCAGCATCGCTCAGGGTTTCGGGATAGTTTCTGGCCCGGTATCTAAATAACATTTCAGGTAACCGCTTATCCTTAAAATTAAATTCAGCTTTAGCCAGTTCAGTTGCACTTAATTCGCGTAGCTGATCCATGCGCTGTTTATCATTGGGGCTGAAAAAACCACCACTGTATAAACTTTTGTCCGGGTCTTTTTCCTGTGGGAATGGGTTTTGGCTGTATACCTGATTTAATTTCTGTTTTAGATCGGGTAATTCCTGTAACATTTTTAAGTGCTTTAAATATACCTGCGAGTCAATGTCTGTGCGTTTTTTTGAGGCATCATCCAGTGTGATAAGAGGCGCGACCACCGGACATTTGTTTATATGTATGACTTTAAGCGGTATGCGGTCAATGCCTTCAGGCAGTTGATCTCTGGGGGTATAAAGCCGCTCGACTATTTCGTCTGCGGAAAGATTTTTTAAATCGGCGGGAGAATAGCGTAGATCAAAAACTATAATGCCATTTTTATTGGTGGGATGCTGGGCCAGCGGGTAAACGACCGTGGTATTACAGATAGTGCTGGGATACATGCCCGAGGTATGTAAAACAGCTTCTGGTTTAACTAAATTAAGCAGTTGCGAAAGCGCCTGTTTATTTTTATGATCAAGTACATAATTAAATAATTTAGGCTGCTTTTCCTTTATTAATTTTGCCACAGCAATCGTGGCGTAAACATCAGATAATGCATCGTGTGCAGCTTCATGACGAATACCATTTTCTTTGGTAATGAGTTCCAGCCGGTTGCTGGCAATGCCATTTTCATCAACCGGCCATGCAATGCCTTCAGGCCTGAGGGCACGGGTTATTCTCACCAGATCAATAATATCCCAGCGAGAGCAGCCATTTTGCCATTCACGAGCATAGGGATCATAAAAATTGCGGTACAGACTATAGCGGGTAAACTCATCATCAAAGCGAATGCTGTTAAAACCCACCACGCAGGTATTGGCGGTTGAAAACTGCTGGTTTATGCTGGCTATAAATTCTGCTTCTATCAGACCTGTCTGTAGCGTTTTTTGCGGTGTGATACCAGTGATAAGGCAGGCATCAGGGTTAGGCAATATGTCGTCTGTCGCTTTACAGTAGATATCGATGGGGTCATCAATAATATTAAAATCCATATCGGTACGAATGCCGGCAAATTGAGCGATTCGATCAACTCGTGGGTCGGTACCAAAGGTTTCATAGTCATACCAGTAGAAGCTTTGAGGTTGCATTTTAATGTTTTATTTTTTTTTGAAAACCCGAGTGTGAATTGATTATTTCAATGTGTCAAATTTTGATGGATGATATAAAAAAATGAAAATATGGCTTAGCTGGTAATATTTCGGTAAATATCCGTTACTTTCAGTGGCAGTTGTTTAACATCATCAATCACCACGTAACTGGCATTGCCATACATGGTTTTTAAATATTCACAGGCTTCTTTGTCGATGGTTATGCAGAAGGGATGAATGCCCTGCTGGCGCGACTCTAACAGGGCAATACGGGTATCTTCTATGCCATATTCTCCACGATAACCGTCATAATCTTCTGGTTTTCCATCGGACAGGGTAATTAAGATTTTTGTTCTGGCTTCAATATTGGCAAACATCTGATTGAAGTGACGAATAAATACCCCCAGCCGGGTGTAGTCATGAGGTTTGATATTGGCAATGCGGCCTTTGGTTTTATCATCATAGGCTTCATCAAACGTTTTGACCGGATATATTTCACACCGTTTGCGGGTGTTGCCGGTGAAGCCATAAATTGCATATCGATCACCCAGGGTTTCCAGCGCCTCACAGAGTAACACCAGGGATTCACGCTCTGCATCATTTATCCAGCCTTTGGTGGAGCCACTCATATCAACCATAAAGATTACTGCAATATTACGATCTTCCTTGTGCATTTTAGTAAAAATATTTTCTGACATTTCAAGACCACAGGCGGTGTCAGCCCAGGCTTCAACCAGTGCATCTATATCTATATCATCACCATAGGGCTGTTTTTTTAAAATTTTATCTTCACCCCGTAATACCTCAAATGTGCGTCGCAGGTTTTTAACCAGGCCCGCATATTTGCTTAGGGTTTCATCAACAAAACGTGTGTTGCCCACGGTAAGTTCAACCTCGCGTAAAGCACACCAGTTTTTCTTATATCTCTGTCGGCGGTAATCCCATTCTTTATATAAGAAAGCGCCTTCTTCGTGATAGGTGCCCGCCCATACATTGTCTTCAAGTCTGTCTTTTTCACTGATGATTTTGTAATTTCCATCACCAGCGGCGACTAAATAGTCTTCGGGAATATCACCCATGTCCTGAATAATTGAGCTGATTAAACTTTCCACACCCTCTGGCATATCCATAGACTCGCCATTCAGCTCTAAGCGATAACTAAAACCATCGGGCATTTCCGCATCAGGTATTTGATGTGCACTGATGGCATGTTTTTCAGCCTCACTGAATTCGCTGGCTTTTTTATCTGTCTTCTCCTCCACTATATGAGCAATGGCTTTACGAAAAAGATCTTTTTCTTTGATTAAACGAATATCACGAATCTGCTGTACCAGTTCAGCCTGAAAACAGCCGACATAGTCATTTAATGCGGGCAGTTCTAAATGATAAACCTGTTTTAATAACTGCAGGTTGTCTTTAGCACTACTGTTTTCGTTAATTGAGTTTTCAAAGCCTGAAATATTTATATCACATATTTTTTTATGATTAGCTAACTCACAAAGGCGTTGCATCTGACGATGAATGCCGGGAAGTTCTCGTTTGATTATATAATCCAGTCGAATTATTTCCAGCATATGAAACCATTGCTGTGCTTTCTGTGGATTTTCATATTGGGAAAAAAGTTCACATAAATTTCCACGCCAGCTTCCAAACCAGTTTTGTGCCCATAAAAAAACCACCGTACATTTATATAACTGAAAATTATCTTCTTTATCGACAAATCGATTGATCATATTAGGCAGAAAAAGTGTTTCAGTGTCGGTCCAGGTTTTACTATTAGTTTCTATCTTTAGCTTACGGCCATTTAAACCGGTTACAAAATGCTCCAGCATATTGCAGACTTCTTCAAATGCGATTCCGGTGAGTTTTTGTCTGGCATGGTGGGCAACGGATTCCAGTTCATCGAGTACTTCTATTGCCGCATAAAGGCCTTTTCTATCGAAAGCATCGATTGCCTGATCAAGCCACAGTTCGATGGTGTTAAGCTCCATTAGTTCAATCGATTTCTGGATGCGCTTTGCCAGTTGATAAGCCAAACCATTATTTGTTTCGGCGGCTTTTTTTATTAATTCCAGTAATGTGTCCTGGGTTTGAATATCGAAGCGGCTAAGATATTGAATAACGGCTTCATCGACTTCAACAGATATATCTTCGAAGTATTCTTCAATTTCAGCAAAGGTAAAAGGGGGCAGGTTCATGCAGATATTTCAGATTAAAACAGAGAAGCACTCAGTTCATTTATTGCCGCCAGCATTTCCGCATCATCTGTGAGGGCCTGTGAAATAGACGTATGGCAGGCATCTACGGGTGTTATGCCCACTGAAATTAATTTGCCGGCATGTACCAGCAAGCGGGTGCTTGCACCTTCATCCAGACCACTGCCTTTAAGGTTGCGGGTCATATGGGCAAATTTAACCAGGCGTAGCGCAAGTGATTGCTCAATATTGGCTTCGGTTTTTACTATGCGGGTCTCCAGTTCAGTTGATGGGTAATCAAATTCCAGTGCCACAAACCTCTGTCGTGTGCTCTGTTTTAAATCTTTTAGCACACTCTGGTAACCCGGGTTATAGGAAATAGCCAGACAGAAATCTTCCGTGGCTTCCAGTAATTCACCTACTTTTTCCATGGGGAGTACGCGCCTGTCATCTGCTAATGGGTGTATAACCACGGTGGTGTCTTTACGGGCTTCAACAATTTCATCCAGATAACAAATTGCGCCGTGTCTTACTGCGCGGGCTAATGGGCCATCAATCCATTGGGTTTCACCGCCTGATATCAGAAATCGCCCCACCAGATCTGATGCGGTTAAATCATCATGGCAGGAGACCGTAATCAACGCTTTTTTTAAACGCCAGGCCATGTGTTCCATAAAGCGGGTTTTACCGCAACCGGTGGGGCCTTTTAGCAGCACGGGTATCTGTTGCTGGTAGGCAGCCAGAAATATATCGATTTCAGAGCCTGTCGGCTCGTAGTAGGGCTCTTGCTGAATAAAGTGTTCTTCAGGCTTTAAGGCTTTTGCAATGATGTTCATTCTGGCTCCGTTAGCCTCCCTGTTTGGTCTGAGCTGGTTTCTGGGAGTAGCAGGGGGGATTGATAACGCTATATTTTCTGTATTTGCCAAGAATGTACCTGTGAAGCTAAAGAAATACAACCACTGGCCGATATATCAGTTAATAAATAACATACTTTATTGTACGACAGTCTCCAGCCCTCTTTCTGGAGCAGCGAGAACATCATAATGAACAGTCAGCTAATTGATCAGCTCAATTCTCAGTTTAAAACCGCCTATCAGTTTAATGATACCCGGCCGATTAATGCTAGTGGGCAGAATCGACAGCCTGTACAAAACCCGACTGCTATTGTGGAAAGAGAGCTTGCTAAAACACTGACAGATTTCACACCGGTAGCAGAACCTGATGCGGCAGATTTTACCCCGCAGGCGGTTGCAGACAGAATCACGGGTTTTATTGAAAACGCAATTTTGCAGAGAGCAGGCAGTGATATAGAAGCCCAGAGCATGCTACAACAGGCAAAACAGGGGGTGACAAAAGGGCTGGCAGAAGCGAGGGATATTCTTAGCTCTATGGCTCAGCTAACAGATGAGGTTAGCGGGAATATCGATGCTACAGAAGCCTTAATTTTTGAGGGCCTGGAGCAGTTGAAAAACTCAGCAGATGTGACTGATCGAAATCAACAGATGATTTCTGAGAGTGCTGCAAGCTCAAGTTTGTTCAGACAAACCAGCGAAGCATCTATAACAATAATGACTCAGGAGGGGGATCTGGTAGAGGTAAGTTATTCTGCCTTTATGCAGGAATCATCAACTCAGAATTATACTGCCGATCAACAGGGTAGTGCGTATTCTTATGACTATTCCCGGCAGAATTCCGCCATTTTTCAGTTTAGTGTGCAGGGTGATCTGGATGCAGAGGAACAGCAGGCGATTAATGATTTTCTAAATAATACAGCTGATATTGCCAGCCAGTTTTTTAAGGGTGATGTGCAATCTGCATTTAATGCGGCCATGGAGCTGGGTTTTGATAGTGAAGAGATAAAAAGTTTTTCACTGGATTTTCAGCAAAGTAGCTATGCTGAAGTGGTGGAAACTTACCAGCGAACTGAGCAGATGATTAATCCGCTAGCATCTCTAGCCGACTCTGGCCCAGTTGACCCTGGCCCGGCCATTAATGTGATTTCACAAATGCAGCAAT
>QIDK01000125.1 GCA_003228405.1 Gammaproteobacteria bacterium | reverse complement strand
GTTAATGGCCTGGCTCATGCGGTTGGTATTATCATAGCTAAAGCTCAAGCCATTTTTGCTGGTGGTATTGCCGTTATTGTCATAGCCATAGGTATTGGCTTTGGTGCCGGTAATATCATTTAGCTTATTGGATGTGGTTGGGTAATTATAGGTCGAAAATTATAGGTCGAAACCTGTGTGCCGTTGTTGGTTTCTGATATTCGGTTGCCATCGCTGTCATAGCCAAATTGATCGTTGCCATAAATACCTGTGGCATCGGCGAGCCGATCTAAATCATCGTAAATAAAGCTCTGGGATTTTGAGGCATCCAGATTATTGGTTATGGCGGTAATATTATTCACATCGTTATAGACGGTGGTTCGATCATAAACAGTCCCCACTTGTTTGAGCGTGAACCGGTAATCTAAATCATAATCGTGGTTGAGAGATTTAATGAGACACCCATACTAATATTTTCGTTAAATAACTGATGAATATATCTTTTTCATATTTTCTTAATATGGATGTCTCGATAATATATTAGAAAGAATTGATCACTGACCAAAAAGAAAAGGGGTCAATCTTGACTTAACACATGAAAACCAGCACCGAACAGTAAACTCACTACCCTACTTCCTGACACTATTAACTGGGAATAACATGCAAACCAGCACAATAGACTGATAGCCTACCCACATATCCATGATCGCTGCTGTTTCCTGGGGGTTAGCAACAGGCTTGAAATTGACTGAATCCTGAAAACATACTGACTTATAAGCTTTATTCTTTGCGCTAACTGTCTGTAAACAGTAGAATTTAGCCCATGACTGAAGCGACTAACACCACACTCGAGCCACCTGTAAAAAAAGCCCCGGAAGCCGCTACAAAGGCCCCTGCCTCCAGCCAGCATACGCCCATGATGCAGCAGTTTTTACGCATTAAGGCCGAGCACCCTGATATCCTCCTGTTCTACCGCATGGGGGATTTCTATGAGCTGTTTTTTGATGATGCGCGCAAGGCATCCCGCTTACTCGATATTACCCTCACCGCACGTGGCAAATCCAATGGTGAGCCTATTCCCATGTGTGGTATTCCCTATCATGCGGCGGATAACTATTTAGCTCGGCTCATTAAATCTGGCGAATCCGTGGCCATCTGTGAGCAGGTGGGAGACCCCGCCACTTCCAAAGGCCCGGTCGAACGCAAGGTGATGCGCATTGTTACCCCCGGCACGGTGACCGATGAAAATCTGTTAGAAGAACGCCGCGATAATTTTTTAATGGCAATTGCCTCTTATGGTGAGCAAATTGGTCTTTCTGTATTAGATGCGGGTTCCGGACGATTTTTTGTGCAGGAACTCAGCAGCCATGAACAGCTGCACACTGAATTAGAACGTATTAAACCCGCTGAAATACTTATTTCAGAAGATGATGCCCTGTATAACGAGCTATCAGCTGCAAAAGGCCTGCGTCGCCAGCCACCCTGGTATTTTGAAATTGATACCTGCCAGCGTTTATTAACGAATCAGTTTGGCACTAAAGATTTAGCCGGTTTCGGTTGTGAAGGCATGACCCAGGCCATTTTAGCGGCGGGCTGTTTAATGCAGTATATAAACGATACCCAGCGCACCTCCCTGCCACATATTCAGAGCATAAGGGTTGAGCGCAGTGAAGATACGGTATTACTGGATGCCGCCAGCCGCCGCAACCTGGAGCTGGAAACCAGCTTAAGTGGTGGCCAGGAAAATACCCTGGCTTCGGTTATCGATAAAACCAGCACGGCTATGGGCAGTCGGTGTTTACGCCGCTGGATTAATCGCCCGCTACGTGATCATGTGCAGCTTAAACTACGTCACAGTGCGGTAGATGCTTTATTAACTAATCGTGAATATGCAGAATTGCAGAACCCGCTAAAACATATCGGTGATATTGAGCGCATTATCAGCCGGGTGGCCATTAAATCTGCCCGCCCACGTGATTTATTTACGCTGGGTCTTTCACTGGCCTGTCTACCGGATATTCAGCAACAGCTTAAAAAGCTGCACTCAGATCATTTGCAGCAGTTATCTAACACCATTGACGAACACCCTGAAACCCTGGCCCTTTTACAGGCCGCTATTAAAGATAATCCACCTGTGGTGCTTCGTGATGGCGGAGTTATAGCGGAAGGCTATGATACAGAACTAGATGAGCTGCGTAACTTAAGTAAACATGCAGATCAGTTTTTAATCGATTTAGAAGCCCGTGAAAAAGCACGTACCGGCATTAGCACACTAAAAGTCAGTTATAACCGGGTGCATGGTTTCTATATTGAAATTTCCCGCGCCCAGTCTGATAAGGCACCGGATGATTATATTCGCCGACAAACCTTAAAATCATCTGAGCGTTTTATTACGCCGGAGTTAAAAGCCTTTGAAGATAAAGTTTTAAGCGCTAAAGAACGGGCACTTAGTCGCGAAAAATTCCTTTATGATGAATTACTCGATAAACTCCTGTTAAGTTTAAAACCATTGCAACTTTGTGCAGAAGGCCTGGCTGAACTGGATACCCTGTGCTGTTTTGCTGAACGCGCAGACAGCTTAAACTATTGTCAGCCAGAATTTCAGACTAAAGCCGGTATTAATATTACTGCTGGACGTCACCCGGTTGTGGAACAGGTGAGCGAAAACAGTTTTATTCCCAACGATAGTAAATTAAATGATCAGCAACGCATGCTGATTATTACCGGCCCGAATATGGGGGGTAAGTCGACATATATGCGGCAAACCGCACTCATTGTTTTAATGGCACATATCGGCAGTTATGTACCCGCGGATAAAGCGGTTATAGGCTCAATTGATCGTATCTTTACGCGTATTGGTGCTAGCGATGATTTAGCCTCCGGTCGCTCAACCTTTATGGTAGAAATGACAGAAGCGGCCAATATTTTAAATAACGCCACCGATAAAAGCCTGGTATTAATGGATGAAATTGGTCGAGGCACCAGCACCTTTGATGGCCTGTCACTGGCCTGGGCCTGTGCAGAAAATTTAGCCATAGATAGTCGACCCTTTACCCTGTTCGCCACTCACTACTTTGAATTGACCTCAATGGTTGATGAAATAAAAAGTGTAAAGAACGTGCATTTAGATGCGGTAGAACACGGCGATAATATTGTATTTATGCACGCGGTAAAAGAAGGCCCGGCCAGTCAGAGCTATGGTTTGCAGGTAGCAAAACTGGCGGGCGTGCCCGTATCTGTTATAAAAAATGCTAAAAAGAAACTGCAATTATTAGAACGGCAATCTGCGGGTGCCCATGAAGTGTTTGTAGAAGAAACCACCGGCCAGCTTGAACTGTTTAATAATAACCCGCACCCTATTATTGAGCAGTTACAGGAAATACAGGTTGATAATTTGAATCCTCGGCAGGCACTGGAGTTATTATATGAGCTGGCCGAGAAGTCTCATAAACATTGATTTTTTAATACTGTCATTCTCGCAATCCACATTTATATTCAGGAGCCTGGATGACAACAAAAACCAACGGCAATACAATGACAATAAAAATTAAAACCATCGGTATTATCGCAAAAAACAAAAGTGATGCCGTAAAAAAAACGGTTAATCGCCTGGTTGACTTTATTCACGAAAAAAAATGCAGCCTGATTTGCGATAAAACCACAGAGACATTAATAGACAATGTCAGCTTTGTCGACAGAGACACGCTTGCCAGACAATCTGACCTGGCCATAGTGGTTGGCGGAGACGGTACATTTCTGAGCGCCG
This sequence comes from Gammaproteobacteria bacterium, assembly GCA_003228405.1. GTDB lineage: Bacteria > Pseudomonadota > Gammaproteobacteria > SZUA-229 > SZUA-229 > SZUA-229. The sequence goes on along the minus strand of QIDK01000125.1, from coordinate 15,728 downwards.
TGCGCTCCCTTGCTGATTATAATATTCCTGTACTTGGCATCAACCTGGGACGGCTGGGCTTTCTGGTTGATATTTCTCCCGACGATATGCTGCAGCATCTTGAACAAATTATGCAGGGTAAATATGTGGATGAATGTCGTTTTCTGCTACAGACTCAGGTTGAAAGAAATGGAAATATAATATCAGATGCCGATGCCTTTAATGATGTTGTGGTACATATTCGAGATGTTGCCCGAATGATTGAATTTGAAACCTATATCAATGGGCGTTTTGTAAATTTTCAACGCGCTGATGGTCTGGTTGTATCAACACCTACAGGTTCAACCGCCTATGCATTATCCAGTGGTGGCCCTTTATTACACGCCACACTCGATGCCATAGTGATGGTTCCAATTTGCCCGCATACTTTAACCAACCGCCCGCTAGTTATAAATGCAGACAGTAAAGTTGAAATTGTAATTGGTGAAAGCAAGCAATCTACGGCTCAGGTAACCTTTGATGGACAAACCGCGTTTGATGTAAAACCCGGAGATAAAATCATCATTCAGAAAAAGAAAAATGATATTCATCTAATACACCCTGCCAGTTATGACTATTATGAAATATTGCGCGCCAAATTACACTGGAGTGATCAGATATAATGCTCAACCATATTCGCATAAGAAACTTTGCCATCATTGACCACCTTGATCTGGATTTTAAAAATAAACTCACCACACTAACCGGTGAAACAGGTGCAGGAAAATCAATTCTATTAGGTGCCCTTGGATTGTTACTGGGTGACCGGGCAGATTCTGACAGTGTGCGTACCGGCTCCAGCAAAGCAGAAATAAGCGCAGAATTTGATATTACACAATTAGCAAGCGTCAATAACTGGCTAAGCGATAAAGAACTGGATGCAGATGGTGATTGTTTACTACGTCGTCGTCTAGGTGCTGATGGGCGTTCCAGGGCCTTTATTAATGGCAGCCCGGTACCACTACAGGACATGCGACAACTGGGTGAAATGCTGGTTGACATTCACGGTCAACATGAACATCAGTCTTTAATGAAAGCAGACATGCAAAGGCAACTACTGGATGACTATGCCAACCATCCCGAATTACTGAATAAGGTTAAAACCACATTTACTAACTGGAACCTGCAAAAAGAAAAATTAAATAATCTACAAACTGCCTGCAAAGACAAAAATGATCGCCTGGATTTATTGCGCTTTCATGTGACGGAACTTGAAGAACTGGGTTTACTCAAAGGTGAAATAGAAAAACTACAACATGAGCATAAAACCCTGGCCAATGCAGATCTATTAAGTGACAACACCTCTTCCGCATTAGTCAGTTTATATGATTCAGAAGAAAACAGTGTATATGCACAGATTTCTCAACAGGCCAGTAAAATCGAAGACCTGTTAGCAACTGATAACAGCCTCACCCCTGCTTTTGAAATGCTTGCTGAAGCTATGGTACAAATAGAAGAAACCGCCAGTTTATTACGTGATTATAATGATAATTTAAATAGTGATACAGAGCGATTTAACGAAGTCGAAACACGCCTTGGGCTTATTCATGATTTATCTCGAAAACACCAGCTTGAACCAGATCAGTTAATTAATTTACATGAAACATTAATAAAAGAATTAAATGAACTCGATAATGCCGATGAAAATTTAAGCCAGCTTGAAACTAACGTCGAAAACCTTAATAAGGAATATCTGACACTAACAAAAAAACTGACAGATGCTCGTAAAAAAACCTCAAAAAAACTCAATAAGGAAATTAGCGAATCGATGCAGACACTGGGCATGTCAGGAGGTAAATTTGAAATTAAAATTTCCGCCAGGGATACTGCCTCGGCAAATGGCTTAGATCAAATTGAATACCAGGTCAGTACAAATACCGGCCAGCCATTTAAAGCCCTGGCCAAAACGGCATCCGGAGGTGAGCTAGCACGAATCAGTTTAGCAATACAGATGATAACAGCACAGCAGGGGCGCATTCCTACACTGATATTTGATGAAGTCGATAGTGGCATCGGGGGTGGCATCGCAGAAATTGTAGGCAAACATTTACGTATGCTAGGTGAAAGCAGACAGGTTTTCTGTATCACTCACCTGCCACAGGTTGCCTCACAGGCACACCACCATATGCAGGTTTATAAGCACAGTGATGGTAAGGAAACCCGCACAGAAATAATACCCCTGGAAATGAAACAGCGAGTAGATGAAATTTCTCGAATGTTAGGCGGCCTTGAAATCACCCAGCAGACCATTGATCATGCCAGAGATATGTTAAAGCGTTCTCAACTGGATGCCTGAGAAAAGACATACTAATGAATATTTTATTCAACTAGTTGATTTCTTGATATTTACCTGAAATGTTAAGGGGTCTTCTCCGATCCTGTGTATAAAACATCAGAATAACAAACTCTGTCGTTCCCGAATGCTTTTGCCGGGAACCCAGTGGCTTTAGGGTTCTTAGAGTCACTGGATCCCCGACACAAGCATTCGGGGATGACGATAATCATTTTTTATTTGCAAAACAGGAGACAACGATTCCTAGTATTTCAAGCACAGATAAGTGAAAGCAAATCAATGAGTTAGATAAACCTGTCATTCGTTTTCTATACACAGGACCGGAGAAGAGCCAATTTAATTGAGCCACGAATAGCTGACACCTGTTTTGCAGATAATAAAATGATTCTTGTTATTCTAAGAAGTTTTATAAACCTGAGAAAAAACAAACCTGTATCCCATTATTTTTACCCTGAAAAACATATGGTTTCTAGTATATTTAATCCAAATGCATACTAGACTCATAGATTATGCTAAATATAAATACTAAACGTCTGATGGTACTGGGCTTTGGTAGCATCATATTACTTATGGTGCTGATCATAGTAATAGCTCATAAGCAGATGAATCTAACATTTGAGCGTATTCAGCAGGTTGTACAGAAAAACAATATCAAAACCAGTCTGATCAGCACCATGCTGAAATCAGCCCGCGAAAGAACCATAAGCATTCAGAAGATCGTCAGTCTCGATGACATTTTTGAGCAGGATGAAGAGTTTATGCAGTTCAATATCTATGGGGCAAATTTTATTCGTGCAAGGACAAAGCTTAAAGAACTCGGGCTTAACGAAGAAGAAAAAGAACTACTCAAAATCCAGGGTCAAATCACAATTAAAGAGGTTGTGCCCTTACAGAGAAAAATTGTTGAGCTGGCAATGTCAGAGCACATAGATGAAGCCAGAGATCTATTAAATAACAATGTACTTATTACTCAGAATAAAGTGTTTGAAAAGCTACATGAGTTACTTAATAATGTTGAAAATTCATCTATCCAGGCTGCAGAGGATGTGGCAGCGAAATTAAAAGAATCAAAATTAAAACTGATTCTTATTATGATCATGATTATTCTTGCCAGTCTGTATATATCAATGTATGTAATTCGCCGAACTGAATCAACCGAAAAGCAGCTCTCCAGAGAAAAAATTAAAGCGCAAGTTACCCTACACTCAATTGGCGACGGTGTTATCACCACTGATAACAAAGGTATAGTTGAATATATGAATGCCGTAGCTGAAACCCTGACAGGTTTCAGCAGTGCGCAAGCCAGTAATAAGTTACTGCAGAATATTTTTAAAATAAGTTCTGACTTACAAAGTAAATCATTGATAAACCCGGTTTTAAATATCCTTAATAAACAGAAAGTCTATAGCTCAGACAGTCATGTAATATTAAAAAATGCAGATCAAAAAGAATTCGCCATAGAATTCACTGCATCACCGATTAATGATATTAATAATAAAATCACTGGAATCGTACTTGTTTTCAGAGATGTAACCTCAATGCGTAAAATGTCCAATCAGCTTGGATACCAGGCTACGCACGATGAATTAACCGAGCTAATAAATCGTCGAGAATTCGAAAATCGTATAAAAATAGCATTAGAATCAGCCCACGTCGATGATGTTGAACATTCAATGTGCTACCTTGATCTCGATCAGTTCAAAATAGTTAATGACACCTGCGGCCATGTTGCAGGCGACGAGCTCCTCAGGCAATTATCAAAGTTACTCAAACAGGAAATAAGAAAAGGTGACACAATAGCCAGATTAGGTGGTGATGAATTTGGTATTTTATATCTTAACTGTGCACTGGAAAAAGCCGAAGAACTTGCCGAAAAGCTGCGCTGCATTGTAAATGATTTTCAATTCAACTGGGATAACAAATCATTTACCGTTGGCGTGAGTATAGGCATAGTACAAATTAACAAGCACGGCAATATGAATGCAATTTTAAGTTCTGCGGACAGCGCCTGTTACGTTGCCAAAGATAAGGGGCGTAATCGCATTCATTGTTATAAGGAAAATGATAATGAACTAATTGAGCGCGAAGGGCAAATGCAGTGGATACACCGAATTAACGATGCATTAGAACAAAACAAGTTTATATTATACTGCCAGCCTATATTTGATATTTCTTTAAGCCGATGCCACCATTATGAAATACTGGTTAGATATATTGATGAGAAAAATAATATAATCCCTCCTATGGCATTTATTCCCGCCGCAGAGCGTTACAATTTAATGAATTTAATCGACAGCTGGATCTTTGAAAATGCCCTGCTACAAATTAACGGCATACTCAAAAAATATAGTGATATTGATATACCCTCGTTTGCAATTAATCTTTCTGCACAGTCACTATGTGATGATAATTTCCTGGATTTTGTGCAGGAGCAGTTTAAGACAAACAATATCGACCCAAATTATATCTGTTTTGAAATCACCGAAACTAGCGCAATTGTAAACCTGACCAGAGCTCAACATTTCATTAATACATTAAAGAAAATTGGAGTAAAGTTCTCCCTCGATGACTTTGGCAGTGGCCTGAGTTCTTTTGCCTATCTAAAAAATCTACCCGTAGACTATCTAAAAATAGACGGCACATTTGTAAGAGATATTATTGAAGACCCTATTGATATGGCTTTAGTTGAATCAATCAACCAGGTCGGTCACATTATGGGTATTAAAACCATTGCAGAATATGTTGAGAATCGCGAGATTTTTGAAAAACTTAAAGAAGTTGGGGTAGATTTAGCACAGGGGTATTATATATCCAGACCCATACCACTGGATGAAATTAATCTGGAAGAGCCAAATTATATCCAGGCAATGTGAAATACATACCCCGTACGATTTAATTTATATGGGGTAGTTCATAAGTTATAAGTCGTAAGTCAAAAGCAAAAAAATAAGCGTCTGCGGCGTTACCACTGTTGACTAATGACGTTTTTAAAGAGATACTTTAATCGTATTGTAGCCATTTTCTTTAGCCACAAACAGACCCATATCAGCCTTGCGCATTAATGATGGTAAGCTCTCTTCAGCGTCGGAAACAATTGTTAAACCAACACTAACTGTGGTTGTTATTACATCACCCTGGTATTTCAGTTTAATCTGGGAAATTTTACTTCTTATTTTTTCGGCAATTTCTTTGGCACTCATTAAATCTATTTCATCGAGCAAAATAACATATCCTTCATTACCATATCGACCAAATACATCACCCTGCTTTAACTGTGACATAATTACTTTCGATACCGCCTTATATAATAAAGACCCGGCTGCTCTACCCTGTTGAGAAATTATTGAATCAAGATTGTCAATTTCCACAATAAACAACGAACATTCTCTGGGCCTGGAGAGTTTGTCAATTACAGGTTTCACTTTAGTAACAAATTGTTCTCTTGTATAAAGTGTTAATTTTATTGGTACTGTCTCACTCGAAAGCCGCTTAATCTCATCCTGCAGGCGAGCCTGCCTTAGTGCCACCATACTATGAAATACAATGCTGGCTACGAGCTTTATATCATGTGTATCAAACAATTGCGCTTCTCTGAATATTGTTACCAGGCCCAGCACTTTTTGATTTGAAATAACAGGCACATCCAGTCGATGTATTGACTCCATTGTGTCTGCTGTAGATCTACTTGAGTTATCCTGCGCACTTAATATGGGTTCGCGTAATTTAAAAACTTGTTTGACCCGCTGGTTAGTCCAGTTTAGAGTGCGGCTATGTAAATATTCATCACTACCAAAAATTGCAATTTTCTTTATGCTTTTATCCTGTAGCATACCTACTGCTGCAGCATCAAATTCCATCGCTCCATGTAAAAAAACCAGCATGCGTTTAAATAACTGATCTACATCAACAGTTGTTTTTAATTCTCCATGCAGCTCTCTTAATATTAACTCCCAGTCATGGTTTACCGATGTTTCATTTAACGATAGCGTATTTATATCTAACTCGGGTTTAATCTTATGTTCTTCTAACTCTGATGGTAGAAAAAAGTCATCTCCCATAACTTCTGGCATAGCCTGCTTGTTTGTTTCTGATATTGAAGATTGTGGACCAAAACTAATAACGGCTATTATCGCACTCGCTCCCAGGAGCAATATTAGTGCCAGCAGATAAGCCATTTGAATATTGCTAAAAATTAGCAGCAGAACTATTAGTGTTGTAATAGATAGCAATGACAGATACATATTGAATTTACAATAACGACCCAGCCATAATATGGCAAAGCACAGACCTAATAGATACATAATATCTGACATGCCTGAATATTGAGCGGCAATTAAGTCTTTAACAGAACCCGCTTCTGTATTTATGCTAAGAAATATTACATATGACCAGCTGGAAAAAACTGTTATAAAACCAAGTGGTACTGCAATTTTATTTAGATAATGAAGCTGAATGCGGGTAACTGTGAAAAGCAGAACAATTGAAAATAGTAAAGGAAATATCTGAGCAGCAATTTTTGAATTAAAATATATCGGCAGAAAGAAAAGCCAGCTTGAGCCGGGAACTGACACGGCTATTAATACTAATAGAGCCAGCCCCCGATTTACATCCTGATCAAGCTGTTGCTTTGAATTCTGCGCATTATATTCAGATTGAGGTTCAAACAATGCCCACTCCCTTTAGTTACACTGTGAATTACATCAATTTAGCCATTTTTTAATGTTGCAGTAGATTTTATCCGAACAATTATTTCTGACGGGGTATCAATATCAGTAAATATTGTATCAAAGTTCGTCTTCATTAAATCTGAGAATGCTTTTTTATCTTCTTTTCCAAGTAACTGCGCCAGCGCATCCAGATTTTCACCACCGCCATTTGCCGCGTCCTGTCGAATTGCAATAAAGCGTTTATTTACGAATTCATTCAGGGTTATATCGGGTGTTATCGCATCTGAGGTTGTACTTGTGCTCGATAAAATTTCTGTCACCGCAGCACAGGCTGTTAGACCGGATACAACTGAGAATATAATAAAAATTTTGCTAATGATTTTCATAAAAACCCTCTTAAAAAAATTTAATGTTGCTTAATTAATATTCTGCCCGACAACAATTCTGTTTCCTTCTGTATCTATAATAGTAAACTGCCTTATATGATACGCTGTGTCTTCTATTTGACCAACTTTAATTCCTCTGGCGGTCATAAACTGGTGCTGAGCTGTTATATCAGAAGTATAGTAATGTAAAATGATTTTGCCAGAAGCCGGTATATCAGCATTTGCGCTATTTTTTTGCAGCATCAACCAGGTGTTATCAGATTTAATATAAGCCCATTGCAGGCCTTCTTCGGTTTCGGTTTTGCTAACTATAATATAGCGAAAAGCCTGTTGATAAAATTCCAGTGTCTGCTCTATATGCCTGCATTGAATAACCGGGATAAGACCCTCAAAATTCATTCACTAACTCCACTCAATTTTATCAGGGCTAACACAATATGAAATTAACCGGGGGTGGGCTGAATGGTTGCTACCATTTCAGTAATGCAGCACCCCATGTAAAACCACCACCAAAGGCTTCTAACATTACAATTTCGCCTTCTTTAATACGCCCTTCTCTTACGGCAACATCCAGTGCAAGTGGAACAGATGCAGCAGATGTATTGCCATGTTTATCTACCGTAACAACCACATGATCTGGATTTAAACCTAATTTTTTACCGGTTGCATTAATAATGCGAATGTTCGCCTGGTGTGGAACCAGCCAGTTAATATCCGATTTTTGCATATTATTTGCTTCAAGCGTTTCGTCAACAATTCGGCCCAGTGTATTCACTGCCATTTTGAAAACTTCATTACCTTTCATAGTAATATGCGCACCTTCTTCTCTAAAACGTTGTTGATTTTTAGAGATACCATTGGGTACATATAACAAATGTTCGTATCTTCCATCCGCATGTAAATGTGAAGATAAGATACCCGCCTGATCACTGGCTTCAACAATAACTGCGCCCGCACCATCACCAAACAGCACGCATGTGCTGCGATCATTCCAGTCGAGAATTCTGGAAAGTGTTTCTGCACCTATCACCAGCGCACATTTGGCAGAACCTGCTTTAATAAAATTATCTGCAATACCTAATGCATAAACAAAACCCGTGCACACCGCCTGTACATCAAATGCAGCACAACCCTGGATGCCCAGTTTCTTCTGTAACAGACAGGCAGTACTGGGAAATACCTGATCGGGTGTGGTGGTTGCTAATATAATTAAATCGATATCATCTTTTGTTTTACCGGCAGCCTGCATTGCATTCAATGCGGCCTGTTCTGCAAGGTCACTGGTGGTTTGATCATCTGCAGCAATATGTCTTTGCTTGATACCGGTACGGTCCTGAATCCATTGATCTGTGGTATCTACTATTTTTTCAATATCCGCATTGGTCATAATGCGTTCAGGTAAATAACTTCCGGTTCCAGTAATGCGTGCGTATTTCAATTTATTTACTCTTAATTAAAATGAGATTAATTTTCCGGCTGATGAGTAGCTGCTCGGCCCGGGTTTGTTACTGTTCTGCTTACCCTGGTTTTATCACTACGGAGCTTCAGATCAGGACAATAAAAGAAGATTACAGGTGTAAATTTATCAACTCTGCAACCAGGCTAACTCAGTACTAGTGCAATACAGGGATAAGCTAAATAGTTACGCCGGCTGTTTTTCTAATAAAGCACCCAACTGGCTTTCTATATTTTTGGGTACTGATTTTTCAACCTCCAGTATGGCAACATCAATGGCTCTGGAAAATGCATATTCATCAGCCCCACCATGACTTTTAATAACCGTTTCTTTTAGCCCTAACAGACTGGCACCATTGTATCTTCGGTGATCGACCCGTTTTTTAAAAGACGTTAATACGGGTAAAGCAATTAGGCCGATAAATTTTGTAAACAGATTGCGGCTAAATTCTTCCCGCATAAATTGCCCAATCATCTTAGCAACACCTTCGGTACTTTTAAGTGATATATTTCCCACAAAGCCATCACAGACTACCACATCTACAGAACCATTATAGATATCATCGCCTTCAACAAAACCAATGTAATTGAGATTGCTATTTTGCAGTAGTGGTTCAGCGGCTTTAACCTGAGCGTTTCCCTTCATGGCTTCAGAGCCTACGTTTAATAACCCAACCTTCGGGTTATCAACATTATCTACCGCAGATGCGGTTACCGACCCCATAACAGCAAACTGGAACAGGTTTTCTGCTTTCGAATCGACATTCGCACCGAGATCAAGCATATGAGTATGCCCTTTCATATTGGGCAGGGTGGTCATAATCGCCGGACGATCAATACCCGGCAGGGTCTTTAGCACAAACTTGGCTGTTGCCATTAATGCACCGGTGTTTCCTGCACTAACCACGGCATGGGCCTTAGCTTCATGTACCAGGTTAATCGCAACCCGCATTGATGAATCTTTCTTTTTTCTAAGCGCTAATGCGGGAGATTCGTCCATTTCCACCTGCTCTGAGGCATGCTGGATAGACAAACGATCAGAAGTCTGGGAATTGTGTTTAGACAATTCAGCCGTAATCTGATCAGTAAGACCAACTAGTATGAGTTTTACATCTTTACGTTGCTTTAGAATATTGATGGCTGCAGCTACGGTGACGCTGGGGCCAGTATCACCGCCCATAGCATCAATTGCAATAATTGAGGAATCAGGCATAGAGTCTCTACGTGTAACCTATGTGTGCTCGTCTGAGGCCTGTTTCAGGCCAGAACGAGCATGTTGATTGATACAATTGCTCTATTTAATCATGTGATTGCGCATCACATGCTAACGGTTCCCGGTAACAGCTTACCGGGAATGTTCTTTCAATTAGCTTTCGCTAGCATTCGAGGTGATTTTGCGGCCTTTGAAATAGCCATCTGGGCTTACGTGATGACGTAGATGCGTTTCACCCGTAGTTTGCTCTACAGAAAGAGCAGCGGTTGTCAGGGCATCATGTGAACGACGCATGCCACGTCTTGAACGTGTTTTACGGTTTTGTTGTACTGCCATATCAATCTCCAATAACTATGTTAAATGTTGTATCTAAAGTAAGTCTTTAAGAACAGAAAATGGGTTTTCTTTCTCTTCTACCGAATTTACTTCATTCTGCTGTTCCGATTTATGCTGTTGCAAATAATCAGAACAATCGTAATCGTGCATTGCTACCAGAGGTAGCGCCAATATTAACTCATCTTCCAGCATATCCGGCAGATGGTTATTATCATCTTCTTCTTTTACCAGACAGGGCTCATACTCATCCGGTAGTTTTTTCATATGTGCGTCATTTTGCACCAGACCCAGTTTAAAATTGATATCAACTGAGTATGGCACAGCCTGCATACAACGTTGGCACTTTAGCTGAAGCTCTGCAGTAATATGCCCTGTAATAAAAGGGATAGGCCCTGCTCGATCAAACTTAAGATCTGCCTCAATATCGCCCTGATCAGATAACAGGACTTCATTTAAGCGTTTTAGCCGCTTAATTGGCCATTTTCCCTGAATTTCGAAACCAATTTTGGCTTTCTGAGCGAAGTTCAGGTAAACAGGTAGTGTTTGCATCATAATAATCGCGCGATTTTATCCATAAATCGCCCTACTGTCAAAGAAATTCCCTTTATTTTCAAGCATTTCCATATAAATCGCAAATAGCTAGCTGATTTTCCAGAAGGCAGGTATTACCCTGAGGCAAAATATCGATCAATTACTATGCTCCTGGACTATCCACCCCGCTATGGCTCGACGAGCGAATAAAACGGGTAGCCCACACACCATTGATAACTATGATGATATATAAAGAAAGGGTAATATACGCTAGTTTGTTACACTATACTCAATAAAGACATGAAACTTGTATTAGCCTCCAGTTCACCCTTTCGCAAAGCCCTGCTTGATAAGCTTCAGCTTGAATTCATCACAGATTCTCCTGATATAGATGAAACCCCACTTGCCGATGAATCAATTGAATCAATGGTAAAACGCCTGTCAGAGGCCAAAGCCCGTGCTCTGGCAGAGATTCACCCGAACTCACTTATTATTGGTTCTGACCAGAGTGCCGCCCTGAATGAACAGGTACTGCATAAACCTGGAACGTTTGATATTGCTTTTCAACAGTTAAAAGCCGCATCCGGTCAAACCATTACCTTTTATACCGGGCTTTGTCTGTTTAATAGCTACAGCCAACAGTCAGAAACCATCTGCGAGCCCTACGTTGTTAAGTTTCGTAAGCTGACAGACAGTGAAATTAAAAACTATCTAATACGCGAAGAGCCCTATAATTGCGCCGGTAGTTTTAAATCTGAAGCGCTGGGTATCAGCCTGTTTCAGAATATGCGCGGAGATGACCCTAATATCCTGATTGGCCTGCCTCTGATCCAGCTCTGTCGCATGTTAAAAGCCAATGGAATGCCCGTCATTTAATATGATTTTGCAGCTCTAATTTCACTGCTTTTTTTACAAATTTTTATGCTATAAACTTTTTTACAGACTTTGCCTGCTACACTAGATGTAACAATTAAAAATGTAATTAAAGCATGAACACAAAACACCCCCTGTGGCAGAACCTGTTCCGACATAAAGATGATCGCATATCTGAAGTTACTGATATGTGGATGGCAACTCCCCTGTTCGATAAAATTTCTACTCGTGAATGCCGTAACCTGGTTAAAACCATGCACCCCCGCCAATATAAAACAGGTGAACTGGTATTTAACAGTGGTGACATTGGCACCAGCATTATACTAATTCGCAGCGGTGAAATTGAAATTAAAGCTGCTGAGAATTTACTCGCAGAATTAACCATGGGTGATTTTTTTGGTGAGGTTGCACTTGTTATTGATGAGCCACGTACTGCTGATGCAATTGCCGTAAAAGAATCGGAGCTCATATTCTTTTTACGCTCTGATCTTGAAGAATGGGTAAAACGCTCCCCCAAAAATGGTGCCCAGTTTATGCTGAATATTGCTACCGTGCTAGCCGCCAGGCTACGGCATACTAATATATTACTGTCGCTACAGAATAGTTAAGTGTAATTGCATGATACAAAATCTTATTCAGCACCCACTCAGTCGAACACTCCTGGTCTTTAGCCTGATTATGACTGTGATTGCATTACTGGCAATCTTACTGGCGCCCTTACTTATCCCAATTATTATTTCATTTGCCTTATATGCATTGCTGGAACCCATGTCAGAAATATTTGAGCGCCATGGTTTATCACGCAATGCTTCATCCCTTAGTGTGTTATTAATTCTGGTGGCAATTGGCAGCCTCTCCGGGTCTTTATTATTACCTCACTTATCTGCCCAGTTATCTTCTCTACAGTCACAGTTGCCGGTTGTCTGGCAAAGCATAACGACTATGGGTTATGATTTTAGTCAACACATAGTTTCATCCCTTGGTCTTGACATACAGTCCAGCGGCTTAACTCAACATTTTTTTAACCAGGCAAATAACTGGGGGAAAACTGCTCTGATTGAAGGCTCGAATATGCTGATTAGTCTTTCCATTTTATTAATGCTAGTGCCAATATTTACTTTTTTCCTGATAAGAGACTTTAGAACCTTCAGAAATAATTTGCTGGATAAACTGCCTAATTCCAGCTTTGAAATGGGCTGGTTAATTTATTATCGCGTAGCTCATCAACTGCAGGAATATATTCGCGGTATATTAATTCAATCTGCAATTATGAGCGTTATAACCAGCATTGGTTTTTATGCTATAGGGCTGGATTCTCCATTCCTGTTAGGTATGCTTGCGGGTGTGCTTAATCTAATTCCCTATGTAGGCCCGCTGCTCGCCATGATACTTCCTGCACTACTCGCTCTGGGTCACGTACCGGTAGATATATGGCTACTGGGCGCTGCTATTTCAGTTATTTTAATTGCGCAGATAATCGACAATGTTATAGTTATACCTGCAGTGGTTGCTAATGCAGTAAATCTGCACCCACTTGTGGTTATTGTAGGTATTATTGTTTTTGGAAATTTATTCGGTTTTATTGGAATGGTGGTAGCAATTCCGGTTATATCGACCGCAAACATTATTTATTGCGGTTTATATCAGGGCATTAAAAACAGATATGACTTAAGACTGAAATCAGAGTAACGCAGGCAACAGTAAATAATAAGCCTGCGCAAATCAAAATCTAAAAAATTAGAATTGAAACCCACACACCAACAAAAATTAGCAGCGCTATCAAAACTGACGCAGACCCCATATCTTTTGCTCGACCCGATAATTCATGCTTTTCATCACTAATTCGGTCTACCGTTGCCTCAATAGCCGAATTGAGCAACTCAACAATTAATACCAGCAGAAAACTACAGATTAAGAGTATTTGATCAGAAACTGTCTTTCCAAAATAAATAGCTACTGGCACTAAAAAAACCAGTAAATATATTTCCTGACGAAATGCCTCTTCATTTATAAAAGCAGATTTTATGCCCTGCCATGAATAAATTGCTGCATTGAATAATCGTTTAAAGCCTTTATTAGCCGTTTTAGCCATACAAAATCACTTATTATTTCGTCACATGATAAAAATACGTTGCTATATATAATGCATAGCGTAGAAAAGAACTTACTCTTAATATTTTGATTATACACTAAACCTATCGTTTTTCTCATGCACTGACCTGGTGAAAATAGAAACTTTATTTTTATTACCTGGAAATTTCTTCTAGAGCATACAGAAGTTTACCAAATAACATCAAAAACTATGACTTATCATTAAGTTCAGATTCATCAGAAATACCCACGATATGAGATTTATTACGCCTGCATGAAGAAAATACATCCAGTTCTTGCCTGTACTTAATCGTATTGACATCCATAACGCCAAGCACAGAATGAATTAAATTATCATGCGAATATTGATTTGAACTGTTATCCTTCAGGCAGGAATCATCAATATTTTTATCATCTTTTATATCATCTGACAACCAGACAATAAATGGAATATGAGTTTGTTCAACCGGAGCCATAAAATAGGGCAAGCCATGCAAGTAGACGCCATTTTCACCTAGCGACTCACCATGATCCGACATATAAATCATTGCCGTATTGACAACACCTGAATTTGACTTAAGAATAGCAATTATTTCTGATAACAGATAATCTGTATAAACAATCGTATTATCATATGCATTAGTGACTGCATCATCTGAGCAATCCTGCAAGGCCTTTGAATTACAGGTTGGCTGGAACACAGCGAACTCATCTGGTGTCCGTTTATAATATGCAGGCCCATGACTGCCCTGTTGATGCAGAACAACAACGGTATCCTGTTTTATATTTTTTACATAGGAGTCAAGATCATTCAATAAAACGGCATCATAGCATTCATCGCCTTTACATAGGCTATCACTACCTGTCAAATGCATTATTTCAGTCTTGCTACGTGAACAAACACCTTTACATCCAGAATTATTTTCACGCCACAGAACGTCTACTTTTGCATATGTTAATGCATCAAGTAGATTTTCCCGGTTGCGTATCTTATCAAGATCAAAATCATTATGACTTACATCAGAAAACATACAGGGAAGAGATTCAGCTGTTGCCGTGCCACAGGAAAAAGTATTTGAGTAGTTGATAACATCGATATTATTCAATAATGGCGTCGTATTTTTATTATAGCCATTCAGATTAAAATTTGCAGCTCTTGCCGTTTCACCAACAACAATAACCAGTAGCGTATTCCTGGCATCTGCAGATTTTAATTTTATTACATTCGAATCACTAAACACTTCTTCCAGGGGCAGGTTTTTATCTTTGATAGACATCTTCAGATGTTTATAAACAGAGGCAACAGGATAAATCGGATTCACATAGAACCTCAAATCTCTATTTTCGCGACCGATAAAAGCAATATCTTTAGCTGATATAAATACCGAAGATGATGTGACAATTAGTATTAATAAAAGCATCCCAGCCCTGGACACAAGCTCTCCTGAAACCGACTGTTTTTTAAGCGAAATGAAATATACGACTATAGAAGGTAAAACCCCAAAAATAAATACATGCTTTAAAAGATTAAAACTAAACAAATCAAAGGCTTCATTAATATCAGTTTCAACTACGTTCTGTATCATGGAGGTACTGATAACCACACCAAAATCATCAATAAAATAGCTGATTATGGCGGATATAATTAGAAAACCAATTACAAAATACCGTGTTGATTTTTTAATACAGAAAATTGACATGAAAACATAAAGTATAAAAATAAATATTACAGCAAATGAAAACTGTACTAATATATTTTCAAATAAAGACCCTGCAAGAATATTACTGAGAGCATTCCAGAAAGTTGTATTATCAATTAGAACAACATATATAGCACTCAATAACAGTAACATGCTTGACGAAAC
>QIDK01000135.1 GCA_003228405.1 Gammaproteobacteria bacterium | reverse complement strand
ACATTCATAGCCGGGAATAATAATTCACCATTTTCCTGCATTTCATAAAGACGATGAACACCGGTTGTGGTTTCTTCGGTTACGCCTTTAACGCTGCCCGCAATATCCTGCCACGTGTTTGAGCCAGGTTCTATCGTGCGACGTAACACATCAAGAATCGCTTTGTATTCTTCATTGTCATCATCTTTGGTTGCGGGTATGGCGCCGGCTTTTTCAAACTCAACACCTTTGTGAACTAATAAAGTGGCATCACCACCATCGTCTAAAATCATATTGGGCAGTCTTCCATCAGGCCATAAAAGTGCCTGTTCAGTACACCACCAGTATTCTTCAATGGTCTCACCTTTCCATGCAAAAACAGGAATGTTCTGTGCGGCAATTGCAGCAGCTGCGTGATCCTGGGTTGAGAAAATGTTGCATGAGACCCAGCGCACTTCTGCACCCAGATCTATCAGTGTTTCAATTAATACGGCAGTTTGAATAGTCATGTGAATACTGCCCATAATGCGGCAGCCTGCTAATGGTTTCTTGCCCGCATATTCTTCGCGCAATGCCATAAGGCCGGGCATTTCAATTTCTGCAATTAAAATTTCTTTACGACCCCAGTCAGCCAGTGACATGTCCGCTACTTTATAATCTGTAAATTCGCTCATTAGTATTGTTCCTAAATTTTGTATATCTGTTAAGTTCTTTTGTAAAACAGGGTTTAATTAAATGCCAGCAGCATCTTTTAATGTATCCGCTTTATCGGTGCGTTCCCAGGTAAAGTTTTCTTCGGTTCGACCAAAGTGACCATAGGCGGCTGTTTGTGCATAAATAGGTCGTAATAGATTCAGCATTTTAATCAGGCCCTTAGGTTTAAGATCAAAGAACTCACGTACCAGCTCTTCAATACGGTTATCTTCAATTTTGCCTGTGCCAAATGTATCAATGGAAATAGACGTTGGCTCGGCAACACCTATCGCATAAGACACCTGAATTTCACATTTATCAGCAAGACCTGCAGCAACAATATTTTTAGCTACATAACGACCAGCATAAGCAGCCGAGCGGTCAACTTTAGAAGGGTCTTTGCCGGAGAATGCACCACCACCATGACGAGCCATGCCACCGTAGGTATCTACAATAATTTTTCTACCCGTTAAACCACAGTCACCCACAGGGCCACCAATTACAAAATTACCGGTAGGGTTAATATGGAATTTGGTGTCTTTACTGATAAGTGATTCGGGTAATACAGGTTTTATAACTTCATCCATAATGGCTTCACGAAGTGCACTCAGGCTAATGTCTGGTGAATGTTGGGTAGATAAAACCACCGCGTCAATTGCCACCGGCTTGCCATTTTCATAGCGGAAAGTGACCTGGCTTTTGGCGTCTGGACGTAACCATTCTAAAGTGCCATTTTTGCGCACTTCAGCCTGACGTTTAACTAGCTGGTGTGCGTAGGTAATGGGTGCAGGCATGAGTACGGCGGTTTCATTGCAGGCATAACCGAACATCAGACCCTGGTCTCCTGCGCCCTGTTCCAGATCATCGCCTTCACCCTCATTAACGCCCATGGCAATATCGGGAGACTGTTTATCGATAGAGGTAATAACAGCGCATGAGTCAGCATCAAAGCCCATTTCAGAGCTGGTGTAGCCGATGTTACGCACGGTATTGCGCACGATTTCCTGTATGTCGACCCAGGCTTCGGTGGTGATTTCACCGGATACTACGACCATACCTGTATTGATGAGTGTTTCACAGGCAACCCGGGCTTTAGGATCCTGTTCAAAAATGCCATCTAAAATGGCATCTGAAATCTGGTCCGCGACTTTATCTGGATGACCTTCAGATACAGACTCAGATGTAAATAAGTGACTATTTGACATGTTTTTAATTCCTCGGTACAGAATACTAGAAGTGCTAGAAAGCTTAAATGAGTGTGGCTGATTGCCGGGAGTTAGATCCGTGCCCATTTTTAGTCAAACTAGAAACTAATAAATGAGCGCCGTTCAAAAAAGATGCACCGAGCCTGACAGAGAGATCTGCTGCAGCGCTCCTCAGTGCAGGCATAGATTATAGTGCAAACTATCAGAAATGGCTAATTTGAGACAAATATCCTTAAAATTAAGGATTTACCACAGAGGAGCCGCAGGACCAGGGGACGCTTAAGTTTGATAGAGCTGGCTCAATTCAAGTTTCTCATCAGCGCTGAGTTCAGATGCTCTACTTTTATTGAGTAATTCCTGCAGGCGTATATCATGGTGCTTGTGCAGCAGGTTATTAAATGCATCGGTAAGTGAAGCCAGTTGTGTGCTTGTTTTGGCCTCGGGTATTTCCCATTGCATTAATTTATTAACGATGGCCGCATCATCCGTGTCGCGCCAGCGCTCTAATAATACAGAGGGTGAAAGGGTATGGGTTTGCAAAATAGTATCGTGTATCTGAATTAATAATTTGAGGCCAGGCAGGTCTGAGTTGCGAAGCTGCTGTGGAATAGCGCAATCTTTTGCAAGCTCAGGTAACTGTAGCAATAATGCAATCGCCAGACGCGCAGGGGTCATGCTTATCTGGTGTTTTGCCAATACAGGCTGGCTGTTTTTACTGGCAGGCGTCTTTAACCGGGATGTTTGAGGAATATGCTGCTGCAAACTGGAGCTAGGCAAACCAATCATTTTAGATAGCTGGTTGACTAGCAGATCTTTAAAAACCCCATCTGAAATTTTTGCAATTAAAGGCCAGGCATTTTCAGATAAACGACCACAGCCATCGGCAGAGCTTAAATCCAGATCTGCTGATAAATGCTGCAACATAAAATCAGAGAGTGGCATTGCCTTACTCATGCGTTGCTCAAAATTCTGCTGACCTTCCTGTCGAACTAATGTGTCCGGGTCTTCGCCGTCGGGTAAAAACAGAAATCGAGCCTGCACTCCATCGCGTAAAACAGATAATGAATTTTGCAGCGCACGCCAGGCGGCTTTTCTGCCAGCGGCATCACCGTCATAACAGAAAATTAATTCTGGTACGATGCGAAACAGTTTGGAAATCTGTGTGTCCGAAGTTGCCGTACCCAGAGTAGCAACCGCATATTTAATGCCGTGCTGTGCCAGGGCTACCACATCCATATAGCCTTCAACAATTACGATGCGATTTAAGTCTTTTACCGCCTGTCGGGCTTCATATAATCCGTAGAGTTCTTCACCCTTGTGAAATACCGGCGTTTCTGGTGAGTTTAAGTATTTAGGTTCGCCCTTATCAAGAATACGGCCGCCAAAGCCGATCACCCGCCCGCGGCGATCCCGAATCGGAAACATAATACGATCACGGAAACGATCATAATGTTTCTGAGGATTTTTCTCGATGCTTAAGCCGGCTTTTAAGCAGGCCTCCCTGCTTTCATTGTGGCTATCGAATTGCTTCAGGGTGAAATCCCAGCTATCCGGGGCATAACCCATTTGAAAATCTTTGGCGACTTCACCGCTTAAGCCGCGTTGTTTTAAATATTCAACGGCTCGAGGGGTTTTCTTTAGTTCATCAGCAAAGCTTATCGCGGCTTTTTCCAGCACTTCATAAAGAGGTTTTTTATTATCCTGCTGTGCGGTGAAATTTCCCTGCTCACGCGGCACCTCCATATGGTATTCAGCCGCTAAAACTTCAATGGCATCTATAAAGTCGAGGCGCTCGTATTCCATAATAAAGCCCAGTGCTGTGCCATGGGCGCCACATCCAAAACAATGGTAAAACTGCTTATTCTGACTGACGGTAAAAGAGGGACTTTTTTCATTATGAAAGGGGCAGCAGGCGATATGCTCTTTGCCGCGCTTTTTTAAGGCTACACGAGAATCTACCACATCCACAATATCGGCGCGGGTTATAAGGTCATCAATGAATTGCTGGGGTATGTGGCCTGCCATAAGCTGTATTTTGCCACAGAGGCGTAGAGTTCACAGAAGTTAATTGAGTAGAGAGTGCATGCTCGAAGCAGTGTTTAGTTGCGTAAAAGGCGGGTTTTGCAATGTGGGCCCGGCACGCGGTTTTATCAGTAGTGTCCTGTTAATTTAAAAGTCGTCGTCATGCCTGCGAAGTGATGTTTTTTGTTTGCATGTTACATTTAACGGGTCTCATGTCCATAATCTGCTATATCAGGCATTATTAAATTATTTTAAAAAGTTAACGGGACACATATGGGTTTTCATCTATTATTTTGTGGGGATAGCTCAGGTCTTGCCGCCATGTTTATTTGCCGGGCTGAGGTTGGTTTTTTAGCCGCTACCCCGATACTTAAGGCTTGACAAAATTCAGGTTTATACCTATATAATGAATACCCATTTTGCCTGAGCCATCGGCCTCTTCCATCTGGCTTGACGATATACCCGGTTTTGCATAAATATCCTGTTTCGTTGTTTAATTTTACACTCAATAAATGCTGGAGACTCCATCATGTATGTAAAAGAGATAATGAGTTCTGAGGTTAATGCTGTTCTGCAAATACAGGCCGGGATAGCCTTGCCATAACAAAATAATATTTATACCTGGCTAACGCATTTAATCATGAATATTATCGCGGCAGATATAGGTGGCACTAAAACCCACCTGGCACTTATCAACTCTGATCATGCAGAGGATATTATTTATCAGGCGAAGTACAACAGTGCTGAGTTTGAAAATTTCGAACAGTTGCTCAGCGTCTTTATTGGCCACAGTGGCTGTGAAGGGCAACGCCTTAGCTTACTGTCTCTGGCTTTGCCCGGTGTGATTGACAATGATTGCGCGCGTCTGACCAATTTGTCCTGGGCCGTTGATAAACGCAAACTGATGCAACGCTTTGTGGTTGATCGGGTGCATTTTATGAATGATTTTCAGGCGTCTGCTCTAGGTACTTTGCAGCTCGGCAAAGAAGATTATTCTGTATTGAACAGAGGCAGGCAAAATACAGGTTCGCTACGGGTAGCCGTCGGTGCTGGCACCGGCCTGGGTGTTTCCTGGTTGCTTGATGATGGCAACAGAGCTGTTGCCCATGCAACGGAAGCCGGGCATATGGATTTTGCACCGGTGGGAGCTGAGCAGATTGAATTGCTACAGTTTCTGATGAAGCGCACTCCCCATGTTTCCTGTGAGCGCATATTATCCGGTGATGGTCTGGTGCTTCTCTATGAATTTATTTCAAGTTGTACTGTCAATAACATAAAGGCGGCATGGGTTAATCAGCAGGCGTGTCAGGGTAATGAAATGGCCCGACAGGCGGTGCAGTTGTTTATTCGAATTTATGCGGCCTATGTTGGCAACCTTGCTTTAATGTTTAAACCCGAAGGTGGAATTTATATCACCGGGGGTATGGCCATAAAAATGATTAACTGGATGCAGTCAGACGACTTTATTCAGGCATATTTAAACAAAGGAAGAATGCAGCAGGTAGTTGAGCAGGTGGCTGTATTGCTGGTATCCAATGAAAGCGTAGGCGTTATCGGCGCCTTATCTGAAGCAGTAAAGTTACTGCAGGATGAAATGACATGACAATAAGCCATCTGAAACAGGAAAAAAATTACCGTTATTACACCGATTCGAAAAGCACCTCTGAAATTACCCGTAATACTCTGGTATTAATTCTCGCAGGCGGTAGTGGCTCACGCCTGAAAGGTCTGACCAAATGGCGCGCCAAACCCGCGGTTCCATTCGGCGCTAAATACCGCATTATTGATTTTGCACTTTCTAACTGTGTCAATTCAGGGTTACGCCGTATTGGTGTTCTCACCCAGTACAAGGCACACTCACTGATTCGTCACCTGCAACGTGCCTGGGGATTTATGCGGACAGAAATTGGTGAATTTGTGGAGATTATTCCCGCACAGCAACGGCTGGATAACGACTGGTATCGGGGCACTGCGGATGCACTGTATCAGAATATCGATATTATTCGACGCCATGCGCCAGACAATGTGATGGTTCTCGGCGGTGATCATATTTACACTATGGATTATTCGAAAATGCTGATGGATCATGCAAACTCTGGAGCAGACCTGACGGTTGGTTGTATAGAGGTGCCCCGCAAAGATGCTTCTGAATATGGGGTGATGTCGGTGGATGAAAACATGCGCATTACCCGCTTTACTGAAAAACCGCAGGATCCAGAAGCCATGCCGGGTAAAGCCGATAGTTCACTGGCTTCAACGGGTATATATATATTCTCAACAGAATACCTGTTTCAAAGCCTGATAGCGGATGCAGAAAACCCTGAGTCGACTCATGACTTTGGCAAAGATATTATTCCCTCGAGCCTGTGTCAATGTAGTGCCCGGGCCTATGCGTTTGAAAATGAACTGGGCCAGCCTGCTTACTGGCGCGATGTGGGAACAGTCGATTCATACTGGGAGGCCAATATGGAGTTGTGTGAAGTTGAGCCGGAGCTAAATCTGTATTCTCGCGACTGGCCAATCTGGACTTATCAGACGCAACATCCACCGGCTAAATTTGTATTTGATGATGATGGTGCGCGGGGCGAAGCCATCGATTCTCTGGTCGCCGGTGGCTGTATTTTGTCCGGTGCAAAGGTTAAGCGTAGTGTGATCTTTTTTGGTACTGAAATCGAACGCGGCTCAGTGATTAAAGATAGCGTCATATTGCCCAAGGTGAATATCGGGGAGAACTGTCGTATCACTCGCACGGTGATAGATAAAGCCTGCATTATTCCAGATAACACGGTTATCGGCGAGAATCTGCAGGACGATAAAAAGCGCTTTCATGTCACCGAAAATGGCGTGATTCTGGTAACCCCGGAGATGATGCACCAGTATCTGCATATTGTGGATAAAGCTAAAGTTGCCACAGATGAAATGGTCAGAGATAAAGCAGGGCCAGATTCGACCGATGAGAAACCCAAGCTGGCAGTATGACAAAATCTACTCAGGTCAACTTTGTGCTCTGCTGGCACATGCACCAGCCCTGGTATCAGCAGGGCATAGAGGGTGAATATAAATTACCCTGGGTATACCTTCATGCGTTAAAAGACTATACCGATATGGCGGCTCAGCTTGAGGCGCATCCTGACATGAAATCGGTGGTTAATTTTGCCCCGGTATTATTAGAGCAGCTGGATGATTACGCACAACAGTTAAATGGCTGGCTGGAATCGGCTCAGCCAATGAAAGACCCTTTGCTGAATCTGCTGGCCGGGGTAACACCTGTTCCCGAATCCATTGAACAACGTTATCAGTTATTATGTAAATGCCAGCGCGCAAACGCAGAGAAAATGATCGACCCCTATGCAGACTTTAAACGTTTGCTTGAGCCCTTCAACAAAATGTTTGCAGAAGATGATTCCGCTCAGCAGAATACGGTTTGCCTGCAATATTTAACGCCACAGTATTTTATTGATGTGCTGGTATGGTATCACCTGGCCTGGCTGGGTCATTCATTAAAACAAAGTCGGGTGTGTACTGAGCTGATAAAAAAATCCGCCATGTTTAATGAGCAAAATCGCCGCGACCTGCTGCAGCTTATCCATGAGAGCATTGCCGGCATAATTCCGCGGTATCGAAAAATGGCACACAGTGGTCAAATTGAATTATCCATGACGCCCTATGGCCACCCAATTATTCCACTGTTAAATAATTTTCAGAATATGCAATGTTCGCAGCCCGAGGCAGCAGCACCCGCATGTGAAGCTTACCCAGGAGGTATTGAGCGATCCCGCTGGCATATTCAACAGGGGCTGGATTGTTTTGAACATTATTTTGGCCTGCGCCCGCAGGGTATCTGGCTATCCGAGGGCGCCATATCAGAAGATGCCATTGCGCTGATAGAAGAATTTGACTTTAAGTGGACCGCCTCTGGTGAAGGGGTGTGGCGTAACAGCATGCACCTGTGTGATCATGATCCGGAAAAAATTTACAGTGAACGCGCACTATTTTATAGCTATCAGTTAAGAGATCATTCGCCTAAAATTTTTTTCCGCGATGATGGACTGTCAGATCTGATTGGTTTTGAATACAGCAAGCATAATTCGGTAGATGCTGCGGATGATCTGCTACAGCATCTGCTTAATATTGCTGACTTTTTAGGGGAAGAAGCAGACCAGCATGTCGTGTCGATTATTCTTGATGGCGAAAATGCCTGGGAATACTATCCCCACAACGGCCATTACTTTCTCGATCATTTATATACTCAATTATCTCATCACCCGCGCATTAAAAGCGCCACATTTTCTGAATTAACAGAGCTACCTAAGGTTCATAAACTGGATCAGATATGTGCTGGCAGCTGGGTTTACGGCTCGTTTTCTACCTGGATTGGTGAGGCAGATAAAAATACCGCCTGGGAAAGGCTGGTAGAAGCCAAGCAGGTTTATGACCGCGTTATAGACAGCGCAGAATTAAGCGCAGATGAACTACAGCAGGCCACTCGGCAGCTGGCTATTTGTGAGGGCTCAGACTGGTTCTGGTGGTTTGGTGATAATAACCCCTCGGCCAGCGTGAGGTCTTTTGATGAGTTGTTTCGAGGGCAGCTAACCAATTTATATTCGCTGTTGAAACAGCCACCACCGGATAATCTGCAAACCCCCATCTCCAGCGGTAGCGGCGATGATGCAGAAAATGCCGGCACCATGCTCAGGAGTTTCTGATCTATTTATGAATACACATATCACATCCGTAACATCCAGCTTCTGCCGTGTAAATTTTCGCGGCTTACATCTGAATGTTTTATACATAATTTATTTCACTCAGAATAGACCGGAAGCTATTTAAGAAATGCCTGATGCCTGAATCATCCATTGACTTTCACCGGCGCCGAGCCGGTGTTCTGCTGCACCCCACCTCATTGCCCTCGGGGGTGCTGGATGATGATGTGGATCGCTGGTTGCAGTGTCTGGCCGACAGTGGTTTCAGCGTCTGGCAGGTGTTGCCTCTGGGGGAGCCACAAAACGGGCTGTCACCCTATCAGTGCAGTTCTGCCTTTGCCATGAACCCGCATTTATTGGCCAGCCAGAGCCAGCCTGCCGTTAATACGGCTGACGATAAGTTTATCGACTTTTGTCAGCAACAGAAATTCTGGCTGGATGATTATGCCCTGTTTAAGGTGTTACAGAAACATTTTGGGAATACATGCTGGAATGAATGGCCAGATGAGTGGAAATTTCGCCAGCCGCAACAAATGCAAAAGGCGCATCTTCAATATGCAACGGCGCTGAGCGAATTAAAATGGCAGCAGTACCTGCTGCATCTTCGCTGGCAGCAAATTAAAATCACAGCCGCAGGAAAAAACATTCACCTGTTTGGTGATGTGCCGATTTTTGTGGCCTATGACAGTGCAGATGTATGGGCGCATCGTGAATGGTTTATGCTGGATGACGATGGCATGATGACCATGGTCACCGGCGTGCCGCCAGATTATTTTTCTGCAAGCGGGCAGCGCTGGGGTAATCCACACTATAACTGGGAAGCCATGCAAAACAGTGATTTTGTCTGGTGGAACCAGCGTATCAAACACCATTTTGAACAGTTTGATTTACTGCGGATTGACCACTTTAGAGGCTTGCAAGCGGCGTGGATGATTGATGCCAGCTGTGACACGGCAATTGATGGCTACTGGCAACAGGTTCCCGGCGACGCACTGCTAGAAAAAATAAAAAATAACTATCAACAGCTACCGCTGGTGGCTGAAGATCTGGGTATTATTACCCCTCAGGTCACCGAGTTGCGAAAACGATATGATTTACCGGGAATGTCGATTTTGCAATTTGGCTTTGATGAATTTGAAGACAGCCCGCATAAGGCGCAGAATATAGAAGAAGATAAGGTGGTGTATACCGGCACCCATGATAATGACACCACCGTCGGCTGGTTTAACAGCCTGCAGGATCATGTTAAAAACAGTGTGCTGAAAAAGTTAAATATATTGAATGAAGTTCAACAAAACAGCGCACAAACTGTATTACAGTCACTGGTAGCTCAGGCCATGGAATCCCGCGCAAGCCTGTGCATTATACCTATGCAGGATTTTTTAGGTCTGGGCACAGAAGCGAGAATGAATGTCCCCGGCACCATAGAAGGTAACTGGCAATGGCGATTTGAGTGGCAGCAGCTGCAAAATGAACGGATTAATATAATGAAATTACAGGCCGAAAATACGGGTCGGTTGACTGACCAGGGTTAAACAGTTATAGATTAGGGAAAACTTAACTATGCAGATAGCTATTCTGGTATACACATTAAACAAGAAACAAAAATGACAGAAGTATTAACAAAAATACAAAACGGGAAACATCACGATCCATTTGAGTGGCTGGGAATACACGCAGTGGGCAGAGGGTTTGTGGTGCGCGCTTTTATGCCCTCTGCAGAAACAGTTGAGCTGCAGGGTGTTGGTGCAATGCAACGCATTGCAGGCACAGATACCTTTGAAATAAAAATTACACGCAAAATAAAAGCGCAGCTGCCTGAGCACTATAGCCTGAACTGGGTTGAGAAAAAAACAGCAGAATCCCACAGTATTGTTTCCGCCTATAGCTTTCAGCCAGTACTCAGTGAGTTTGACCTGGATCTGTTTTCCGCTGGCATGCATCTGCACATTTACCGGTTTCTTGGGGCACGTTTAACCACGATAGATAATATTGAAGGCTGCCTGTTTGCCGTATGGGCTCCCAATGTAAAACGCGTCAGTGTTATCGGCGATTTCAATGGCTGGAATGGCCTGAGACATCCCATGCGCAATCGCGGGCATTCCGGTATATGGGAGCTGTTTATACCGGGTTTAAAAGCAGCGGATAACTACAAGTATGAAATCTGCAATCACAGTGAGCAGATATTACATAAGACTGACCCTTATGCCCGCTCAATGGGAGTGCGCCCGGATACCACCAGCAAAATAGAAGCGGTTGATCATTATCCCTGGGGCGACAATACCTGGCTAGAGCATAGAAAACAGCGCCAGTGGTTAGAGCAACCCATGTCAATTTATGAAGTTCATGCGGGTTCATGGCGGCGTCATAAAGACGGCCGCTTTCTGAGCTATCGCGAGCTGGCAGAACAGCTGATACCCTATGTGAAAGATCTGGGCTATACCCATATAGAATTTTTACCCCTGACCGAACATCCCCTGGATGAATCCTGGGGCTATCAGGTCAGTGGTTATTATGCGCCCACCGCCAGGCATGGCAGTAGCGAAGATCTACGCTATCTGATTGATACGGCACACCGCAATAATATTGGCGTTATTCTGGACTGGGTTCCAGCACACTTTCCCCAGGATGATTTTGCACTGGCACAGTTTACCGGTGAAGCCTGCTATGAATATGATGATCCACAAAAAGGCCAGCACTACGACTGGGGCACATTAATTTTTAATTATGCACGCAATGAAGTGCGTAATTTTTTAATAAGCAATGCGGTTTACTGGCTTGAAGAATTTCATATCGATGGTTTGCGAGTCGATGCGGTGGCGTCCATGCTGTACCTGGATTATTCTCGTGAACACGGCCAATGGGCTCCCAATATTCATGGTGGTCGTGAGCATCTGGAAGCCATTGGTTTTCTTAAAAATCTGAATGAAGTGGTGCATGCTGAATTTCCCGGTGCCCTGACTCTGGCCGAAGAAAGCACAGACTGGCCGATGGTATCCCGGCCAACAGATATGGGCGGCCTGGGGTTTTCAATGAAGTGGAATATGGGCTGGATGCACGATACCCTGCTTTATGTGCAGGCCGATCCGGTTTACCGGCGCTTTCACCAGAATCAGCTCACCTTCAGCCAGCTTTATGCCTACAGTGAAAATTTTGTATTGCCCTTATCCCATGATGAAGTCGTGCATATGAAACGCAGTATGCTGGATAAAATGCCTGGAGATGTCTGGCAAAAATTTGCCAATTTGCGTTTGCTATATGCCTATCAATATTCTCACCCAGGTAAAAAACTGTTATTTATGGGCGGCGAGTTTGGCCAGTGGGATGAATGGAATGAAAGCAAACCACTCGACTGGATGATCAGTGGCATGGATAAACACGCAGGTCTGATTAATCTATGTCGTGATTTGAATGGCATTTACTGCGAGCGTATAGCCATGCATAAATATGATTTTCAGCAACAGGGTTTTCAGTGGATCAGCTGTGATGATGTAAAGAATTCTACCCTGGCATTTATACGCTGGGCGCAACAGGAGTTTGTAATCTGTGTGTTTAATTTTACCCCGGTACCGAGGGAAAACTATGTAATAGGTGTGCCACAGGCGGGGCTTTATACAGAAATATTTAATTCAGATGCAGCCTGCTATGGGGGCAGCAATCTGGGCAATAAAGGAGAATCTACCAGTCAGGCCAAAGCGCAACATGGTTTTGAACACAGCGTCACCCTGGTGCTGCCACCGCTAAGTGCCGTATTTCTTAGCCGAAAAAAATAATATGAATATTTTGTTTGCCTGCAGTGAAGCCTTTCCATATATTAAAACAGGTGGCCTGGGGGATGTGGCCTACGCCCTGCCGGCAGCACTGAGAAAACTGGGAGACGATGTGCGCCTGGTATTACCCGCTTACCGGGAAGCACTTAATGCGAGTGACAGGCTCATTAAAATTGGTGGCTTTACGGTTAAAGGTTTTGAAAAAAGTTATCATCTACGTTTATTACAGGCAACTAAAAATGATTTTGAAGGTCTTGTTTACCTGATTGATATCCCTGAGCTATACAACCGACCCGGCAACCCATATAGTGATAATAAGGGTAAACCCTGGGCAGATAATCTTGAGCGCTTTGTGGTATTTAGTCAGGCGGTAAGCAAATTAACTCAGTATCTTAAAAAATGTAATGCGGCGCATAACTGGTCGGTAGATGTGGTGCATTGCAATGACTGGCAAACAGGATTTGTGCCCGTTTTTTTAAAGGCATCCCATAATCCGCTGCCGAGCATTTTCACACTGCATAATCTGGCTTATGATGGCCAGCTAAGTTATAAAAAATTTACCAAGCTGGGCTTGCCAGAAAAATGGTGGTCAGCGGATTTTTTAGAGTTTTATGGTACGGCTTCAATGCTTAAATCCGCGATGGTTTTTTCCGATGCGGTCACCACCGTCAGTCCGAATTATGCCCGTGAAATCTGTACCAGAGAACTGGGGTTTGGTTTTGATGGC
The DNA here is from genome assembly GCA_003228405.1 of Gammaproteobacteria bacterium. GTDB lineage: Bacteria > Pseudomonadota > Gammaproteobacteria > SZUA-229 > SZUA-229 > SZUA-229. The sequence goes on along the minus strand of QIDK01000135.1, from coordinate 6,678 downwards.
GTGTTACGCAACCTGGGGAAAAAGTTCAGTGGCATTTTAAATGGCGTAGATTTAAATGAATGGAATCCACGAGCCGACCCGTATATTAAACAAAAATATAATGCCGGAAAACAACTGACATCGGGCAAACAGCTTAATAAACTGGCGTTGTTAAAAGACACACAACTACCACAGACAGATTCACCACTGCTGGGTTTTGTAGGCCGCTTAGTAGAACAGAAAGGCATAAGCCTGATCTGTGAAATATTACCTGAGCTATTTAAAACGACTGATGTCTGTATGGTGATACTCGGGTCAGGGCCTGGCCATTTTGAAACCGAGCTAAAAAGTCTGGCAAAAGCCTGGCCTCAAAGACTGTATCTACATATTGGCTATTCAGAGTCACTGGCTCACCGTATAGAAGCAGGCTGTGATCTGTTTTTAATGCCTTCAATATTTGAGCCCTGTGGTTTAAATCAAATGTACAGCCTTCGCTATGGCACCTTACCCATTGTAAATAATACCGGGGGTCTGGCAGACACGGTAGTAAATGCAACGTCAACTACCCTTAAAAACAAAAAGGCAAATGGCTTTGTAATGAAAAAAGCAGATGCAGACTCACTCTTCATCTGTATAAATAATGCACGCAAACTCTATGCAGAAAAGGCTCTATGGAAACAAATGCAAAGCACAGCGATGAAACAGAAATCAGGCTGGATATATAGTGCAAGAGCTTACAGAAAACTGTATGTGGCTCAACACAGTAAAGCTGTAAAAAGTAAATATGCTGAAGATAAATTCAGTAACAGTAAAAAAAGGATTTCGGCATGAATGATAAAAACTGGATTGAAAAAAATAAATTAACCGAGATTCAACCCCTGGCCACAGACAGTAGCTCTATAGCGGAAGGTTTTAATCGATATTTAAGAAATCACCTCGGTCATTTTATGGGGCTGTTGCCGTTTTATTTATATGAAGCCATGTCGCTCACGGTACGAGATCGTATTATGTATCAATGGCACAAAACCTGGCAGCGCAATAATCAGCCGCAAACCCGCAAAGCCTATTATTTATCACTGGAATTTCTTATTGGCCGCGCACTGGGAAACCACCTGTTAAATCTGGATATAGAAAAGGAAACGCAGGAAGCTTTACTCAACTTTGCGGTGCAACTGGAGGATGTGATAGAAGAAGAGCCTGATGCCGGGCTGGGAAATGGTGGTCTGGGTCGGCTCGCCGCCTGTTTTATGGACAGTTGCGCCAGCCTTGATTTGCCTGTACTGGGCTATGGTATCCGCTATGAATACGGCATGTTTCGTCAGTTAATTAAAAAGGGATACCAGATAGAAGAACCGGATCACTGGTTACGCGATGGCAACCCCTGGGAAGTCCCACGTCCGGAATTTGAACAGACCATTCGCTTTGGTGGGCGCACTGAGCATTATCAGGATGAACAAGGAGTGCATCATGCGCGATGGGTAGATACAGATGACGTGTCTGCTATAGCCTATGATTTGCCCATTTCCGGTTATCGCAATAAAACGGTTAACACCCTGCGCTTATGGAAAGCAACATCAACCGAATTGTTTAGTCTGACAGATTTTAATGCAGGCTGTTATTCAGAAGCGGTTGAAGCCAAAAATGATGCGGAGCATATCACCATGGTGCTCTACCCAAATGACAGCAGTGAAAATGGCAAAGAGCTGCGACTGAAGCAACAGTACTTTCTGGCTTCAGCCAGCCTTCAGGATGTTATTCGGCAGTGGGAGCGCAGAAATGGCAGCAGCTATGATCAGTTTGCCGACTATAACGTATTCCAGATGAATGATACCCATCCGACCATCGCAGTAGCAGAACTAATGCGTATTTTAATGGATAAGAAACATCTCAGCTGGGATGCTGCCTGGAAAATTACCAGCAGTACCATGGCCTATACCAATCATACATTACTACCAGAAGCACTGGAAAGCTGGCCTGTGGTAATGATGCAACGATTGTTGCCTCGATTAATGGAAATTATTTTTCGGATTAATGAACTATTTCTACACGATGTTTCATTGAAATGGCCAGGGGATACGCAGCGACAGACGCGTATGTCTTTGATTGAAGAAAACGGAGAAAAAAGTGTACGCATGGCATACCTTGCCATCGTTGGCAGTTTTTCAGTGAATGGAGTAGCCAAACTGCATTCAAAACTATTATGTGAGGGTCTGTTTAAAGACTTTTATGAATTATGGCCAGAAAAATTTAATAATAAAACCAATGGGGTAACCCCGCGACGCTGGATAGCACATGCCAACCCGGCATTGCGACAGTTGTTGTCAGACACCATCGGTGATGAATGGATACATGATCTGAATGAAATTTCCAGCCTGGAAAAAATCATTGCGACGGATGGTTCTGGTTTTTTAGATAAATGGCAGACAGTTAAACAGCAGAATAAAAAGAGAATGGCAGAACTGGTAAAGCAGAGCTGTGGTGTGGAATTTAATACAGATGCAATGTTTGATGTGCAGGTAAAACGCATACATGAATACAAACGTCAAATGTTGAATATATTGCATGTGATTCATTGTTACCTGCGCATAAAAGCGGGCCATACTGAAACCTGGACCAACCGGGCGGTGCTCATCGGCGGCAAAGCAGCGCCGGGTTATCATATGGCCAAACTTACCATTAAATTAATCAATAATGTGGCGGACATAATTAATGATGATCCACAAATTGGCGATCAGTTAAAGCTGGCTTTTTTAGCAAATTACAATGTTTCAAAAATGGAAATAATCTGTCCGGGTACCGATTTATCTGAGCAGATTTCCACCGCAGGCAAGGAAGCATCGGGTACCGGAAATATGAAATTTATGATGAATGGAGCACTAACCATAGGCACCTATGATGGCGCTAATATTGAAATGTTAGAGGCGGTAGGGGAAGAAAACTTTTTCCTGTTTGGTTTAAAAGCCGATGAAGTTGAAGTAACAAAACAGAATTACAATCCGCAGAGTATTATTGATAATGATAAGGATTTGCAGGCGGTAATGCAGTTGCTGGAAAGCGGACATTTTAATCTGTTTGAAGAAGATATATTTAATGACATTATTGCCAGTTTAAAAGACCCTTATGATCCATGGCTAACACTGGCAGATTTTAGAAGTTATATTGATGCGCAGGATGCAGCTGCAACTGCTTATCGTGATCAAGACAACTGGTTGAAAATGAGCGTATTAAATTGTGCGAGCAGTGGTTTCTTTTCTACCGATAGAACGATGCGTGAATACAATAATGATATCTGGAAATTATAAATATTATCTGCGCAGGTATGACGAAGGTTTAAAATTAATACCATGCCCGTCGTTAATGGCTTAACAGCACTTATTAAAAAATTTAGTGGAACAGCAGTGATTTGAAATGTATTTGTTGGGGTTCCTTCGTCACCCCAGGCTACGAAACTGGCGAGGGATGTTCACAGAAAAAAAGTGAGAAAAAAATGAAACTTGCAATGATTGGTTTAGGGAAAATGGGTGCCAATATGGTGCGCCGTTTAAGTAGAGATGGGCATGAAATAGTCGCCTATGATGTTGCAGAAAATGCTGCAGCTAATCTGCAAAACGAACTCTCGGGTATTAGCGCAGCAGGCACACTCGAAGAGCTAATAGAAAATTTACCATCACCAAAAGTCGTCTGGCTAATGGTGCCCCACACGTTTGTAGATGAAGCCATTAGCGATTTATTATCCGCCGGTCTTAACAGCGGCGATGTAATTATTGATGGTGGTAATTCAAACTATAAACAGAGTCAGCAGCGCGGTGAAATGCTTCAGCAGCAGGGTGTGCACTTTGTTGACAGTGGCACGTCGGGTGGTGTCTGGGGTCTGGAAAATGGTTACAGCCTGATGCTCGGTGGCAGTAATGAGGCGATTGCCATTATTGAACCTGCCCTGAAAACCCTTGCCCCTTCCGCAGATTCAGGCTGGGGACATGTGGGGCCGGTGGGTGCGGGCCATTACGTGAAAATGGTACATAACGGTATTGAGTACGGCATGATGCAGGCCTATGCAGAAGGCTTTGAACTGATGCATAGTAAACAGGAAATGGATCTGGATATGCACCAGATTTCGCGTATCTGGCAGCATGGTAGTGTGGTGCGTTCCTGGCTGCTGGATCTAATTGCAGACGCCCTCGAGCAGGATATTGAAATGAGTGAGCTAAGTGATTATGTCGATGATTCCGGTGAAGGTCGCTGGACCATACAGGATTCAATTGAAAATGCGGTACCGACTCCGGTATTAAGCCTGGCATTGCAGATGCGTTTTCGTAGTCGCCAGGATTCATCCTATGCGGGCAAGGTATTAAATGCCATGCGTGCGGGATTTGGTGGGCATGCGATAAAGACAAAATAAATGACTTAACCGCAGAGAACGCAGAGGTGCGCAGAGAAAAGCCGGTTATAAACGGTTACCTCATCGCAGGTGCATAAACCAGAAATTTGCGCTCATTCGCGGACAAACATGTTTTTTGACTTTAAACCTGGGAAATAAAAAATGACGGCAACTGAGCAACAACTGGAAACCGCAGAGCCAACCAATATTGTTATCTTCGGTGCTACCGGCGATTTAACACGGCGCAAGCTGATGCCCGCGCTGTTGCGCATGCTATGCTGCGGACTAGTGCATGCTGATAGTCGTATTATTGGTGTGGTTCATGACAGCAATGAAGCCGAGTGGTTGCAGTTACTTAAGGATGGTTTTGACGAATTCTCTCCGCAGCTGAATGTGGATGAAGCCAGCTGGCTTAAATTTTCATCTCATCTAAAAATGGTCTCCGGTGATCTTGGAGATGAAGCTACTTACCAACGCGTAGCCGATTCACTGGAAACCCTGGGTGGGAAAAAAAATGCCATGTTCTATTGCGCGATTCCACCGGAATGGTATGGCAAGGTGGCGCAGGGTTTGCATCGCGTGGGCATGGTGAATGAAGACAATGGTTATCGTCGACTGGTCATTGAAAAACCGTTTGGCAGTAATCTTGAAACGGCTTCCAGACTGGATAAAGAATTGCAGTCAGTCATAAATGAAAAACAGATTTATCGAATTGATCATTATCTGGGTAAGGAAAGTGTACAGAATTTGCTGGTCTATCGATTTGCAAATAGCATTATGGAGCCGTTATGGAACCGAAATTATATCGATCACATTCAAATCTCCGCATCAGAAACCATTGGCATAGAATACAGGGCAAAATACTACGAAAATTCCGGTGCATTGCGTGACATGATTCAGAGTCATTTAATGCAAATTATGACCCTGGTCGCTATGGAGCCACCGGTTGAATTTACGGCAGATGCAGTACGGGATGAAAAAATGAAAGTTTTGCGGGCGGTGCGCCTGTTTGAGCCGGAGCAGGTTGAAAATCAAACCGTGTCGGCACAATATGCTTCTGGTACGGTAGGTGATGAAACTGCTCCGGCTTACGTGTCTGAAGAAAATGTCTCTCCGGATTCTGCCACTGAAACTTTTGCAGCCGTGAAATTTTATATTGATAACTGGCGCTGGCAGGGTGTGCCGTTTATTTTATGGACGGGTAAGCGCATGAAAGCCCGTGTGTCAGAAGTAATGATTCGTTTTCGTAAACCGCCTTTTAATTTATTTGATAGTCATGCTTCACTGCCCGCCGCAAATGCACTGGTGTTTCGTCTGCAGCCGGATGGGGGAGTAGTGATACGTATGAATGCCAAAAAACCCGGGCTGACTACAGATAATGAAGAAATGGTAATGCGCGCTCCCTATGCGAATGATATAGAACATGTTGCGGATGCCTATGAAATTTTAATGCATGATGTTCTTATCGGTGATAGCACTCTGTTTTCCAGAGGGGATGAAGTTGAAGAGTGCTGGTCTATTCTTGAGCCAGTTTTAAAAGCCTGGAAAGACAGGTTTTCCATCGAACGATATCGTGCAGGTACCTGGGATATTGCCGCCATGGATGAACTGACAGAAGACTGCGTCGGTGGCTGGCATAAACCGACTATTTATGAATGATTTCAATATTTATAAAGACCCGTTAGCTGTAGCAGAAGCGGCCGCGGATTATTTGTTTCAGAAAATTAAAACCTGTGTGGCAAAAAAAGGCCTGTGTCATGTTGCTTTACCCGGTGGAACCACGCCCTCACTCTGCCTCGAATTGCTGGCGCAGAAAAAACTACCGTGGCATAACATTCACTGGTATCTGGGAGATGAACGTTGCCTGCCCGTAGGTCATGCAGATCGCAATGATACTATGATTCGTGAAAAACTATTCTCACAACAGCCTCAGGCGATAAAAAATTTCCATCCAGTGCCGGCTGAACTTGGCCCGCAATCCGGGGCAGAAGTGTATACGAAATTAATGGCATCTATAAACAGGCTGGACATAGTAGTGCTGGGTATGGGGGAGGATGGGCATACCGCCAGTTTATTTCCGGGCAATGCGGCGCTTAATAATAACGGCAAAGTAGTGCCGGTATTAAATGCACCGAAGCCACCGGCTGAACGTATCTCAATCGGTTTAAGCATGCTTAAAAGTGCATCGATATGCGTAGTGATTGCGACGGGAGAAAGTAAATTTACGGCCTTAACACAGGTGCAGCAGGGCGAGCCATTACCTGTGAGCAGGGTAGAACCCGATATCTGGTTTGTTGATCAGGCGGCGATTAGCGGTTAGG
>QIDK01000132.1 GCA_003228405.1 Gammaproteobacteria bacterium | reverse complement strand
AGGTTTTCATGCACAACTTTGCAGTTCTATTTTTAGCTTTTTTCGCTGTCTCCATTGTCGTTAAGCTCTGGCTAGCCCAGCGCCACCTGTCACATATCCATAAACATAGAGCTCAGGTACCAGGTGCATTTAACGAAAAAATAACCCTGCAGGAACACCAGAAAGCTGCAGATTATACCTCCGCAAAAGTTAAATTTGGTCGCTGGCCCCTGCTTTATGATGCCGTCATTTTATTAGGCTGGACCTTCGGCGGCGGGCTAGAATTACTCGACCAGCTGGCCCGTGGATATGCACTGGAACCAGTTTACACAGGCATCCTGGTTATTCTCAGCATGTCTCTTTACAGTATCTTTGTGATCGAAGAGAAATTCGGATTTAACCGCACCACACTTAAAACTTTTGTGGTAGATATGTTTAAGGGCACACTTCTGGCACTTATTCTCGGTGTGCCCCTGATCTGGATTGTGCTCTGGCTAATGGAGCAAATGGGTGAATTCTGGTGGCTTTACGCATGGGCGGTATTAACCGGCTTTAGCCTGCTTATTGCCTGGGCCTACCCCACCTGGATAGCCCCCATCTTTAATAAATTCTCACCACTGGAAGAAGGTGAAACCTTAAATCGAATTAACAGCTTATTAAACCGTTGCGGTTTTAATAGTGATGGAATCTTTGTTATAGATGGTTCCAGGCGCTCCAGTCACGGCAATGCCTATTTCTCCGGCTTTGGCAAAAACAAGCGCATAGTATTTTACGATACCCTGCTAGAATCTCTCAGCGATAACGAGCTCGAAGCCGTGCTGGCCCATGAACTGGGTCATTTCAAGCGCAAACACATCGTAAAAAGTATGGCTATTTCCTTTGCTACTACATTAGTTGGCCTGGCTATACTGGCCTGGTTAATGAAAGCCGACTGGTTTTATAACGCACTAGGGGTTAGCACTTCTTCAACCTATATGGCATTATTACTGTTTACAATAGTAACGCCCGTATTTACTTTTTTACTCAGCCCGATAATGAGCATGTTTTCGCGTAAAAATGAATTTGAAGCAGATGATTATGCAGCACAGCAGTCTGAAGCAAAATATCTGATTCAGGCACTCGTTAACATGTACAGGGAAAACGCTAATACATTAACGCCTGACCCACTGTATTCTATGTTTTATGATAGCCACCCTCCTGCGCCGGTACGTATTGCGCATCTGGCAGAAGACCACTAAGAGATTATTATGAAAAAAATATTATTATTACTTGCTCTAATTAGCCTCAATACAGGCGCTTATGCTGCTGATGCCAAACATCACAAGGGCAAAGATCTGCATGAAAACAAATGCACCAGCTGTCATCAGGATAATGTTTATTCACGCAATGACCGCATGGTTAAAACTATGTCCGCACTGGAACATCAGGTTAACAACTGCATGAAAGGTGCAGCTAAAGCCGAATGGACTCAAACTGAAACCGCATCTGTTATAGAGTTTTTAAATGATCGTTACTACAAGTTTTGATTAACTGCATGCTCTTCTTTGCATCCTTAGCATGCCGGGAAAGCCTGTCTGTTATATTTACATGGCCCGTAACCCGACATTCTTCATTTTAGATATTGTCTATGGCAAAAAGACGCATTAGCGATCAGCAACAACGGCGCATTAAAAATATTCAGAAAAAACGCCGTGAAAAAGCATCAAAAAATCAGCAACAAAAGTCAGATTCACTCTGCCAACAGGGGCTCGGCCCTGAACAGTCCGGCCTGATTATTACTAACTACGGACAAACCCTGCTGGTTGAAGATAAAGATAAAAAACTACACCGTTGTGTTGCCAGACAAAATATGGGAGCACTAGTCTGCGGAGATAAGGTTATCTGGCAAGCGGCACTCGCCGATAATAACGAAGGCGTTATTGTTGCCCTGGAAGAACGCCAGTCGCTATTACAAAAACCGGGCTTTGGCGGCAAACTAAAACCCATGGCCGCAAATATCAACCAGATTATTATTGTCTCTGCCATACAACCAGAACCAAAACCCTATCTTATTGACCGTTATTTAATTGCCGCAGAAAACCTGCCCGCAACACCGATTATTCTAATCAATAAAATTGACCTGTTAGAAGAAGAAAACAGGGAATCGATAGAACAACTGGTTAAAAGTTATAAAGATATTGGTTACCAGGTAATAACCGTCAGCAAAATAACCGATCACGGTTTTGATGATTTGCTAAATGCATTAAAAACCCACACCAGTATTTTTGTAGGTTTATCCGGCGTAGGTAAATCATCTTTAATAAATCATCTAATGCCAGAATTAAATATTCGCGTAGGCGAACTATCAGAAGCCAGTGGTGAAGGCACCCACACCACCACCAGCTCAACCCTTTACAACCTGCCCTGTGATGGGATCTTAATAGATTCACCGGGGGTACGTGATTTTGGATTATGGAACATCTCTGCCGATGATATAATTAACGGCTTCATTGAACTGCGTGCTTATATCGGCCACTGTAAATTTTCAAACTGCAGCCACCAACATGAACCAAACTGCGCAATTCAACAGGCGCTAAAAGACGGCAAGATTTCGCAACAACGATTTAACAACTATCAGAAAATTATTCGTGAGTATGCGCAAGTGTAAAAGCATTTACACCGCAGAGGGCGCAGAGAAACGCAGAGGAAAAATCTTTATTGGTTACTGCGCCACAGGCGCAGCACAAAAAATCTCTGCGTACCTCTGCGTCCTCTGCGGTAAAGTCTTTTTTTATCTTTTATTCATCTCGCGCTTTAATTTAAAAAACATCTGCAATAGTTGTTTACACTCATCTTCCATCACCCCACCGACCACATAATTTTCAAGAATTTTCAAGGGGTCAATTTTCAAGGGGTCAGACTCGTTGAAAATTAGAAGCTCCGGTAAATCAATCTTCTGCATCCTGCTATTTACATTGATGGCACACTTGCCGCCGGGATCCACCGCTTTAATTAATTTCAACGAGTCTGACCCCTTGAAAACTTGAAAAAGAGTTTTTTTGAGCTGCGCCTATGCCGCAGTAATCCGTAAAAGCTTTTCCTCTGCGTTTCTCTGCGTCCTCTGCGGTAAAGTTTTTATCTTTTGTCTTTATCTTTTACGATTTCTTCAATTCACGCTTGCGTTTAAAAAATGCCTGCAACAGCTGTTTACTTTCCGCTTCCATCACTCCACCGACCACATCAATTTTATGATTATGAATAGAATCATGAATCAGGTTAATAGCGCTACCCGTAGCACCGGTTTTTAAATCACTTGCAGCAAACACCAGACGATTTATCCGTGCATGAATCATTGCGCCTACACACATAGAACAGGGTTCTAAGGTGACGTACAGTGTGGTATCAATTAAACGGTAATTTTTTAAAACCTGACCCGCGTTTCGAAGCGCCATCATTTCTGCGTGAGCAGAGGGATCGTGTGACTGAACTGGCCGGTTCCAGCCTTCGGCAATGAGTTTATTGTCTTTAACGATAATAGCACCGACCGGCACTTCGTCTTCAGCCGCGGCTTTCTGGGCTAGCTGGAGCGCGTATTGCATCCAGTATTGGTGATTATATTGCATAACTATATAGCCTCCCCCTTAGAAAAACGGGAATATCGATATATTAATGCTGTAACCGATTAACAAAAGAAGAGGTATTGCTAATGAGGGGGATTTAAAAGTTTTCAGTTTTTTTCTCTATAAATTAAGCATATTAATCTGAAGGGTTTTAAATCTCACCCAACCCCTCTTTTTCTAAGAGGGGAGTTAGTTCATTCCCATTCAATCGTACCGGGTGGTTTGCCGGTGATGTCGTAGACTACTCTCGAAATTCCATCCACTTCATTGACAATTCTGCGGCAAACTAAATCGAGAAACTCATAAGGCAAATGCGCCCAGCGGGCTGTCATAAAGTCGATGGTTTCAACCGCGCGTAATGCCACTACCCACTGATAACGCCGGCCATCACCGGTAACTCCGACAGACTTCACCGGTAAAAAAACCGTAAACGCCTGTGATACACCATGATACAAATCATGTTTATATAATTCTTCAATAAAAATATAGTCAGCTAAACGTAATGTATCCGCATATTCTTTTTTTACTTCGCCCAATATGCGCACCCCTAAACCCGGGCCGGGAAATGGGTGGCGATACACCATGTCGTAAGGCAGGCCTAATTCAACACCTAACTCACGCACTTCATCTTTAAATAATTCTCGTAGCGGCTCGCATAGTTTGAGTTTCATGTAATCCGGCAGGCCACCCACATTGTGGTGTGATTTAATTAAATGTGCTTTACCGGTTTTTGAACCCGCCGATTCAATGACATCGGGGTAAATGGTACCCTGCGCCAGCCACTTTGCATTTTCAAGTTTAGCGGCCTGTTCTTCAAAAATATCGACAAATAAATTACCAATGATTTTGCGTTTGTCTTCCGGATCGGTTTTACCCTTAAGTGCACTTAAGAACCTGTCTTCTGCATCGACACGAATAACCTTAACGCCCATGTGATCTGCAAAGGTTTTCATCACCTGATCACCTTCCTGATAACGCAATAAACCATTATCAACAAATACACAGGTTAGACGGTCACCAATGGCGCGGTGTAATAATGCGGCAACAACGGACGAATCGACACCACCGGATAACCCCAGCAACACGTCGTCTTCACCAACTAACTCATGGATGTTTTTTATGGAATCTTCAACAATATTATCCGCAGTCCATAAATTTCCGCAGCCACAAATTTCGTGCGCAAAGCGTTCGATAATTCTCTGCCCCTGATTAGTGTGAGTCACTTCAGGATGAAACTGCACACCATAAAAATGCTTTTCTTCATTGGCTATACCGGCAATGGGTGCTGAGGTGGTCGATGCCATCAGTTTAAAACCTTCCGGCATATCAACCACTCGATCACCGTGGCTCATCCATACATCTAAAATGCCATAACCTTCCTGGGTAATATGATCTTCAATATCTTTTAATAATTTTGTATGCCCACGGGCACGCACTTTGGCATAACCGTATTCATGGTGATCTGCATTTTCAACCTTACCACCCAACTGGGCCGTCATGGTTTGCATACCATAACAAATACCTAATACAGGAATGCCTAATTCAAATACGATATTCGGTGCAAGGGGTGATGCATCTTCGGTCACCGTTTCCGGGCCACCGGATAATATAATGCCTTTAGGTTTAAAGGCTTTAATATCTTCATCGCTAACATCCCAGGCATATAATTCACAATACACACCGGCTTCGCGAATGCGGCGGGCGATGAGTTGGGTGTATTGAGAACCGAAGTCGAGGATTAAAATACGATCTGTATGAATATTTTGTGTTGTCATGTTTTTCTTTTTCACCGCAGAGAGCGCAGAGGTACGCAGAGAAAAAAATTTTATTATGCATTTACGCATAGCGTAAACCATAAAAACCTCTGCGTTTCTCTGCGTCCTCTGCGGTTAAAACAAGTTTATGTTCGGTAGTTCGGTGCTTCTTTAGTGATCGTTACATCATGCACATGGGACTCGGCCATGCCTGCACCGGAAATACGCACAAACTCAGGTTTATTGCGCATTTCATCTAAGTCAGCACAACCTACATAACCCATGCTTGAACGAATACCACCAAGTAACTGATGCACAATGGCCGACATTGGGCCCTTAAATGGCACACGGCCTTCAATGCCTTCTGGTACCAGCTTTTCAGCACCCACGTCTTTATCCTGAAAATATCGATCACTGGAGCCCTGTTCCATTGCCGCAATAGAACCCATACCTCGGTAGGATTTATAGGAGCGCCCCTGATATAAAATAACTTCACCTGGTGCCTCTTCCGTGCCGGCGAGCAAACCACCGAGCATGACACAATGGGCACCCGCCGCCAGAGCTTTGGCAATATCACCAGAGTAACGAATGCCGCCATCGGCAATCAGTGGCACACCGGTGCCTTCCAGTTCTTTGGCGACATTGGATACGGCTGAAATTTGTGGTACTCCCACACCGGCTACAATACGCGTGGTGCAGATAGACCCAGGGCCAATGCCTACTTTTACTGCATCGGCACCCGCATCGATTAAATCTCGTGCGGCTTGTGCGGTTGCGATATTGCCGCCAATTACCTGTATCTGGGGGAAATTTTTCTTCACCCAGGCTACCCGACTGATAACCCCCTGAGAATGGCCATGGGCGGTATCGACTACGATTACATCCACCCCGGCTTCGGCCAGAGCCTTTACCCGGTCTTCTGTATCTGCGCCTGTACCAACGGCAGCACCCACACGTAAACGACCTAAATCATCTTTGCAGGCATTGGGGAAATCATCTGATTTTTGCATGTCTCGCACGGTAATCATGCCGCGTAGCTGAAAGTCGTCATTTACCACCAGCACTTTTTCGATGCGGTGTTTGTGTAATAAAGCTAAAACTTCTTTTCGTTCAACCCCTTCTTTAACCGTTACCAGTTTATCTTTAGGTGTCATAACACTACTGACGGGCTTATCCAGCTCGGTTTCAAATCGACGGTCACGGGATGTTATAATACCAACCAGATCTTCACCGTTTACAACGGGTAGACCTGAAATTTTATTATTCTGGGTTAGTTCCATCACTTCACGGATAGTGGTATCCGGTGAAACGGTAATCGGCTCGCTAATAACACCGGATTCATATTTTTTTACCGTGATAACATTTTTAGCCTGAAGCTCGATCGACATATTTTTATGCAATATGCCAATACCCCCTTCCTGAGCCAGTGAAATCGCCAGACGGGATTCGGTGACCGTATCCATGGCAGCTGATATCAGGGGTATATTAAGTTTAATGTCGCGTGTAATCTGGGTACCCAGTGAAACATCATTGGGCAGAACCGTGGAGTGGGCGGGAATCAGCAGCACATCATCAAAAGTGAGTGCTTCCTGGGTTATACGCATATCGGCTCCTGTCTGGTCGGGTTAATCGGACGATTATATAAGAAAACACTGAAGAGCACCCCTATTAATTCATGAATATTCACCCTGAGCCCAAAAATCTCCAGCTCTACATTGCAGGCTATTGAAATTCTACTCCGGGGGCACGATACAGTGTTATAATCAGCCTCAAAACCGGGGGCACCCGGCTGTTAAACACCAGTATACTGCGGTTTTTCGCCCATTTTCCCTGTCACTCACTCACCTGAATAAATTTCAATAGCCTGCCCGATCTTCAAATTTTGAATTTCTATTCTCATACCCAGAATTAATATCGATGCCCTGAATAATTCATCCTGGAATTACATTGCGACCGGTATGAAAAATTGCACTTGAATCCGTCTATCGCTAGGTTACAATCTGCAGTCTGGTTTATACAAATCAGACAGGAAACTTAAATAATAGGGAAATATAATATAAAAAAACTATTATGAGGTTATTTATGAACCACGCTAAAATTTACGCCAGTATTGCTCTGGCAGGTATATTATTGTCAGGCTGTGCCAGTTCCGGCTCTACCGCCGCTACCCAGGCCGATTACAACGCGGCTCTGGCCGATGCTAAAAAATCACTTACACTCGCTAAAAAAGCTCGCTTTGAGTGGCGTGACAGTGGAAAAATACTGAGAAAAGCGCAAAAAGCAGCTAAAGAAGGTAGTTTTGGAGCTGCCACCAGGCTTGCCAATAAAGCCAAACGTCAGGGTGATCTTGCTATCGCACAGTCAAAGGCTCAGGCCAATGCAGGCCCAAGGTAACTATTCAGCTCACCTCTGTGTGACAACCTGAACAGTTGCGGGTATTTTAGAAATAAGGGTCAAACAAGTTAAAAAATCTGGCCGGGTCTGTAGCTAGCCCGGCTTTTTTTCGGCTGCAAGTTTTTACCTATTGTGGATTACTATGAGAGCCGGAGCTTTTGCTTTTGACTTACGACTTACGACTAATGACTTAATGACTAATGACGTCCACCCCAATTCCCATTATCATACCCCCATGCAAAACACCGAACCAACCGAACGCACTGTATACAGTGTCTCGGAATTAAACCGAACTATCCGTGGGCTTTTAGAAAGCCAGTTTCCGCTGCTGTGGATAGAGGGTGAAATTTCTAACCTGGCCCAGCCTGCTTCCGGGCATATCTATTTCACCCTGAAAGACGCTAAAGCACAGGTGCGTTGCGCCATGTTTAAGGGGCGCAACCAGCTACTGCGCTTTAGACCTGCCAATGGCCAGCAGATACTGATTCGCGCAAAAGTGGGCTTATATGAAGCCCGGGGTGAATTTCAGGTTATTGTTGAACACATGGAAGAAGCAGGCGATGGCATACTGCTCAGACAGTTTGAAGAACTCAAGGCCCGGCTTGCAAAAGAAGGTTTATTTGATGAAAAGCTGAAACAGGCTATTCCCGAATTACCGCGGCAAATCGGCGTGATCACCTCCGCCACAGGCGCAGCTATTAGAGATGTATTAAGTGTATTAGGCCGTCGGTTCCCCTCTATTCCCGTGCAAATATATCCGGTTGCTGTGCAGGGTGAAAATGCTGCACCGGAGATATCTAAAGCCCTGTTTCAGGCATCCAGAAGAAAAGACTGTGATGTATTGCTACTGGTTCGAGGTGGCGGCTCGCTGGAGGACCTATGGGCCTTTAACGAAGAGCAGGTCGCGCGGGCTATTCTACTGTGTGATATTCCGGTAATAAGCGGCGTAGGCCATGAAGTCGATGTGACTATTGCAGATTTCACAGCGGATCACCGAGCGGCTACTCCATCGGCAGCGGCTGAACTGGTTAGCCCTAACCAGCAAACTTATGTACAAAAATTTCAGACATTTCAGCTCAGACTCATGCGGCAGATGAGTGCCCGGCTAGAGCGCTTAAATGAACAGGCACTGTGGCTACAGAACCGACTCAAAAGACAACACCCCAGCAGCCAGCTGATGCAACAGAGCCAGCAACTAGACGATTTAATTCAGGATTTATATTCATCGTTTGAGTCGCTTATTACTGATAAAAAAACTGCATTAAAATATAGTCTGCAATCTCTGCTAAATAACCGCCCTGATCAGTTTATTGATTATCAGCAGGCCCAACTACAGGATCTGAGCAGCCGGCTCGTCTATATGTCACAGCTAACCATTGAAAACAAACAGCAACAGCTTGCAGGCCTGTCACGTACCTTACAGGCAATAAGCCCGCTGAATACCTTATCCCGCGGATATAGCATAACTAGAGATGCGGCAGGAAAGACCATAAGCAATGCAGGCCAGCTACAAAAAGGTGATATTATGACCACCCAGCTAAATAAAGGTAAAATTACCAGTCGGGTTGAGGAATTAATCAGTGAATTCCCCACTCTAAAATAGAGGTTATAAGGGATATTTGAGCTATAATCGATTATCACCTGCAATACTATTTACCGATATTCACAAAAAAATTGCTCATTAAAACTCGTAAAAACCAGCAAATACGAGTAAATTAGCGAATTTGAATGATTTAGGTACTTGAAATTCACATACATTAGTAGAATAATACGCGTCGCTAAAACGCACCAGAATAAAACAATCGGAGATCTCGATGCCAGAAAATACGGCACCCATACATGGCTCTAAACCCTATAAAGAAAAAAAGGGTGAAGAATACATGAACGAAAAGCAGCTTGAACATTTTCGAATAATTTTAAATACCTGGAAAGACGAGCTGATGCATGAAGTTGATCGCACAGTTGATCATATGAAAGATGATGCGGCTAATTTCCCAGACCCTGCTGACAGGGCTTCACAGGAGGAAGAGTTCAGCCTTGAACTTCGCACCCGTGATCGTGAACGCAAACTGATTAAGAAAATTGACGAGTCGGTTATTGATCTTGACAATGGTGAATATGGCTACTGTGAAACCTGCGGTGTAGAAATAGGTATTCGCAGATTAGAAGCCCGCCCCACCGCTAATCAATGCATTGATTGCAAAAGCCTTGATGAAATCAAGGAAAAACAGAACAAGGGTAAGTAACTTTGTACCTGGCAGGGCCGGGTTTATCCCGGCTTTTTTGTGCCTGAAAATATAGAATCAAAAGCTGTTCACCGCAGAGAAAAATACAGTTTGGTTACTGCGCCTACGGCCAGTAACCCAAAAAACCTGTGCGTTGCTCTGTGGACTCTGCGGTAAAAGCTGTTATCTTTTATAAACTTTTGCTTCAGAGCATTTACCGTAAGATAAATATCAAAATCACCAAAAATGCCATCACAAACTTGCTCTTACCGGGGCCGCTTCGCTCCCTCACCCACCGGCCCCTTACACAAGGGCTCACTCGTTGCCGCCATCGCCAGTTATTTAGAAGCTAAAAAACACAATGGTCAGTGGCTGATTCGTATGGAAGATGTAGATGAATTGCGCAATGTGAAAGGTGCGGCGGATGATATTTTATCCAGCCTTGACGCTTTTGGTTTTGAATGGGATGAAACAGTCCTTTATCAAACTCAGCGCAAACCGGCCTATGTCGAAGCATTACAGAGCCTCAAACATAAACAGCTGATATATCCCTGCACCTGTAGCCGAAAAACTTTAAAAGCCAGAGCGGATAGTGGTGAAATTAACACCGGCGAGCTGGGATATATTTACCCCGGTAGTTGCATAACAAATACCTTCTCTAACTTTCAATCTGATGATCATGCCATACGCATTAAAGTACCCGATGAAAGTTTTAACTTTATTGATGCGTTACTGGGCCACCATGCTCAAAATTTAAAAAAAGATTCAGGCGATTTTATAATTCGTCGCCGCGATGGCTTATTTGCCTATCAGCTGGCGGTTGTAGTTGATGATGCATTTCAAAATATCAGCCATGTGGTACGAGGTGCTGACCTGCTTGGCTCAACACCCAGGCAACTTTATCTACAGCAGTGTTTAAATTTTGTAACTCCCAGCTATAGCCACCTGCCATTAATACTTTGTAATAATGGTGACAAGTTAAGCAAACAAACCGGGGCTAGCGGTATTGGCAACAAAGCTGATATCCCCTTATTAGTAGATTGCCTGAAATTTCTTGGCCAAAAACCACCTGAAGCACTTGCTCAGGAGTCACTATCCAGTGTCTGGCAATGGGCGAAAGATAACTGGCTGCTCACCACTTCAATCTCATAATAGTTGGCAGAATAATCCTCAGTATAGTCGGCAGCAGTTGTCCTTTAGCTTAATCCAGCAAAAATCACTGGTGCGTATATTGCATTCCAGCCTGCCTCACATTGATCTAAAACAATATTATTGCGTTTCTACATGAGAATCATTTGCATTCGCATAAGCAATGTGTATAATCCCTGCAGATCCCGTGGAGCCACAGACTCTGAGCAGGCCGGATCTCATTCAGCCTGCTCAGGCTCCCCGGACTTTATTTTTTACTGATGTGGAGATTTGTACAAATGCACACCTGCAAACTTTTAAAAACTGGCCTGAAAGCGTCCCTGGCGAGCGCACTTCTACTGGCATCTGGAGCGGCTATATCAGCTGATACAGACAGCCTTCAACAACAGCTGGATGCGCTGAAATCCGAAAACAAACTCATTATGCAACGCCTCGAAGCCACCGCTGATATGATTGAATCAGGTGGTATAGACACTAATACTAGCCAGTCTCAGGGACATGAGCATGGTGTTGACAAAACCTTACGAGATAAAACCTTTGGCGGCCATGGCGCTAAGGGCAATACAACCATTGGTGGTTATGGTGAAATGCACTACACCAATACAGACAGCACCAATAACATAGATTTACATCGTTTTATTCTATTTATGGGCCACGAATTCAGTGACAAAATTCGTTTCTGGTCGGAACTTGAAGTAGAAAATGCCAAGGTTGATGCCGACGGCGGTGAAGTTGCCATGGAACAGGCCTTTCTGGAATTTGATATAAGTGACGAAACTGCTCTGCGTGCCGGTATTATACTGGTGCCGGTCGGTCTGATTAATGAAACCCACGAGCCACCTACTTTTTATGGTGTAGAACGCAATAATGTAGAAAAATATATTATTCCAACCACCTGGCGTGAAGGCGGTGTAAGCCTGACCGGTCGTTTTGCCGACTCATTCAGCTACGACCTTGCCATGCACTCGGGGCTGCAAATCTCATCGGGTGACAGCTATGCAGTTCGTGGTGGACGAAACAATGTAAGAAAAGCATCTATGCAGGACCCGGCATACACTGCTCGCCTTAAATGGACTGGCATTGCCGGTGTAGAACTGGGCGCTGCGCTTCAGTATCAACGTGATATTACCCAGAGCACCGATACTGCTGCCGGCAGCGCAACCTTGCTGGAAAGCCATGCCGTATGGCAAACCGGCCCGTTTGCACTACGTGCTCTGTATGCTAGCTGGAACCTTGATGGTAACGGTCCGAAAAATGTTGGTGCCGATGAGCAGAGCGGCTGGTATGTAGAGCCTGCTTATAAATTCACCCCAAAATGGGGCGTGTATGCACGCCAGAGCAGCTGGGACAACCAGGTTAACAGTGGCAGCGATACTCAACGCAATCAGACCGATTTCGGTGTGAGTTACTGGCCGCATGAAGATGTGGTGGTTAAGGCCAATTATCAGCTGTTAGATAAGGCAGGCACCAATGATGATGGCTTTCTGCTAGGCGTTGGTTACCAGTTCTAATCGTAACCAGCCGGTTCCCCCTGTATGACTCAATATTCATATTGAGTCATACAGGGGGTTACTAATTTGTGCTAAATAGTTATTTTAATCCGAGTTTAGGCTAGGGCACACCATCAACAACTGGTATGATTCGCCACCATGTTTTTAACACGTATTCTTTTTTTAGTTTTATGTCTATTTCAACTACCTGCAATGGCCGGTGGTCAGTATCTTGAAGCCGATGAATTTATCCGCCTGGCTTTTCCTCAGTCTCAGCCTGAAGCCAGAGCTATATGGCTTACAAAAATACAACGCGAAAACATAAAACAGATTCTTGCCCATGATTTTAAAAAACTGCGACTACGCTACTGGCAACAGGATAATAAAAGTGCCTGGATACTCAATGAAATCGGCAAGGAAAAACCCATTACCATTGGCGTTGTTATCAGCAATAATAAAATAGAAAATATTAAGGTACTCACCTTTCGTGAAAGTCGCGGCAGTGAAATTCGCCACGATTTTTTTACGCGCCAGTTTCTAACGGCAAGCTTAGGCGACGAATTGCAACTGGATCGCAACATTGATGGCATTTCCGGTGCCACACTTTCCGTTAGAGCCATAACGAAAATTGCACGTATTGCACTCTATCTTAACCAGCAACTCAATCTTAAAAAATGACCCGGCATAAGAAAAAATTCCCGGCTTTTTTATGGCATCGAAGGCTGGGGCTACTACTGGTGCTGTTTATTATCATGCTCGCCATTAGCGGCATTATGCTCAACCATACCGACAGCCTGCAACTCAGCCGCTACAGGGTAAATAATGCGGTAGTACTCAGCCTGTATGCTATCAACCCGAAAAAACCCAGTATTAGCTATAAGACTGAACAGCATATTTTCAGCCAGCTAGATGAACAGATTTATATTGATAATAAAAAACTGCTGAGCGATAAACAACAACTTAGAGGCGCGACCAATGCCGCTGAAATTATTATTCTGGTGCTTTCTCAGGATGTTATATTGCTCAGCCGCGATGGCGAACTGATAGACCGCTATGCACTGGCCCAGCACACTGAAATTGAACACATCAGCTTTTATCAGAACAGAGCCATTATCAAAATGATGGACCAGACAATGTGGCAGGCAGATAAAGACATTATTAACTGGCAACCAATTGCGCCAGAGCAAATAATATGGGAAGCACCGGTACAGCTTAATGAAAAACTGAAACAGCAGCTACTGGAAAAATACCGTGGCGAAGGCCTGCCGCTGGAACGTATTGTGCTGGACATACACAGTGGCCGGATACTGGGCAGCCTCGGTGTTTATATAATGGATGCTGTAGCAATCATTATGCTGTTTTTAAGTTTTAGCGGTATATGGATGTGGTGGCAGCGACGTTTAAAACAGAAAAACAAAAAACACCGCAAGAAAAAATAACGACTATTTTTTGTTTGTGTATCTGTTTTGTCCAGTACGTGCAAGCAGCAAGATTTTTACGACCGATATTATTCTCAGGGAACATAGCGGCATTAATATAAAGCTTTTGCTTTTTTTGCGTACTTTGGCGTTTATTTGCGGTAAAAATGCTTTTGCTTTTAAAAAATATTCGTAGGTATGTATAGTCCGGTATCTGGGTCAAATGTATTAAAACATTACTCAGCAACTGTTCCGGGCTGAGGCCATGCCGTAATGACCGCCTGAATTAAAGCGGCTAATGGAATGGCAAAGAATACACCCCACACACCCCACAATCCACCAAACACCAGAACCGCTATAATAATAGCTGCCGGATGCATATCCACAGCTTCTGAAAATAGTATAGGCACCAGCAGGTTACCATCTAAAAACTGTACTATCAGAAAAGCCAGCATAATATATAAAAATTCATAACCCAGACCAAACTGAAAGTAGGCTAGCAATGCAACAGGAATGGTCACCGCTACCGCGCCCACATAAGGGATAATAACTGAGAGTCCGACAAATAAGCACAGTAATGCAGCGTATTGCAGGCCGAGTATTTTTAACGGAATAAATGTAGCAATGGCGACCACTACAATTTCGAGTAGTTTTCCACGAATATAACTACCTATTTTTATATCAACATCTTTCCAGACCTTAGTTGCCAGCCCTCCCTGCTCTGGCAAAAAGCGACTTAACCATAGCAGAATGCGTACCTTGTCTTTTAAAAAGAAAAAAACCAGCAATGGCACCACCACCATATACACCAGCAGCGTAAATAGATTAACTACTGAAGATAAAGATTTTGAAACAACCAGCTGTCCAAAAGATGCCAGTTCACTGTTAATCTGCAGCACTATATCCTGAATATCCGCTTCGGATATAAATGGGTAGGTCTCTGGTAGACTGAGTAATAAATTCTGTCCGGCGCTCAGCATATTGGGCACCTCAATAATAAACTGGCTTAGCTGCTTATAAATTAATGGCGACAGCCCCAGCATAAGAATAAGCAGTAATACCAGAAACCCCACCACCACCAGACTAACTGACAGCAAATGAGGTATTTTAAATTTACATAGTTTACTCACTACACCCTCAAGCACATAAGAGATCACCACCGCAGCGATTACCGGCGCTAACACATTTCCCATAATAGCGATTATGGCAAATCCGAAGATGAGCATGAGGGCAAGAATGACCGCCTGAGGGTCGGAGAAATGACGCCTGTACCAGACGCTTAATACTTCTATCACACTACACAACCCGTGACTTTTTTATAATGAATTTCAAATAATATTTCCATTTCATCAATAATTTCACCTGCGGGTTTACCGTGCATCATGTGCTGCATCATAAACTCAGAAGTTTCATTTAACAGGGCCTTTTTGTTAATCATAGGGTAGTTTTTCTTCAAGCGTTTAATGGCAGCAACCACGCTCTCCTCATCTGGTCGTAAAATACCCAGTGGGTCGGTTATTGCTGCAGCGGGTTCAGGTGCGCGTGATTTAAGAAATTCTGCAAACTCAAACAGGGTTGTCTGATCTTTTTCTGGCAGATACTCAAAAATCTCTACCAGTGACTGGGGTGATTGCTTCACTATTATTCTCCATGAATAAAGATGTGTTTTATTGTAACAGGAAAATAATAAACGGTTTAGTCTGTCATACTGAAAACAGACATCGTAACTGCATCGCGATCTGAAGATCGCTTCTACAGCATCATGAGCTCAAAATAGACGGGTTTATTTAGGATGTTCGTGGCAGTAGTTCTTGGCGAACTCCAGCAGCTCTTCCATGGCTCGTACCTTAAACTTATGCCGTTGATGCACAAAAGAGAATGGCCGCTCCAGTACCGGATCCAACGGAATCGCCATCAGAGTGTTCAGCTTAATTTCTTTCTGCACAGTTGACAGGGACATAACAGAAATTCCCATACCCGCTTCTACTGCGCTTTTAATGGATTCCGGGCTGCCTAATTCAAGGCATACATTGGGCTCTTCTGTGATTCCGGTTTGCAGAAGATATTCGGCAATCACCTCGCGTGTGCCCGAGCCTTCTTCACGACAGATAAACGGGAAGGGTATCATCTGTTGAGCGGTTATTGATTCAAAACTCGCCAGTTCATGGCTTGGCTGCATAATCACAACCAGCTGATCCATTCGGCACACATCAACCTGTAGATTTTTATTACTTACTGATGCTTCAACTATGCCCAGATCAATAATATTATTTTCTACCATTGATACGATGCCATCGGTATTCGACACCTTGAGGCGAATATTCACTTCGGGGTTTTTGGATTTAAAATCACCCAGCAAAAATGGCAGCATATATTCTGCGATGGTGGTGCTGGCGCCTAGCGTCACTACACCGCTGACATCGCCCGTCATCTCACGAATGGCATGCTCCATTTCATCATAGAGCTCAAAAATTCTGCCTGAAAAGCTATACACTCGCTGCCCCGCCTCGGTCAGACTAACCCGATTATGGGTTCTATCGAACAGGCGAGTATTGAAATATTCTTCTAACTGACGGATCTGGAAGGTCACCGCAGGTTGAGTCATATGTAGCGCGTCCGCTGCCTTGGTAAAATTCAATAGCCTGGCTACTGTATGAAACACTTTTAGTCGTCTATCTGCCATAACATTTACTTACACGGACTCTGGAAGACGCTATATTACCAAGCTATGGCCTATATGCATAGATTATGTTGTCATATATTCTATCAATGGCTGAAATTTAGTAGTATGGGATAGCAAATCATAGTAAATCTACTATAGAATTAGATAATATTCTTAAATCAGAGAAAGTGAGCACAATGATCTTAAGCAGAGAAAACCCTTGCAAATCAATATGTCATATAGCCTTTTTTATCACTTTAATTTTCTGCAGCTCGGTGAGTATGGCAGGCATTTACAAGTGGGTAGATAAAGACGGTAATGTACATTATGGCCAGCAACGCCCTACCAGTGCTCCTTCACAGAAAATGGATGTACAGCAATATGCTCCCAGAGATACGGCTACCTATAAAAAACCCGGCTCAAAAGACCAGGCAGCTGAAAACAAAGATAAGGAAAACGCAAATAATAAACCGGCTGAAGAAACAAAACCTGAAAAAAAGCCTGAAACCAGAGCAGAGAAAAAACGCCGTTTAGCGGCCTGTGCTCAGGCACGTAGTAATCTGTCCTCTATGGAAGCTATCGGCCGTATTCGCAGCGTAGACAAAGATGGTAATACCCGCTACCTGTCACAAAAGGAAAAAGAAGCCAAAATGAGTAAAACCGGCAACTTAATCTCTAAGCATTGTAAATAATATGCCTTTATTAACTATTAAAACTAATATTAAACTCAATGATAAAACCGAGCTGGCTGAAGCAGCCTCATTAACTACTGCCAGTATTTTAAGCAAGCCCGAAAGTTATGTGATGGTGCAGATTGAAGATGAACTCTGCCTTATGTTTGGCGGTAAGCATCAACCCTGTGCTCTGCTAGAACTTAAAAGCCTGGGGTTAGCCGAAACGTCAACCGCCGACTTTTCAGCTCAATTATGCGAATTTATTCATGCACAAACAGGTATAGAACCTTCACGAATCTATATAGAATTCAGCAACCCTGAACGGCATATGTGGGGCTGGGATAAACATACGTTTTGAGATACGTAGCCCGGAGGGAGCGAACGCGCAGTCCGGGGATGCATGACTTTAATGCATCCTGAAACCTGCAAATTCTAAAAAATAATAACTATTAGTGAATTGTTTTAGCTGGAGTTTATGACGGTGCAGAGTTTCTGGATGCGTAAAAAGCACACATCCCCGGACTGCGCGTTCGCTCCCTCCGGGCTACGAAACCAGTGCCTCACCACGAATTTGCTTCGTGTTAGAAAAACCCGGCTCACTGCCGTGCCAGCCATATTCACCCGACCACAGGCCATGTTTGAAATCTATGTTCAACCAGCTCGGGACATAGGGCTTCTGATTTTTAATTGCAAAATCTGAGACCGGTGGCGGGCCAGCATAATCAGACACCGAACAGGTTTTTGTCATTACCGTATTAAAGCGAATATAAATATTATCGGTTAATGGCTGTGCATTTTTTAATAGTGACGATAATTCTTCGCTGTCTAACTGCCAGCTACCCTGCATGGCTTTCTCACTATAAAATGCAAGGCGTTTACCTAATAAGCAACTGAAATAAATCTGTATCTCTATAATTAAAATAGACTGCAGTTTTCTGCTTTGCCGTTCTGCGGCTGGTGATAGTTTTATCGCCAGCATTTTTTCATGAAAATTTAATTCTTTTTGCATTGTCTTGTTGAGTTCCAGTTACTTACTCGCCGAAGCGATCCAGGTGGTTCCCTGTGCGCGCAATGTCTCTCCCTGCCTGTATTCGTTGGCGGTTGCAATCACATCATTAATATAGGCTGAGCGGCTTGAATCGTCCATTTTATTTACCGGTTCCATTACCGGAGCCGCCAGGTCGGACATGGTCTCCCAATAAGCCTGACCATCTTCAACTTCAAACACATCAAGCTGCATTTCTTCCACAACAATATCTGTAAAGCCGGCTGCTTCCAGCACACTGTACAGGCGACCCTGATCGGCAAAGGCAAAAATACCCGGCGAATCAGGCGGTGGCGTGGGAAGATCGATATGCCTGCGCAGAGTTTGTATAAGTATACCAATAAATGGATTTTTCTGCGGTGCTGCCCAGCAGGCGAGGCTAATGCGCCCATCTGGCTTCAGCGCCTTATAAGCAGCAGCCAGACAGGCCTCGGGTTCGGGCATAAACATTAGCCCCCAGCGAAGGGTAACCGCATCAAACGAGGCGGGAGCGAAATCCAGCAATTCCGCATCCATGCAATGAAATTCAATATTATTGAGTTTATTTTCACTGGCCTTATCCCTCGCTACCGCCAGCATTTCATCCGACAGGTCGGTGCCAACTACCCGCCCCGTCGCACCCACCAGTCTCGCTGCCGGAATAGCCGGTTCTCCCGTACCCGAGGCGATATCGAGCAAATGACTCCCGGACGCTAAATTAACCAGTTCCAGCATACGCTGGCTCACCGGTGCAGCGCCTTTACTCAACATAGCATCTCGTCGTCTCCAGCCTTCGGCTATTGATGACCAGTTATCATGCTGCTGCTGTTTTATTTCGATATTATCTGGATGCGTCATATTCATAATACCTGTATGTTAAGGATAAACACCTTGTAGGTACTCTTTAATGTAGCTGATTTCAAGGCATTTTTTGTGCGCCTGAAGGAACACCTGCAAGCAAACAGGCCTGGTTGCTGGTACAGGAGTCAAACTGTACTCACTATAATGCAACATTAAACACATACGTGTTGTGATGCAATTGAAAATCAAAAAGAAAACAGAAAAAAGCATCCTGATAAGGGGATAGCCCAGAGATTAAACCCCGGCTCAAAAATAGTTCAAATAACTAAGCTTCCATTCTTTCACCTCAAACTGTTCATAATCCATTATCTCATATTCAACTCTCAGGGCATGACGCTTCAGGATAGTAAACTGAACACCCAGATTCAGTTTCTGAATATCACCCTCTTCACCCGAAATCTGTTGTAATAACTGGTAACTGGCCTCTGCCTGCCCAGATATAAACCGGTTATCAAACTGCCATAAAGCCCCCGTATCAACACCCAGATAAAGAGCATAATTATTTTTTAACTGTGTAGCATAATCGAGCTGGCCTTTTGCCATTGCATACATTAATACACTTTTAAGCTCAGTGGCATACCCCATTGCAAACTGGCTTTCAAATGCTGTTATTTGTTGGTCTGTGCTGATATCACGCTGTTTAATCTGCAATGATAATTTTCTGGAAAGTGGTGTAGCCCAGGGTTTTACCGCCAGAATCGATTGCATAGAAAAAAAGGTTAATGTCTGCAAGCTTAGTTTTTCCTGTTGCTGATACCAGCGAAGCCGGGTATCCAGCACAACAATTGAAGCCCCATCAATAAAGCCTTGCGGGGCATCTAATAAATCATGAAATACGGGGCGAATACCCATTTCATAAAAGGTCTGCTGCTCACGCTCACCCGTGCTTAACTGCCAGCGAGCAGATGGGTGAGACTGCTCTGGCGGTGTTGCCTTATATTTAATGTCAACTGATTGTTCTGTTACCGGCAGGTG
>QIDK01000093.1 GCA_003228405.1 Gammaproteobacteria bacterium | reverse complement strand
GCTAAAGCTACCTCCTACAAATTATATTTTTTATTTGCGTGTCTTTGCGTTTATTTGCGGTAAAAATGCTTTTTGCTTTTTGCTTTTTGCTCTTAGAGATATTTGTGGGGATAGCTCAGGGTCTGTCCCCCTGGCACGACTAACCAGTGAATGACTGTTTCTGGCTATTTTGGGGCCATTCCAGTCAAATCAAAACTACACTCATATTAATCAACCAGTGATATTCCGTTGGTGTCCGGCGGTGGTGGTGGATCCTCTTTTTTAAGCTGCCCCAAATCACTTCCAGCAGGTGCCATGTCCATGCCGCTGATATCCAGCTCAGGTTCAGCGACGTCTGCTATTTCCTCTTGCATATTGCTGCCCACAGCGGCGATACCAGCAGATAGGTCAGAGATCTCTTCTGCGCTAATTCCCAGTGGATCTGTTTGCGGTGCTGCAGGGGCATTTCCAGCAGCAGGAGCAGGTTTTTCTATTGCTGTCCGGGCAGGAGGGGCAAGGGAGGGTGCAGCAGGCTTAGTCGCTACGGCTTCTGCGGCTTTTTCTGGTGGTTTTTCTACTAATTTTTCTGCCATTACAGCCGCTAAAGATATAATTTCACAGACGGCTCCTGCATTACTGAGAGCTGTTTTATATTTGTTGGCCGTTGCCTGATCAATATTTTTTTTGATAATAACCCGTTTGCCAGAAAACAGGTGTGCCAGTTTTGCTTCGTCTGCTTTAAACATCGACGCAATTTTAGCTTTCACCTGATCTGGATCGGCACCCTCTGCTATCTGCCCAGAGAATGCTACTTCAAATAATTCATCGCTCATTTGCTCTAACCTTCACGATTTTTTAAATTAATATTAATTTAACACTATACTTTTATCATCACCATAATTATTGAGCTTTAAAATCAATACTGGATCATAATGTAATGATATTTATATACTTATAGGATATTCTGGAGCAAAAATCGCCCTAAACTTATGGTCAGAACATGAATAAACATATTGAAATATCCCGTATTACACCTCATGGGCGAATGGCAACGCTTTCTCAGATGGAAGTGAATCAGCTAAAAGAAGACAGTGAATCCGGCATTTATAGCATTTATCGGCGCTGCTCCCTGGCGGTATTAAATGTTGGCAGTGTGGTAGACGATACCAAGCAGGTATTAGAAGAATATTCTGATTTCGATATCCGCGTAATTCAGCAGGAACGGGGTATAAAGCTTGAAGTTGAAAATGCCCCGGCCCGTGCTTTTGTTGATGGTGAAATGATTAACGGTATACAGGAACACCTGTTTTCTGTATTGCGGGATATTGTTTATGCCAGAAATGAACTGGAGTCGCTGTTTAAATTAAACATTAAATCACAGAATGACATCACCAATGCTGTATTCCATATTTTACGCAATGCCAATGTGTTACAGCCCAATGTAGATCCGAATCTTGTGGTTTGCTGGGGTGGTCATTCAATTAGCCGGGTTGAATATGACTACACCAAAGAAGTAGGTCATGAACTGGGCCTACGAGGCTTGAATATCTGTACCGGTTGTGGCCCGGGCGCCATGAAAGGCCCCATGAAGGGTGCCACTATTGGTCACAATAAACAGCGCATATACAACGGGCGTTACATTGGCATGACCGAGCCGGGTATTATAGCCGCGGAGTCACCCAACCCGATTGTGAATGAGCTGGTGATTATGCCAGATATTGAAAAGCGCCTGGAAGGCTTTGTGCGTACCGGGCATGGCATTGTGGTATTCCCCGGTGGTGCAGGTACTGCCGAAGAAATTCTGTATATTCTGGGTGTTTTACTTAATCCTGCAAACAAAGAGCTGCCATTTCCGCTTATTCTCAGTGGCCCGAAAAGCTCAGAAGAATACTTTAAGCACATCCATCACTTTATTGAAAAAACGCTGGGTTTTGAAGCGCAGCAGCGATATAAAATTATTATTGGTGATCCGGCGTTAGTGGCACGTGAAATGAAGAGTGGGATGGAGTCAGTGAAAGAATTTCGGCGTACAAATAGTGATGCTTATTACTACAACTGGATTCTGGAAGTTGACAATGAATTTCAAAAGCCTTTTATTCCCAGTCATGAAAATATGTTACAACTGCAGATTAATACGGATATGGAAACCCATCATCTGGCAGCAAATTTACGCCGTGCTTTCTCAGGCATAGTGGCGGGTAATGTAAAAGAAGATGGCATACAGACCATTGAAGAACATGGCCTGTTTGAAATTCGTGGTGAGAAAAAAATTATGCAGCCATTAGATAATTTACTGGAATCCTTTGTGCAGCAGGGCCGGATGAAATTGCCTGGCAGCAAATATACGCCATGTTATAAGATAGTAACCTGAGCATTTTTCGGGCCACGTTTTCCGAGTCAGAGAATTATAAAACCGATGCGGCCTCTGATAAATCAGGATAACTTATTTAATTTTATTAAGATGTTCTATGAGTAAATAATTGCATAATTTACCTGCAGGATAGTGATGTTTATTATCAGTAATGCATCAGGCTTTAAGTAAAGTAAATACAATAAAAATTATTAACTGCACCATTGAAAAATATGCATATAAAACTGTATTTATAGACCGATAGCTACTTCTGTGTGGTTCATTGTTGCTGTAGAAGAGCCGCTTATTGATCAGTTTGAAAATACATGTAGAATGATATCAGGTTTGAGCTGGCTATAAATTGATGTTATTCAGGTGCCACATTGACGGGCTTCGATGCATTGTATATATTGTTGATTTAACTCGCTTTTTAGTGAAAGACATCTATACTTTAAAATATAATTATAAAAAACATGTAAGGAGGGGCTTGTGAATAACGGGGAAACTGCACCTTTGATATTAACGCTGGATAATGCGGGGCGACCCATTAACTGGGTAAACTGGCAGGAAGCAGTTAATCTGTATGTGCGTGAACAGGTTGCCTGGACAGCCAGTGAAGCCACCCTGCATATATGTGGTGGCACCTGTCAGAAAACCGGGCTTAAATCTTTTCTGGATCTAAGCACAATTATTGCAGTGCGTGGAGCCAAAGCCAGGCACAATAAAGATATTACACCGCTACTGACCAATCGTGCCCTGTTCGAGCGTGATCGCCATACCTGCCTATATTGCGGCAACCACTTCAAAAATTCATTACTTACCCGTGACCATGTCAAGCCCCGGGCGCAGGGTGGCAGGGATAGCTGGAAAAATGTGGTTACCGCCTGTAAAGCATGCAATGTAAAAAAAGCCTGCCATACACCCAGTCAGGCACATATGCCATTACTGGCGCTGCCCTATGCCCCAAATAAAGCGGAAGCGATGATTCTGGCTAATCGCCGAATTCTGGTGGATCAGATGGATTTTTTGCGCAACCATGTGCCGCATGAGCGAAGGTGCAGTTTTAATTAATTCCGCTTAACTTTATTTTTTTAGTGTCACATGAGTGATGCTGTTTTTCAGCAGGCAGAATTTTCCTGATTTGTAAAAGTACTTCTTCAGAGCTGGCTCGATAAGATGTTAATTTTCCGCCAATAAGTGTTACCTGCATAGGGCTTGTTGTGTTGTGAATAATTAAACTTTCGCGCGATTTACTGCTGGTTGATTTGTCACTTGCGGGTAGCACCCTTAAGCCTGAAAATGAATCGATAATATTTTCACGGCCAATGTTTATATTAAAATAGGTATTACAGGTTTCCAGCAGGTAGGATATTTCACTATCAGTTACCCCTAGTTTGTCTGGATTATCTGTATATATTCTTTCTGTAGTGCCAATTAATGTCTGTGTTTTTTGCCAGGGCATAATAAATACCGCACGCTGGTCACTTGCTTCTACATAATATATGCCATGTTTAAGAGGGTAATCAACAATAATATGTGAACCGGCTACCAGATCTATTGCGGGCAATATCAATTCTGGATGTATGTTTTGCTGGATGGATTCAACCCATGGCCCTGAACAGTTAACAATGCATCGGCATTCTAATGACAGCAATTGCCCGTCTTTTTTATAAACAAGTTGATGTACGTCTTGCTGAATATTTGATTCTATAAAACTTGCATTATACTGAATCTCTGCACCGAGCTTTATGGCAGAGTTAATAACGGCGCGGGTGAGCTTTTTGTCATCTGTTTGTGCATCATAATATTTAAATACAGCTTTGAGATTTTTTAAATTTAAATTATCCAGTGATCCCCATTGTGATTTTTTTATAATAGAAAATGGTTTAAGGCTGAAGATGGAGTAAATGAATAAACCGAGCCATATCATCCACGGCGGGCGTTTGTTATGGCTATAAACCGGAATATAAAATGGAATGAGTTTAACCAGATCCGGTGCATTTTTGAGCAGGCGTTTTCTTTCCAGCAGGCACTCTTTTACCAGTGCGATCTGGCCACTTTCTAAATAGCGCAGCCCACCATGAATTAACTTGCTGGATTTGCTGGAAGTACCTAGCCCCGCCTGCGGGAACTTTTCAATGATCAGGCTTGAGTACCCACAGGCGGCAGCAGCCTGTGCCACACCTGCACCCTGTATTCCTGCACCAATAACTACTATATCGTAGTATGGAGTATTACCCATTGGCTTAACTTCGTGCCTGATGAGGAGATAAATTTAAGGCCAGTATAGGATGTTCCAGCATTCTGCTGACGTCCCGGGTTTCGATAAGTGGAATATTATGGCTGGCATAATGTAAGGCCAGTTCCGGATCGGTGATGTCATATACCATCCAGTGCCAGTTGCCGGGCCAGGGGTCTGCATTTTTGGGGATTTTACGGTGGTTGGCAATTAAATAATCCGGCATTAACTGTCTGGCAATATCATGGCTGGCATTATTGTATTCATGTAACACCCAGCCAGTTAGAAAATCACTATTATTTTTAGTATATTCAATTGCGCTTTTAGCGTAAGAAATAATCACACATTGGGAATGAATAATATCTAGTATTTTTAGAAGATCAGGCATTATCTGGTCGGTTCCATATTGCTGCAGGGTTTCTTCTTTTATTTCTACAAAGGCGGTTGCTCGAGGGTATGACTGTAACAGCTGAACCACATCACTTAATAAGGGGATGTGCTGGTTAAAAAATGCCAGTGAAAATCGCTCCGGCTCATGGGCGCGAATATGTTTTAGTTCATCATAGCTCATTTCAAATAATGAGCCCTGAATGCCGGTGGTACGTAAAAGCTCCGTGTCATGAAAGACAACCAGCTGACCATCGGCCGTACACTGCACATCAAACTCAATATAGGCGGCTCCGCAAAGTAAGGCTGATTCAAGTGAAATCAGTGTGTTTTCAGGATAAGTTTCCATAAGGCCGCGATGCGCGACAAGATGAGGTATTGCCATGTTATAAACTCTTATTTATTACTATTATAAGTTTAGTCATTGCTGCGGCGCTTTTCTAATTCTCCGACAAACTGTTGATATCGTTTAAACAGGGCTTTGCTTCCCAGGGTGTTTTCTGAGGCGCTGAACTGGTTATCAATTTCTAACGCTTCCCACACCTGGCTGTAATCTGCTAGCAATTGTCTGGCCTGCCAGGCGCAGCCACGGGCAGTTGCCTGGGTATCTGCAAATCTAAATATACGAGCCTGGGACAAATCAGCCAGCCTCTGACACAGTCCGTCAAGGCGTGATAAACCGCCGCTAATAAAAAGCATTTGCGGATGGGTTTCCAGCTGCTGGATATTTCTGAAAATAAGAAAAACAATACTTTCAATAATCGCCACATATCTGTCGCCCTGGTTTTCTGTGTTGCCACCGATAAACTCAGCCTGCCCCCCATTATACCACCAGGGTGACCCCAGGCCTGATATGGTGTTTATAAAAACAGGAGGTGAGTCAATTTGCTCAAGCCACCGAGGTAAACGGGTAAAAACCTGATCACATGGGTCTGTGTTCTGTGCCCAGCTTAAAGCGGCTCCCGCACCATTCACCGTGCCTTCTGTAATGTAATCTGTGCTAGTCAAGCTGCTGCTGGTTATGGTGTGTAATAACGTTGGCTTTTCTGTATCCCTGTCGGCTGAGTTTGATAAAATAAAAGCGCCGGTGCCGATATTAATCAGGGCATTATTTTTCTGTAACTGAGGGTAGGCATATAAAACAGCATTTTGATCACCGCATACCGCGGTGACCGGGATAGTAAACTGTTTAAGTCTGCCATACAGATAAATGACGGGCTTGCATTCTGGCAGATAGCTTTTTTCAAGTTGAAATAACGAGATCAGCTCATCAGACCAGTTGCGAGTCTGGATATCAAATAACTGGCTACGTTGTGCATTACTATCATCAATCAGCAGCGGTTTTTCTTTGAGTAAGTGAAAAAGCAGAAAACTGGCCAGGGGTGCAATGCATAATTGCCGTTCGCTGGCTGCCTGTTGTACGGCTGTATGATGTTGTAGTAGCCAGTGCATTTTCCCGGCTGAGTAATGAGCTGACAGTGGCAGACCCGAGATTTTGCGTATTTTTGCTGCCATCGGGTTTAAGCTATCAATAAAGGGCTGAGCACGAAGATCACGCCAGCTAATCGCCGGGGCTAAAGCTTCGCCAGTTAACCTGTGCCAGGCAACGATGGTTGATCTCTGTGTGCACAGGCCGCATTGTTTAATCCTGTGGCTCAGGTCTGCGGGGAGTTTATTTAGCAGAGATTGAATAGAGTCAAGAATCTCACCGGCATCGTGTTCGAATAAGTTCTGCCCGGCAGAATGAGTCGAAATATTCTCAGCCTCAAGCAGAACCAGCTCGCCATTTTCCGAGAATACGGCGATACGACTGGCATGTGAGCCCTGATCTATGACCAGTGTCATATTTGAAGCATTGGTTTTATAATTGCGTGATGGCATATTTATAAGTGTAGCCCGAATGAGGCGCCGCAGGTTCCAGTGTAAGATTATGACAGAAGGAAGCTTGAATTTTGTGACTCGAGCCATATATAAGGTAATATTAATATTAGGGCCAGGTCTGGGTAATATTGTCCAGCATCTCATCCGTCTTTTAATCGCAACCGGGAGGTATGCCTGTGGCAACTGTCGAATTAAACGAAGCATCACTTGAAAAAACTGTAGTCGATAATGATATTGTTATTATTGATTTCTGGGCACCCTGGTGTGGCCCGTGTAAATCTTTTGGCCCGATATATGAAGAAGTGTCGGAAAAACACCCTGATATCGTGTTTGCCAAGGTTAATACCGAAGATGAGCAGGGAATAGCGGCCCATTTCCAGATTCGCTCGATTCCAACCCTGATGATTTTTCGTGAACAGATTGTGCTATTTTCACAGGCAGGCATGTTGCCGGCACAAGGTCTGGAAGAAGTGATTCAGCAGGTGAAGGGGCTGGATATGGATAAGGTAAAAGCCGATATTGAAGCCGCTCAGGAAGAGCAGGAGGCTTAGTCTCTTTATTGGTCAGAGCAGAGGGTCAAAGGCAAAAGCTATTCACCTCTGCGGTTTAATCTTTTATTTTATGCAGGCTATATATTATAGCTTGCTGACAAATGCACTTCCCGGTCCAGGGAACCTCTGATCAAGTCTGATTATTTTAAGCTGGCCAAAATGCCCTGTATTTTCCCCGAAGTTCGTTATAATAGAGTGACTATTCCGCCTCACTTCGTGAAAAATACAGACCATTTTTTCTCAGCCTAATTCTAACCATACTTAATCAGAGGTTCCCTAGTTCAGTTGTACCTGACTATTTTCGGGTTTCCATTCAGTAATCCAGGTATCTACTTTATTCAGAGATTGCACCGACAGCTCATTTTGCAGTTTTTCATATAATTGCTGGCGTTTTGTATGGATGGCTTCTGCAAGTTGCATGTTGTTTTTTGAGGCCAGGCTCAGCCATTTGTATGCCAGCAGGTCATTTTTCTCTACACCCTTGCCCCTTAAGTACATATTACCCAGCATATGCTGGGCAGAGCTCCAGTTTTGCTCGGCTAGTGATTTAAACAGGCTTGCAGCCTTTTCATCTGATTTAACAACGCCGTTTCTACCAAGCAAATAATTAAGGGCCTGCTGATAGGTTGCCAGTGGTTTATGAGTGATCGTCGGCCCATTGTTTAACGAGGCCTGAGATGAGTGTGGTCTGTTATCGGGAGATGCAGAGTTATGGGGTATTGTTTCGGCACTTGCATCTATTGGGCTAAGAATCAGCGCCAGGCAGAATATAGCTATTGAGTGTAACCACATAATTGATATCCATTACAAAGTTTAAATAAATTACATAGCTCCTCTGTATGGTTGCGCTCATGATATTTTATTCAGGAGTCGTATTTTCCCTGTTTCTTTTATCAATTATGGTCTTACTCCACACGAATTATCTATTCGGTATGGGTAAGAACCTGTTAATGCACTGATTGTTCCAGTTTATATAAATATAGAATAAACAATGACTTGAAAGTATAACAAAGCTTGTCAGAGTGAAAAGTGTAAAGAATTTATAACAATATGCAGGCTGGTATTTTGTAAATATTGTTATTAATCAATGATATATGATAAATTTCTTATGTGACGGATTAGTTTACACGTTTAGGAAGAGCGTCTTAAAATCACAATATTCATTTAAAAAACAACAGGATAGATAAGTATTTATTGTCGATAATATTTACAGATTGCGGTTTTTCCTGAATTATGGGGAATTCAGGGGGCTATTTTTCTGCAGCTCAATTTGCCCGGCTGATTGGCTCGAAGTCCGATCTCCCGTCTTTGAAAAACAGGATAGCTCTGCCTTAAGGCTCTTACTTGAGTCGTCTCCTGTAGCCATGTGATAGCTTTCTTTGTCTTGCACTTGCAGGTTGGCGGTGAGTTTACGAACCCCAACAATAACGGTGAGATCTGTCAGAATTGTTGGGCTTCGTGCCTCAGCGCCAACCTACGAAAAACCAGCTATTGTGGCTATCCTGTCAGGTAAGTGCCATTCGCGTCAGGGCCTGAGCTATTTCTACGGGTATTCACAATATGAATACCCGTAAAACAGGTCTACCTGATTTTTTTAAGGGCTTTCAGAGTATCTTTGTGCCATTGGGCCGAGAACTGTTTGCGCACAGAATCTCTGTTTATTTCTATGCTCATTAGCAGCTTGTTACGTTTTTCGGTTTGGGCTAGCTCGGTGTTCACCAGCTTAAGCTCATCCTGTAGCTGCTTCAGCGTATTTTTCATGGCCTGCATTGCATCTACTGGCCTGGCGGGACTTTTTTTAGGGCCTGCTTTTCTTTTAACCGCAGGTTTTGCAGCGGCTTTTTTCTTTGCCGGGGTTTTCTTTTTTACTGCAGCCAGAGGTTTTGCTGTGGTGGTTTTTTTAGCCACAGGTTTCTTTTTAGGCGCTGTTTTCTCAGGCGAGGGTTTTTTCGCTGCAGCAGGTTTTGCTACAACGGGTTTGGCTACTGCAGATTTAGCTACAGCTGGTTTAGCGGCTTCTGCAACAGGTTTCGGTGCGCTTTGAACCGGGGCGCTAGCCTGGGTAACTGCAGGGGTGGAGGCAGGTGTAACCGAAGGTCTGGTAATGGGTGTGGTTATGGCTGCCGGGCGTGCAGTTTTTAGAGCGCCCTGCATGGCTGCGAAAATATTTTTGATATCGCCCTTGCCCTCAACTACAGAGAGTTTGCCCTGCTCTTTATAATAATCAGCCACAGGCTGAGTCTGGGTTTCATATACACGCAGGCGTTTGCCTATGGTTTCTTCGTTGTCATCTGAGCGGTGATGTAATTTGCCGCCGCATTTGTCACATTCTTCACCCATCATGGGTGGGTTGGTAAAGGTATTGTAAACTTCACCGCAATCTTCACAGGTTAAGCGGCCGGTAAGGCGTTGCATCAGAATGTCGAAATCAACATCAATCAGAACGGTCTTCTGAACTGGCATTGACAGGCCGCTAAGTAAACTGTCCAGTGACTCCGCCTGTTCTATATTGCGCGGGAAGCCATCGAGAATAAAGCCATTTTGTGTATCATGACTATTCAGTCGTTCGCGGATCATGCCCAGTACCAGGTCATTGGGTACCAGCTGTCCCGCATCCATAATGGTTTTAGCCTGCCTGCCTAGCGGGGTTTGTGCTTCGACTGCGGCGCGCAGTAAATCACCAGTTGAGATTTGTGGGATATTTAATTTATTAACTAACAGCTTGGCTTGAGTGCCTTTGCCGGAGCCGGGAGCTCCTAATAGTACGATTCTCATATTCTTTTTTCCCCTGAAAAGGCCTTTTCGAAAACGGTAATAGATATGGATTGTAATCAATGCGCAGAATATGTCGAGTATTCTGGTGCAGCTTATTGATATAATAACGGGGTTAAGCTAAAAATTAGGGTGAAAAAGCGATGAATCTTGATAATCTCCCCCTTGGAGAGGATGTGCCCCGGGATATTAATGTTGTCATTGA
This sequence comes from Gammaproteobacteria bacterium, assembly GCA_003228405.1. Taxonomy (GTDB): domain Bacteria; phylum Pseudomonadota; class Gammaproteobacteria; order SZUA-229; family SZUA-229; genus SZUA-229. The sequence goes on along the minus strand of QIDK01000093.1, from coordinate 10,494 downwards.
AATCCCGGCTCATGGGCCTCCGGTAAAGTATGAAGTCGAAAAAGACAGTGGCACCCTGATGGTAGATCGGTTTATGGGGACGGCGATGTTTTATCCCTGTAATTATGGTTTTTTGCCCCATACGCTATCTGAAGACGGTGATCCGGTCGATGTTCTGGTGGTGACGCCAGTGCCGCTTATCTCCGGTTCGGTGATTCGTTGTCGCCCGGTAGGTATGCTGGAGATGGTTGATGAGGCAGGTGAAGATCATAAAGTGTTAGCCGTGCCTGTGTCTGCGCTGACCAAGCTATACGATGATGTGCAGTCTCCTCGGGATCTGCATGATGATATGCTCGGTCAGATCACGCATTTTTTTGAGCAATATAAAGCACTGGAATCCGGCAAGTGGGTGAAGGTTGAAAACTGGGTGGGTGCTGAACGTGCCCATGAAGAAATTTTAAACAGTATTGAACGCTTTAAGCGTACTTCTGCTTAACCCGGGTATTTATAAGTCACTAAATGCTACGTCGTGCGGTAATTAAAAATCACACCCTGGAAGCGCTGCTATTTAAGCGGCGTGCGCTGGTGGCGGCGCTATTTAGCGTTCTAATATTACTGGTACTGCTGTCTCGCCTGGTATATCTGCAGTTTTTCGAATTCAGTCATTTCACCACTCTTTCAAAAAATAATCGAATACGCCTGACCCCGTTAGTGCCCAATCGCGGCCTGATTTATGACCGCAATGGGGTGGTATTAGCAGAAAACCAGCCATCCTACCAACTGGAGCTGATACCTGAGCAAATTAAGGACATGCAAAAAACCCTGCATGAGCTGGCTGAACTGGTCACACTGGATGAAGACGCATTGCATCAGTTTAACAAGCTGCTACAGCGGAGTCGTAAATTTGAAGGTGTGCCGTTACGCACCAAGCTATCTGATGAAGAGGTGGCCAAACTTGCGGTGAACCGGCATCGTTTCCCCGGCGTGGAAATTAATGCCCGGCTGGGTCGGTTTTATCCCCTGGGAGAAAGCATGGCGCATGTGGTGGGCTATGTGGGACGAATCGATGAAAATTCGCTAAAGCGGATCGATGAAAGTAATTATAAGGGCAGCACACATATCGGTAAAATCGGCATAGAACGATATTATGAAGATCAGCTGCATGGCATGGTGGGATATAAAAATTTTGAAGTGAATGTGCAGGGGCGTGAGTTACGCGTGCTGGATAAAATTCCGCCGATACCGGGCAATAACCTCTGGTTAACCCTGGATGCACGACTTCAGAAAGTTGCAGAAGCTGCACTGAAAGGTTACAGCGGTTCCGTCGTGGTAATGCAGCCCGATACAGGTGAGTTGCTGGCAATGGTTAGCATGCCAGGGTTTGATCCAAATTTATTTGTGCATGGCATCAGCCATAAAGATTATAAGCGACTGCGTGATTCACCCGACCGCCCTCTGTTTAATCGCTCGATTATGGGGCAATATCCGCCGGGGTCTACGATTAAACCCTTTATTGCCCTGGGAGGCATGGAAAGCAGAACCATCGGTCACAGGGAGACAATAAATTGCATCGGACATTATATGCTGCCGAATGACGACCGCAAATATCGTGACTGGAAAAAAACCGGACATGGCAAGGTTGATCTGAATAAATCAATCGCCCAATCCTGCGATGTTTATTATTATGAGCTGGCTTATCGTATGGGTATCAACCGTATTTATGCATTCTTGCACCAGTTTGGCTTTGGTGTAAAAACCGGAGTGGATTTGCTGGGTGAGCGCTCCGGTCTGTTGCCGTCAAGGGAATGGAAAAACCGGGTAAAAAATAAAATCTGGTTCCCGGGCGAAACTTTAATTACGGGCATAGGTCAGGGTTATATGTTAACGACACCACTACAGCTGGCTACTGCGACTTCAATTCTAGGCATGCGTGGGCAGATAATGCCGCCTCATCTACTATCAAAAATTGACGAGCCTGGTGGTAAAGAGATCACTATGCAGTGGCCAGTGAAGGAACCTGTTAAACTGAAACGCAATAATAACTGGCAACATGTCATTAATGGCATGGTGAGTGTAATGCATGGCTTAAGGGGCACGGCAAGAAGTTCAGGCTATGGGCTTAAGTTTAAAATGGCAGGTAAAACCGGTACGGCACAGGTGTTTGGAATTGCTCAGGATGAGGAGTATGACGAAGAAACCACGGCTAAAAAATTACGCGATCATGCACTGTTTATTAGTTTCGCGCCCGAGAATAACCCCAAAATTGCCGTGGCAGTCATTGCGGAAAATGGCGGCCATGGTAGTGGAGTTGCGGCACCTATAGCACGAAAAATAATAGATGAATGGGTGCGCATAAATAATGAGAAAGCGGCAGGTAATTAATAATGATAAGAGACAAAAGCTATTATCCCAGTTTTAGTTTGCGGCTTATGCAGGCACTGCATCTTGATCACGTGTTGCTATTCTGTATAGCGCTTCTGTTGCTGGTGGGGCTGGGAGTATTGTACAGCGCAGGTGATCAGTCAACGGCACTGATAAGCAGACAACTTACCCGAATAGCGCTGGCGCTTGTTATTATGCTGGTGCTTGCGCAAATACCTTCATCAAGCCTGCGTTTCTGGTCACCCTGGATATATGTTGTCGGAGTCATATTGCTGGTGCTGGTGCTGGTAATGGGCGATGTGGGTAAAGGTGCGCAGCGCTGGCTGGATCTGGGTTTTATCCGCTTTCAGCCATCAGAAATGATGAAGCTGGTTACACCCATGATGATTGCCTGGTATTTTTCAGAAAAACCCCTGCCGCCGTCATGGCGTACCCTGTTTGTTGCTGTAACGCTGATTTTAGTCCCCACATTACTAATCGGCAGACAGCCAGACCTGGGAACAGCTCTGCTAGTTTTTGCGGCGGGATTTTTTGTGATTTATCTGGGGGGCATGAGCTGGCGTCTGATGATAGGCCTGAGTGTGCTGCTGGCCTCTATGATGCCGGTGCTGTGGCACTTTATGCATGACTATCAGCGGAGTCGGGTAATGACCCTGCTCGACCCGCAGAGTGATCCCCTGGGTGCGGGTTACCATATTATTCAGTCGCAGATTGCCATAGGCTCAGGCGGTGTCTATGGACGGGGCTGGCTCAACGGCAGCCAGTCACACCTTAACTTTTTGCCGGAGCAGTCAACGGACTTTATTTTCGCCGTGTTTGCAGAAGAATTTGGCTTACTCGGCGGCATATTTCTGCTGGCGCTGTACGGTTTTATTATTATTCGTGGTCTGGTCATTGCAGCACAGGGCCAGGATACCTATGCGCGGTTACTCGGGGGAAGTCTAAGCCTGACATTTTTCGTTTATTTGTTTGTAAATGTGGGCATGGTTTCAGGTATTTTGCCAGTGGTTGGGGTACCATTGCCGCTGATCAGTTACGGTGGTACATCAATGGTAACCTTACTGGCCGGTTTTGGTATATTGATGTCAATAAATTCACATCGGCGTTTATGGTCAAAATAATCGACTACAGATATACTGTCGAATTAGATGATAAAAATATCCTTTTTAATGGACGAAATAATATAAAAACTTATGAAAAAACAATTAATTTCTAAAAAATCAGGCATAGTTTTACTGCTTTTGTGTTTATTGCCAGCCAGCGTGAATGCAAATTACAGTCAACGTAAAGATGTGCAACAATTTATTGCTGAAATGCAGAAAGAATACGATTTTGATGCCGATTTAATAAGCTACTGGATGCAGGGAGTTAAGCAGCAGAAAACTGCGCTAGAAGCAATTTCTCGCCCGGCAGAAGGTAAACCCTGGAAAGAATACCGGGATATTTTTATTACAGCTAATCGCATTAATAAAGGCGTGAAGTTCTGGAAAGAAAATGCGGCTATTTTAGCCAGAGCAGAAAAAGAGTTTGGCGTGCCCGCACAATATATAGTTTCAATTATTGGCGTTGAAACCTACTACGGGAAAAATGCGGGAAACTACCCGGTGCTAGATGCATTAACCACATTAGGTTTTGATTACCCGCCACGAGCCAGTTTTTTTCGTAAGGAACTAAAAAATTACCTGTTAATGGTGAGAGAAGAAAAGCTGGATGCACAAAAGCTCACCGGTTCTTATGCGGGAGCAATGGGAATGCCACAGTTTATACCCAGTAGTTTTAGAAGTTATGCAGTTGATTTTGATGGTAATGGAGTGAGAGATTTCTGGAATAGTTCTGCCGATCCTATCGGCAGTGTTGCAAATTATTTTAAGCGTCACGGCTGGAAAAAAGGCCAGCCGGTTGTCAGCCGTGCCATGGTAGAAAAAAGAGCCAGAAAACTGGGTGATAAAACCATGAAACCACATAAAACCGTGGCTGCATATAAAATTCTGGGCGTAAAATCAGTTGATAATTTTAATGATTCAGCGCAAGCCACACTCTTAAAGTTAGATGGAAAAAATGGTGATGAATACTGGATGGCATTACATAACTTTTATGTGATTACCCGGTATAATCATAGTCCCCTGTATGCGATGGCGGTATATCAGCTTAGTAAAGCGGTTTCTGAAAAATACTATGCGCAGTTAAATGCAAATAAATAATTTTATAAATAAAATAGCGCTAGCGATTGTTTTTCTGAATTTACTTAGCTGTGCCACGGGTGATAGTGCGCCGGATGACTATAGTCGAAATGACACGCCGAATGCGGTGCCTGCAAATGAACCCTTGAGCCGCTATGGAAATATGCCAAGCTACACGGTACGGGGTAAAACGTATCGGGTACTAAAAACGGCTAATGGCTTTGCGCAGGAAGGTATAGCCTCCTGGTATGGCACCAAATTCCATGGCAGAAAAACCTCAAGCGGTGAAACCTATAACATGTACGCCATGTCCGCTGCACATAAAACATTGCCACTACCGACCTATGTCGAGGTAACGCATAAAGGCAATGGTCGCAAAGTGATTGTAAAGGTAAATGATCGTGGCCCATTCCATGAAGGTAGAATTATTGATTTGTCTTATGCGGCAGCTCGAAAACTGGGTATCTCTGCAACGGGTACCGGGCCAGTTAGTATTCGTGCCATTAACACCGCCGCACTAGATTTAAAAACCAGTAGTGTAGTATTGCCAGTGTCTGGTAATGGCCATGGAAAAATTCATGTGCAGGTTGCGGCAATGGGGAGTGAAGCTGCCGCAGAAAAAATGGCGGTTAACTTACGTGATAAAAACATGCGTAGTGTGCGTGTACATGTTGTCGAAAATAATGGGAAAAAATTATATCGTGTACGCATAGGGCCTATTCCCAATGTTGATCTGGCGTATCAGGTTATCAGTAACTTAAACGAGTTGGGCCTGAACTCGGCTCGCGTGGTTGTCGACTAATTTTAGTCAGGCAAAATTAACCCGGAATATAAAATTAAAGTTTATTAATATGAAAAAAAATACCATCAACATATGTTATAGCGCACTAATACTGATTGTATACAGCTTGTTTGTAGCTGTGCAGGCGGCACCTGTGCCGCAACCTCCAAAATTAGCAGCCAAAAGTTTTCTGCTGGTTGATTTTAATAGCGGTCGCGTGCTGGCTGAAAAAAACATCAATAAAAAAGTGGAACCTGCCAGTATTACCAAGCTAATGACAGCATACGTAGTCTATAAAGAAATAGACTCAGGCCGTTTAAGTCTTGATGAAGAAGTCACTATAAGCAAAAAAGCCTGGCGCATGAAAGGCTCTAAAATGTTTATTGAAGTAGGCAAAAAAGTAAGCGTGGAAAATCTTCTGAAAGGTCTAATTATTCAATCTGGAAATGATGCGACAGTGGCGCTGGCAGAACATATTGCAGGCAGTGAATCGACATTTGCAGATTATATGAATCAGTATGCACAACAGTTAGGAATGAGTGATACCAACTTTGTCAATGCAACTGGCTGGCCAGATAAAAACCACGTTACCACCGCAGCTGATCTGGCTAAATTAGCCACCGCAGTGATCCGTGATTTTCCGCAGCATTATGAATGGTATAAAGTAAAAGAATTCACCTATAATGGCATCAAACAATATAATCGTAATAAATTATTATGGCGCGATAAAAGTGTAGATGGCATTAAAACCGGACACACAGATTCAGCTGGTTATTGTCTGGTGGCATCAGCAAAGCGAAATGATATGCGGTTAATATCTATTGTGCTGGGTACTAAAAGTGAAAAATCCAGAGAGAATGTCAGTCAGTCTTTACTAAGTTATGGTTTTCGTTTTTATGAAAGCAATAAACTCTATACCGCTGGTGAGTCACTTAATAGTGCACGCATCTGGATGGGTGCTTCTGAAAATATAAACCTGGGTCTGGCAGAGGATTTATATGTCACAATTCCCAGAGGTCAGTATAAAAAACTGGATGCGGTACTAGATGTAAACAGTAATATAGAGGCGCCGGTAAAAAAAGCTCAGCAACTGGGCCTGTTAACTATCAAACTTGGCGGAGAAGAGCTTATTTCCCGGCCATTAATTGCGCTAACTTCTGTTGATGAAGGCAGTATATGGCAACGTGGTAAAGATCATATTATAAAGTTATTTCAGTAATAACTATCCGACCCGCGGCAAAGCTATAATAGACTAACGTAAACAGGCCGAAAAAAACAAATGTTCTGCTATGCCCAGGGCATACTCGGAACATCACTTCGGTATATTTACCCTGGCGTACAGAGCTTCCCTATAGCTGCCATTATTGTTTTTAAAAGAGCACATTAGAAAATGTCTATTGTTTATTTAAACGGTGAATATCTGCCACTCGACCAGGCGAAAATATCAGTACTAGATCGCGGTTTTCTGTTTGCAGATGGGGTGTATGAAGTTATCCCTGCCTATGGTGGGCATCTATTGCGAATGCAGGAACATATGCGTCGTTTAGAAAGCAACCTGCAGGCCATTCGTCTGCAAAATCCATTATCAGAGAGTCAGTGGCAGCAGATTATTCAAAAGCTGTTAACAGAAAACCCTAATCAGGGGGGCGGCGAAGATAAATATGTTTATCTGCAGGTTACCCGTGGTGTTGCTGCAAAACGTAATCATGCTTTTCCAGAAGAAATAAAACAGACTGTTTTTTTAATGGTGAATGAACTGGCACCGGTTGATAAAGAGAAATTGCGCCCAGGCGTGGCTGCTATCACCCTGGATGATATTCGCTGGAAAGCCTGCCATGTTAAATCAATCGCATTGCTGGGAAATATTCTATTGCGCCAGCAGGCCCATGATAGTGGTGCGGCTGAGGCCATTTTAATAAATGAAGGTCAGGTTACTGAAGGTGCTGCGAGTAATGTGTTTGCGGTAATTAATGATGTGCTGGTAACCGCACCAACAGGGCCGCGTTTGCTGCCGGGAATTACTCGCGATTTAGTTATCGAGCTGGCGGCAGAGCATAACATAGCGTGTGAAGAACGTGATTTTAGCGAGCAGGAGCTATTAAGCGCCTCCGAGATATGGTTTACCAGCTCAACTAAAGAAATATTACCGGTGGTTAAACTCAATGGAAAGCCCGTTGCAAATGGCCAGTCTGGCCCCATATGGGAGAAGATGATAGATATTTATCAGGCCTGTAAAATAAAGCTCAGGTCGGGTGAGTCGCGTTAGCAGGTTAGAATGATGGCCAAAAAAAAGATAGATCCAGAAAATATATACTACGATGAAGAACAGGAAACCCTGTTTAAATTTCCCTGTGAGTTTCCGATTAAAGCCATGGGTAAGTCTGGCGAAGAACTGGAAATAGCGGTGCTGGAAATTATAAATCGACATGTAGATGATTTAGCAGAAAACGCGGTTAAGTTTAATCAGAGTAGCACCGGCAAATTTACCAGCATAACCATTACATTCACGGCACAAAGCAAAGATCATTTAGACAAAATATATATAGAACTAACAGCCTGTGAACATCTGTTGTATTGTATTTAACTTTGCCAGGCTTTCTGTAAGGGCATAAAAGAAAACGCAAATGCATCAGTCTCTGGATCAATTCGCTATTATCAGGTATCTGGGGGTTAGAAATTACGCTGAAATACTATCCGAAATGCAGCAATTTAATGCCCAGCGTAATGCAAACACCGCAGATGAAATCTGGTTATTAGAACACCCCCCTGTTTTCACTCTGGGCACTAACAGTAAACCCGAACACCTGCTTAACCCTGAAAATATTCCCGTAGTACAGTCCGACAGAGGTGGTCAGGTAACCTACCATGCGCCGGGGCAGTTAATAGCCTATGTATTAATTGATGTAAAACGAAAAAAAATGGGCGTGCGCAAACTGGTCACGGCACTGGAAACCGCCGTTATAAAGTTTTTAGCTAAACAGGGTATAAATGCCAGTGCAGACCCCAAAGCACCGGGTGTTTATGTGAATGGAGAAAAAATAGCCGCACTCGGTTTAAGAATAAAGCAAAGTGGCTGTTATCATGGGCTTAGTCTGAATGTGGATATGGACTTAAGTGATTTTGATAGAATAAACCCCTGTGGTTATCCTGGTTTGCAGGTAACCAGCTTAAAAAGGCTGGGTGTAGCTATGGGTATGCAGCAGGCAAGCTGGAAGTTAATGAATGAAATATGCCTGCAATTAAACATTGTAAATATCAGTGAAAAAAAGCATGAATAAACAGAAAGTAGTGGCGGGTGTAAAACAGACAGGCGCAGAAAAAGTTGCACGCATCCCGGTAAAAATAGAAAAAACTGAAAAAATGCCACGTAAACCAGAATGGATTCGTGCAAAAGCCCCCACGCATCCCAATGTAAAGCGCCTCAAAAAAATTCTACGTCAGCAAAAATTATTTACGGTCTGCGAAGAAGCTTCATGCCCTAATCTGGGGGAGTGTTTCGGGCATGGCACCGCCACCTTTATGATAATGGGTGAAATATGTACCCGTCGCTGCCCGTTCTGTGATGTAGGGCACGGACGGCCATTGCCGCTGGATAAACAGGAGCCTGAAAATATGGCACAAACGATTCAGGCAATGCAGTTAAAATATGTGGTGATTACCTCAGTCGATAGAGATGATCTGCGGGATGGTGGTGCAGCACATTTTGTCGAGTGCATAAAAATGACGCGTGAACAGACTCCCAGTATAAAAATTGAAACACTGGTACCGGATTTTCGCGGCCGGCTTGATGTGGCAATCAAAATATTAAAAACAGCACCACCCGATGTGTTTAATCATAATTTAGAAACCGTGCCACGGCTATACAAAGAAGCCAGACCCGGAGCAGATTATCAGGGCTCATTAGATTTATTAGAAAGCTTCGGCGAAGCCTGCAAAAGTGTGCCTACTAAATCAGGTTTAATGCTCGGCCTGGGCGAAGAAAAAGATGAAGTCATTGAAGTGTTAAAAGATTTACGCGCGCATAATGTAACTATGTTAACCCTGGGGCAGTATCTTCAACCCAGTGTGCATCATCTGCCGGTAAAACGATTTGTAACACCAGCTGAATTTGCAGAGTCAAAAGAAATGGGTTTTGAGCAGGTCGCCAGTGCGCCAATGGTAAGGTCTTCTTACCATGCCGACCTTCAGGCATCGGGTGATTTTTAAAGCGTAAGATCTCATGTGCATAAGCTGATCTTATGAAAGGCTGCATGTTAATAATTCTCGCCAGAGATAAAATATTACCTGTTTTTTTTAACTAAAAGCAACTTATCGTCATCCAGACGTGTCAAACTCGAACAGTGTTTAATTTATATTTTTTCTGGTGGTAACGGTTGCGCGCTTACCTGGCAGGAGGGGTGAAAATTGAGTATCAAGAGTAGAAAATTAACAAGTAGGAAGAAAAGCCGGAATTTCATCCGCAGAGTTATTGCACACACTCCAATCTTGAAGCTAACTCTTTTATTAGTCATTTTATGGATGGTTTTTGCAGCTGGCTTATACTTTTCTGAACTTGGAGCACCAAATACATCTATTACCAGCTATGGCAAGGCACTGTACTGGGGTGTGGCTGCGTTTTCTACTGCAGGCATTGCTGACAGACCAGTAAATGGGCTATCGGAAATAATCGGCGCTGTGTGGATTGTTTTAGGGTCTATGCTGTTTTTCGGAGCCATCGTTGCCACGATCACGGCTTATTTTATGCGGCCATTACAGCGCCCTTCAAAACAGATAATAGATACAATTGAATACAACCTTGAGCAACTTGATGAGTTATCCATAGAAGAGCTGGAGTTATTAAAAGAGACTACAGATTCACTCATTGAGCACGTTGAACACTTAAAAACGATGAGGCAACAGTCAACGGGCTCAGAATCTGAGCTATCCCCACAAAATAGTTTTAAAAATCAAAAAGATAACAGAAAAAGAAAACGCAAATAACGCAAATAACCGCTAATGGTCGCAAAAAAAGCAATAATATCCATGAATAGAAGCTCGAAAGCGACAAAGAGAATCAAGGCTAAAAGAAATTTTACCTGGAAAGCCTGAAACGCTTCATGCCTGGCTTATGCCTTTATTATTTTGCGTTTTCTTTTTCTTTTGATTTTGCTTGTGTTTATACATGAAAATTCG
>QIDK01000178.1 GCA_003228405.1 Gammaproteobacteria bacterium | reverse complement strand
GAGGTCTGTAAATAAGTGCCATGATGATACTGGGTATTCCAGTATCCCAGTGGGTTATGGAATCGACCCAGCCAGGCGGATGTTAATGGTGTGAATTGATAACCTAACTGAATTCGTTCAGCATCTATGTCATCTTCGGAAACAGTAACCTCACCCAACAGCCGGAACTGACCATAGCTGGCAGAAGCAAAAAAATCGACAGTGGCGAAGATATCAGATGGATTCGATGCATTATCATCGATACGCACAGCTCGTATTTCAGGAAATATAAGCAGATCTTGCGCTGCATGTGCAGAAAACAGGTTCGAGCAAGCAGCCAGTAACAGGCATGTTGTTGCGACCAGATTTTTGCTCATATAGCAGATCCTTACAAAGAGTATACGGGCAGTTGCTGGCGTTACACACTTGGTAAATGCCAGCTTAAAAGTAGACAGAAATGTGCTTTGCTCCCGTTTTTTTCAGCCCTGTTACGGATAGCCTTAGCTCAGGGAAGCTCTGATTACTTACATGAATAAGCAGAGGGTTCCTGATAATTGTTATAGTGTATATATAGAGCAAATACGCCTGTTGTGCATAAGTATAAACATTTAATGCCCATTGCTAATTACGGCTGAGGACAGGCATAGAGGATGGATGTCTCTAAATGCGATGAAACTGCAGGCATTAATGCTTGAAAATTAAGCGCCATTCGGGTCTGATCTGATCTCTATTTGCAGTTAACCGCAGCCCAGGGGCTGCGCAACAGCTTATCCACAAAAGCTGTGGATAACTCTGTGGATGAATCTATGAATAAGCTCTGAAATCAAACTATGACGGAATTGTTACCAGATTGTATAAAAAATAAACAATATTAAAAATTCAATAAAAATCAATAAGTTAAAATAATTTTAAAAATGATTTGACACATTGAAACTATTAATGGGCGATTTATTAACTGCACAGTGTCAATTTTTCTGACTGTGCATAACTAGACCTCAAAAGCTTAAAAAACCGCCTTAAGTGAGCACTATTTGTTATCATAGCTCGCTATAACGGTGTTTAACCTGAGTAGCCGCCGGCTGGTTGCGATAGTGTCTCTGCCAGCATGACTGGTCAGACAAAAAAATAAGGGAATACTTACACTTCTGGCGTTTTTTTTGCATACTCAGCTAAGCTGGTACAGCCGCTATACAAACGGCAATGGCTTCACTCCTGAGTGAATTTCGATGTAACTGAGTTTTTAATTTTTTTCATACACTTAAGCTGACTTTTTTAGCAGTCAACTGATGTGTCAGGTTTAACCCACAGGCAATAAATTGATCACAGATAGTCAGCCATTGATTGAACGTAGCAATACCTGCCAGTTGCTTTATAACCCGGATTTACTCAAGGCCCCGGCAGCTGATTTTTTAACGGCTGAGATATTTCAGCAGGCGGAAACATACCAGCAAATATCTGCCGCCGGGCGGGGTCAGGCCTGGTTTATTGAAATGGGTGAACTATCAGCAGTGCTACGTACCTATCTGCGTGGTGGGCTGGTTGCGCGTATAAATAAGCGTAGCTATTCTGCTTTGAATGTGGAAAACAGTCGCTCCTTTAAAGAATGGCGCTTATTACAATGGATGCACGATCAGGGTCTGCCCGTGCCTCGCCCGATTGCGGCATCAATGTGTCGCTGGCCTGTCTCATTCAGCCCTTTCTACCGGGCGCACATACTGGTAGAGCGAATACCCCAAGCACAAACACTGGATCATTTACTTAGCCAGCAGGCGCTTAATCAAAGTATCTGGCAATCCATTGGGCAGAGTATTCGCCGGTTTCATAATGCGGGTGTCTACCATGCAGATTTAAATGCCAGCAATATTTTACTGGATGAAGCACAGTCCGTTTATCTGATAGATTTTGATAAGGGTGAAATACGCAGTAATCAAAAATGGAAGCAGGCTAATTTACAACGCCTGCAACGCTCATTAATAAAACAGCAGGGAATTCACCCGCAATACCATTTTACAGAACAGAGCTGGAGTGAACTGCTGGCCGGATATGAGCTGTAGAGATAGCCTGACAGGCTATATTTAACCTGCTTATACCAGAGTATCTATGCTCAAATCCGGGTGTTTGAATATCTAATAGACATTGCCTGTAATGTTTAATAAAACCTTCTGCACCTTCCTGGTTTAGCCTGTCACTGAATTTCCACCTGAAAATAAATAGCCCATAAAAGTTGTAAATCATGAAATATGGTCTATTTATTTAAGTCGCACACTACAGTTTTACTGGTGAGTAACGGGGCTTGAAGTGACAGGGCTGAAAATCGTTCTGTCTGATATTACTTATAGGTGCCATCACGTTTCTTTATAAATAGTTCTGAATACAAATGGGCGACGGAGCTGAAATAATATGATATTGCACAAGATACCTGCAGGCATAGCTGGGCTGATAGCGCTTATCATAGTGACATTTTACAGCTCACAGCTTGCTATGATCGCCGCATTCACTTTGATTTTTATCGAATTCGCACTGGGTTTTGTCAGAAGTAGAGCTTATACGCAGCTGAGTCAGAAGAACACCCGGACTGAAAATCAGTTTTCTGAGCTGGAAACTGAAATGCAGCAAAATCAGCATCCAACCCATTCTCTACAGATGATTGGCAAGAATAATCTTCCCATCTGGGCTCATCAGATAGATGACTGTGTCAATATTTCTACCGAAGAAATCAATGAACTCACACAGCTTTTTTCAGCCATTGTGAGTGACCTGTATTCTATTGTTAATAGTAAGTCAGATGATGATGAAAATTCCGCTATTGAGATAAAAGAGAGGCTGGATAGCATTTCATCCACACTTGGTCGACTTGTTGAAATGAGGGTGGAATCGCAGCAGGAAATTACCCAGTTAGCTTCATTTACCGAAAAACTGGAGAGCATGGCGCGAGATGTAGGCTCCATTGCGGAGCAGACTAATTTACTGGCACTCAATGCGGCGATAGAAGCAGCCCGCGCTGGAGAATCGGGGCGTGGATTTGCCGTGGTAGCAGATGAAGTACGAAGTCTGGCCAATCGTTCAGGGGGAATCTCAGCCGATATTATCTCCAATGTAACCACAGTTAATGAGCAGTTTGCTCAGATGTCGCATAAATTCGCCACTAACAGTGAGATTGAAGAAAACCTGATTAAAGTTGCAGATGAGAATATTCAGGCGGTGATCAAACAACATGATATGACCCGAAAAGAGCGTGATGAGGGAGCGGCACATTTAACCCAAATTTCATCAAGTATCACCCTGGAAATTCAGAATGCACTTGTCTCAATGCAGTTTCAGGATCGTGTTTCACAAATTCTGGGTCATGTTAAACGCAATATGGCTGAGCTTTCAGAAATGATTGAAGGTCATCAAAATCTGGATATTGAAGGATTTCTGGAGAAGATGGCCGGGGAATATACCACTACAAGCGAGCGTGAAGCTCATAAAAAATTAACAGGTACAGAGACCACAGATACTTCCAAAGTTTCCAGTGAAGGTGAAGTTGTCTTTTTTTAGAGGATATTTAAACGATGTCGAAAACTATACTAATTGTTGATGATTCAAGTTCAGTTCGCAGTGTTGTAGGCATTGCACTAAAAGGAGCTGGCTATGATGTTGTTGAAGCCTGTGACGGCCAGGATGCACTGTCAAAACTAACCGGTCAGAAAGTTCACCTGATAGTGAGTGATGTCAATATGCCAAATATGGATGGAATCACCCTGGTTAAAGAAGTAAAGAAGCTTGCCGATTATAAGTTTACACCTATTTGCATGCTCACTACAGAAGCCGAAGAGTCGAAGATGCAGGAAGGCAAGGCCGCAGGTGCCAAGGCGTGGATTATCAAACCTTTTCAGCCACCCAAACTGCTTGATGTCGTGGCAAAACTGGTTGGTTAAAAAATTATGGCAAACCTATTAAAAGCGTTAAGGAAATAATTATGGCACTTAAAAGAGAACGTGGTAGCAATAAATCCAAAGGCTTATGTAAGTTAGCGATTGATGAAGAGCTGACTATCTACGCCATTGATGCCCTTAAGCAGGGACTTGCTGAAGAAATGGAAATTTATGACCGGTTTGAACTCAACCTGGCTGAAGTTGAAGAGATTGATTCGGCAGGCATTCAGTTATTGCTGGCCCTTAAAAACGAACTAATGAAGAAAAAAAAGGAATTAAAACTCACCGCCATGAGTGGCGCTGTGACTAAACTCATAGACAGTTATGGTATTGGTGACCGCTTCAATATAGGAGATGCAGCATGAGTGAAGACAGTTTACAGATATTTGCAGAAGAGGCAGAAGATCTTCTCGGTGTTGCGGAACAGGCCCTGCTCAACCTGGATAATCTTGATAATGAAGCCGAAACCCTTGATGGTATAAACGACCTGTTTCGTACTTTTCACACCATTAAAGGCGCTGCGGGCCTGTTTGGTCTGAATAGCATCGTAGAATTTACCCATGTTGTTGAAAGCGTGCTGGGAAAAGTCAGAGAAGCGACTCTTAGCGTTGATGAAGATATGGTTTCCCTTTTTCTACTCAGTCGCGATCATCTTAATCTGCTGGTTGAAAATGCACTTGGTGGAGCAGATGGACTAAGTGACGAACTAAAACAGGTAGATGAAGAACTGATCGCTAAATTAAGTAGCTATCTGGAAACCTCACCAGCCGATGAAGAGACTGGCGATGAACATCAGGTGACGGCTGCTACCCCTGAAGAAGATGAAGAAGATGAAGAAGGAGTGGCGAATGAAAACTGGCACATTTCACTGCGCTTTGGCCCTAATGCTCTACGCAATGGAATGGATCCGGCCTCGTTTATCGGCTACCTCAGTAATATTGGAGAGGTCAAAAATATCACTCTTATCGACAGTGCTATTCCTGAATGGAACGAATTTGAACCGGAGAACTGCTACCTTGGGTTTGAGATTGTGCTGGTTGCACCAGGCACGAATAAAGAAACTATTTTAGAGGTTTTTGAATTTGTGCAGGATGATTGCAAAATCAGTATCCTGCCACCGCATAGTCATATCGACGCCTATATCAAAATGATTGAAGATCTTCCTGAAGAAGATATGCGTATTGGCGATATTCTGGTGGCCTGTGGCGCCCTCACATTGAATGAAAAAGATGATGTACTCAACTATCAGGATCACCTTACAGACAAGGTAACTGCGGGCGCAACTGATAAGAAAGTTCCCCCACTTGGAATAGTTGCTGTTGAACAGCATGTTGTACAGCAGGAAGTGGTCGATGCAGCCCTTAAAAAGCAGGACGAAATCAAGCAGCAGCGGATAAACACACAACAAACCATTCGCGTGAATGCCCTTAAGCTGGAGAGTCTGGTTAACCTGGTAGGTGAACTGGTTATCAGCTCTGCCAATGCCGAACTTAATGCGCGTAGGCTGGCCGACGCAAATCTAAATGAAGCCACCGAAAATCTGCTACGTCTGGTTGAAGAGGTGCGCGACACCGCTCTCGGGTTACGCATGGTTCAAATTGGCGAAACCTTTAATCGTTATAAGCGTGTGGTGCGTGAAGTATGTCGTGACACAGGTAAAGATATCGAACTGGTTATTAATGGTGCTGACACAGAGCTGGACAAAACACTGATTGAAAAAATTGGCGACCCCCTTATGCATCTGGTGAGAAATGCCATAGACCATGGCATAGAATCCCCGGAACAAAGAATGGAGGCAGGTAAACCGGCCAGAGGCACGGTAAACCTCGATGCATTCCATGATTCGGGCAGCATTGTGATTCAGATCAAAGACGATGGCGGCGGACTCTCTAAAGAAAAAATTCTTAAAAAAGCCCTGGAAAAAGGCCTAATTCAGGAAAACCAGCAACTCAACGATCAGGAAATTTACCGACTCATTTTTGGCGCGGGGTTCTCAACCGCAGATAAGGTGAGCAATCTTTCGGGTCGCGGAGTGGGTATGGATGTCGTGCGTCGAAATATCGAGTCACTGCGTGGCCATGTTGAAATTGAAAGCGAAGAAGGCAAAGGCACATCCATCTCCATTCGCCTGCCACTCACCCTCGCCATTATTGATGGCTTTCAGGTTCGAGTGGGTGAGGCCCAGTACATTGTGCCACTTGATATGGTGGATGAATGCATCGAGCTTAATGAATCACTTCGAAGCAATGATGAACAGGCTAACTATATTAATTTACGCGGTGAGATTTTGCCCTTTGTACATTTGAGTGACCTGTTTGGCGCAAATGTACAGATGGATGAAAAGCACCGTGACAATATAGTGGTGGTGCAATTTGCCGGTAAAAAAGCCGGCTTTGTGGTTGACGAATTATTAGGTGAACACCAGACCGTGATTAAACCATTAGGCCAGGTTTTTCAAAACCTGAAAGGCATCAGTGGTGCCACTATTTTAGGCAGTGGCGAAGTGGCGATGATTATCGATATACCAGAAATGGTGAGCCGCGTAGTTAACACCGGGCAGAAGAATTTTGTTTCTTCCCAGATCATACATTGAGAGGCCTTTGCACAAAAGCAGCTAAGTCAAAAAGATACTGGCTTCGTCATCCCGGCAGGCTTTTAGCCGGCTTCCTGCTGAGAAACATAGCGGAATGGCAGCAATACTTTTGTGAGAAGTTTACTCATTAAAATAGAATCAGAATTTTATGAATATTTTAAAAAATATAAGTAACTCAGCATTTAACTATCCATCATTGCTGACGGTTAATGGAGAATGCAATGCAACAGGCAGAAAATAGTATCAATGTTAATGAAATTCAGTCTGAAGAGATTGAGCAATATCTCACCTTTTTACTCGGTGGTAAAACCTACGGCCTGGCGATTCTGAATATAAAAGAAATTATAGAATATGGTGAAATTACCGAAGTGCCCATGACGCCCGAATTTATTTCAGGCGTGATTAATTTACGTGGCAGTGTGGTTCCGGTAATAGACCTGAGTCAGCGCTTTTCGGGGCAGTCTGTAGAGCAGACAAAACGCACCAGTATCATCATCCTTGAAGTCAGAAATGATGATCTTAAAATCGAAATTGGTGTCACTGTGGATATGGTAAATGAAGTGCTCGATATACACCCAGGTGAAATTGAGCAGGCACCTTCACTCGGTGATCAGATTCAGACAAATTTTATAAGTGGCATGGCCAAGGTCAATGACACGCTGCTTATTTTGCTGGATATTGAAAATATTTTATCAATTGATGAGCTTTCTATGGTGGGAAGCATTCAAAGTGCTACTTAATACGTATAGATATAGTGGTGTGCTGCAGTTATGGGCAACAAAGATTACAGCCGTATATAACGGTATTTTTTTACAACAACGTACATCAGTGAAGATTTAATTAAGCTGATTGTCAGGATAAGGTTATGAAATTAACACTCGGTATGAAAATAGGTTTAGGCTTCGCCGCAATCATTATGCTTATGATTGTTAATACGGTTGCCGGTCGTTTAAAAATCAACGAACTTAGCGCGGTGGAAAATCGACTGACCGAAATACGCTACCCCACACTGCTTGCCGGGAGGGACATGCTCAATGGCATTAACGCCTCTTTAGCCGCATTGCGTGGTTATATGATCCTGGGCAGTGATCCAGAAAAGGCTAAATTATTTTCGTCGCATAGAAGCAAGGCATGGGAGCAAATCGATACATCACTAGCCACCTTTACTAACTATTCAAAAAACTGGACCGATCCGGCTAATGTTGAAAGCTTGAACATAATAAAAACTGAACTAGCTGAATTTCGTATTGCACAACAGGAGATAGAGTCTATCTCACAAACCGATGAAAATATTCCATCAATAAATGTATTGCTTACCCAGGCAGCGCCATTAGCTGGAAAAATACTGAAAAATATTACCGGAATGATTAATGCAGAAGCCAAACTTGATGCCACACCGGCACGTAAAAAACTATTAAAAGATATGGCGGATACGCGGGGCTCATTTGCCCTGGGTTTAGCCAATATTCGTGCCTTTCTGCTGTCGGGTGACGCTAAGTTTCGTGATAACTTTAAAGCCAAATGGAAGGTCAATGAAAGCAGTGTTGCGAAGATTAACAGGGAGAAAAATCTATTAACGTCAAGTCAGCGCAAAAAATGGAATTCACTGCTGGACTTAAGAGAAAAGTTCGCCGGTTTACCACAGGAAATGTTCAAATTAAGAGAAGGCAAAGACTGGAATAAAGCCAATTACTGGCTGGGCACTAAAGCCGCACCCAGAGCCGGTAAAATTCTGGCTCAATTAAAGCTAATGAAAAAATCCCAGCAGGGTCTGATGCAGACAGATCTCAATAAATTAATTGAGACCAGTGACTCCGTTAAGTTCTCGCAGATAATGTTTACGCTGATTGCCACAATTGCCGGTATAGCCATTAGCTTCTTTTTTGTACGTAGCTTAATGGCTCAACTCGGTGGTGAACCAGAAGAAGTGTTAGAACTGGCTGTAAATATTTCACAGGGAAATCTGGCGCAGGACCTGAACAATGACGGTAAAAAACGTATGGGTATATATGCCGCCATGATAAATATGCAGCAACAATTAACTAAAGTGGTTGAAGAAATCCAGGGGAATTCAGAGCAGATTTCTTCAGCAGCGGCACAGGTAAGTGACACCGCAAGTTCCCTCAGTGAAGCCGCCAGTGAGCAGGCGGCCAGCGTAGAAGAAACCAGTGCTTCGGTTGAGCAAATGGGGGCATCAATTAGTCAGAATAGTGAAAATGCGCAAACCACTGACAAAATTGCCAGTGACTCGGCAGCGGCAGCATCAGAAGGTGGCGAGGCAGTTACCGCAACCGTTCAGGCCATGACACAGATAGCCGAAAAGATCACCATTATCGAAGATATTGCCTATCAGACCAATATGCTGGCACTCAATGCAGCAATAGAAGCCGCCCGCGCAGGTGATCATGGCAAGGGCTTCGCAGTCGTTGCCGCTGAGGTAAGAAAACTTGCCGAACGCAGTCAGCTTGCTGCCTCAGAAATTAGCGCCCTTACCGGTGATAGTGTAAAAGTGGCAGAAAAAGCCGGCACACTACTTGGAAAAATGGTGCCCGATATTACTCGAACCGCCGAACTGGTTCAGGAAATTACCGCCGCTTCAGAAGAACAGTCAAGCGGTGTTGGGCAAATTAACAGTGCGATGCAACAGCTCGATAAGGTAACTCAGCAAAATGCAGCAGGTTCTGAAGAGCTTGCCGCTACCGCTGAGGAAATGCAGGCACAGTCTGCCAATCTACAGCAGGTGGTTGGCTTCTTCCGCCTGGCAGCAAATAACGATGCAGGTGCGCAAATTGTTCAAATGGCAGCAGCACCTAATTCCAGGCCTGCATCATCACCAGCAGCAGTAGCAACCGTTATTGACGATGAAAATGAAATAGATGAAGCAAAGTTTGAACGTTTTTAAGCAAAAATGACCGTTATCTCCGACACGGATGTCAGGGGCAACAAAATGGAACAGGAATTGTTATGAAAAACTGGTTTAATAATCTAACTCTAAAACAAAAGCTATCAGGATTAACGGCTTTTGTTATTTTAGGGTTTGTGATTTTAGGCGTGACATATTTTCAGTCAAGCCAGGTGCTAAATCAGGCAAAAACCGATTATGAACGGGTCATTCATTATGGCGAGATAGCCGATCGTGTTTCTATTTTAATGTTGCAGGCACGACGTCGAGAAAAAGATTTTATATTGCGCAGTGATGAAAAATATATTGGCAAACATGCGCAGGAAATAGCAGCCATAGAAAGATCTTTAGGTGAGCTTGAAAAACTGGCTGTTACTAAGGCGCAACGTGCAGAAATTAAAAAACTGTATCAGCAGGTAAAAGCATATCAGTCTGGCTTTATTGATTTAGCCAACAATAAAAAAGAATCTGGCCTTAATCCTAAATCTGGGCTACGCGGTTCATTGCGAAAAGCTGTGCATGATGTTGAAGGCCTGGTTAAGAAGCTTAAAAAAGATAATTTAATGGTGTCTATGTTAATGATGCGACGTCATGAAAAAGATTTTTTAATGCGTGGTTCAGATAAATATGTAAAAAGAATGGTGAAACGTAAAGCAGAGTTTTACCAGATGCTAGAAAACCCTGATTTGCAACACGAAGCTATTAGAAAAATAAGCCCGTTAATGAAAAAATATCATGCGGATTTCAACAGGCTGGCAAAAAATATGGCTGCGGCCAAAGTTATTCAGAAAAAATTCAGAGACGTAGTGCATTCTATGGAAGATACTCTGGGTGTTTTAAAAACCAGGGTTAAGACTGAGCTGCTTACTAACGAAGAAATATTTAATAAAAAGTCTGTTCAACTACAGCAGCAATTCACTATTGTCCTGATTATTATTTCGATAATCATTTCTTTGCTAATGTTTATTATTGCACGCAGCATATTGCGTCAGTTGGGTGCAGACCCACTGGAAGTTAAAAAACTGGTGGATGCAATTGCTGCGGGTGATCTTAGCACTGACCTTAGTGCTATCAATGAGAAAAAGCAGGTGGGTGTTTATGCAGCTATGATTAATATGCAGAAAAAACTGGTTTTTGTGGTTGAGCAAATTCAGACAAATTCAAATCAGATTTCTTCAGCGGCTGCGCAGGTAAGTGATACCGCAAGCTCACTCAGTGGAGCGGCCAGTGAACAGGCCGCCAGCGTCGAACAGACCAGTGCCTCAATTGAACAGATGGGCGCTTCGATTAGCCAGAATAGTGAAAATGCCCAGGCAACAGATAAAATTGCCAATGAATCAGCAACCGCAGCAGCCGAAGGTGGAGAGGCGGTTTGTGGAACCGTTGAGGCAATGATGCAGATTGCCGAGAAAATTTCCATTATTGAAGACATTGCCTATCAGACCAATATGCTGGCACTTAATGCGGCGATTGAGGCAGCTCGCGCGGGTGATCATGGCAAAGGTTTTGCGGTAGTTGCCGCGGAGGTGAGAAAACTGGCGGAGCGCAGTCAAATAGCCGCTTCAGAAATAAGCGGCCTTAGCGGGGACAGTGTGAAAGTAGCAGAGAAAGCCGGCATGTTGCTTGAGAAAATGGTACCCGATATTAGCCGCACCGCAGAACTGGTTCAGGAAATCACCGCAGCCTCAGAAGAGCAGGCAAGTGGAGTGGGGCAGGTTAGCAGTGCCATGCAACAACTTGATAAGGTAACCCAGCAAAATGCGGCGGGTTCTGAACAACTTGCGGCTACCGCTGAAGAAATGCAGGCACAATCTACAAATCTACAGCAGGTTGTTTCTTTCTTTCGCCTGACAACGGCTACAGATACAACGGCAAACGCGCCACACGCCATAGCTTCATTGCCCGGTTCTAATACATTTATTGCAGCAGACGACGAAGAAGCAGTAGCAAAATTTGGGTGATTAATAAATTTATGAATTATATGAGTTATTACTGAATCAGAAATAAAGGATACTAGCAAGAAGCTTTAGAGAAATAGCGCCTGTAGGCGTTAGCTTTAGCTGACGATGCCCCTGGCGATGCGAAGCGAGCCGATAAGCTATAATATGTTTTTAACGGCTCGCTTCGCAGCGCAATAATTATCGTCAGCTAAAGCTAACGCCTACAGCAGAAACTATTTCTCTAATATAGGGCAAGTATTCTTTTCATCTGATTCATTAGTATATGAATTATATAGATAGAAGTTAATGACAGGCAAACAGGTAAAAGGTTTAAGAGACTACTAACTTATTCATGCATAGGTGAGTTTTTGTAGATACTGAACGGAATAGTTAATCTTAAATTAATATTGCATACAAAGGTGAAGACAATGATGAGTTTTAATAATATTAGTGTAAGGGTAAAATTAGGTTTAATGTTGCTGGCACCAATAGCGGCACTGATCTATTTTTCTTCAAATCAAATACTATCCAGTTACCATCTGTATACGGAGCAGGGGGAGCTCCAGTCACTGGCAAAATTATCTGCGCGTGCTGCGGTGGTGGTGCATGAGCTGCAAAAAGAACGCGGTTTAACCGCCGGCTTTGTCAGCAGTAAAGGCGCTAAGTTTGCTAGTAAATTACCAGAGCAACGTCGACAGGTGGATACAGAGATTCAGGCCTGGAACCAGCTGCTTCAGGGGTTTAATGCACAGGCTCATGGCAATAAATTTGCAGCAGAGTTATCTGCAGTCAATCAGCAGATAACGAGTTTAAGCAGTCACCGCTCAAGTGTCTCTAATTTATCCATTAATACAAAAACGGCGATTAGTTTCTATTCTGCTCTAAATCTGAAAATGCTCGGCCTAACAGAAATCTTGCCAGAGATAGCGACCGTAAGCAGTATCGCCAATAGAGCGTCGGCCTATACTAATTTTCTGTACAGCAAAGAGCGTGCTGGTGTAGAGCGAGCCGTGCTTGCAGGTGTTTTTGTTAAAGATAAATTCACACCACAAAGCTACCAGAAGTTTTCCAGTCTGGTAACCATGCAATCAACCTATCTGGATGTATTTAAATCCATTGCAACACCCCAGGCATTAGAGTTTTATACAAACACTCTGCAGGGTGAATACATAGTTGAAACGAAAAAAATACGTGATATTGCAACGCAGGCGGCAAATAAAGAAAGCATTGGTGTTGACTCAGCCTACTGGTTCAAAATGCAAACGGGCAAAATTAATCTATTGAAAAAAATCGATGACTGGCTTTCAGGAGATATGCTCGGCTTTTCAGAAAACCTGAGGGCAGATGCTCAGGCAGAGTTAATTATGGTCAGCGTAATGTCACTGGCTGCTTTTCTGCTTTCAGGAATACTGGCTTATCTTGTGCAGAATTACATAGTTAAATATTTAACCCATGCAGTTGAAATTGCCAATGATATTGCCGAAGGCCGACTCGATAGCAAAATAGAACTACAGTCCACAGATGAGGTTGGCAGGTTGCTAAAAGCAATAGGTTCCATGCAGAAAAAACTAACCGAAGTAGTAGAAGAAATTCAGGGTAATTCAGATCAGATTTCTTCAGCATCCGCACAGGTAAGTGATACCGCAAGCTCACTCAGTGAAGCGGCCAGTGAGCAGGCCGCCAGTGTCGAAGAAACCAGTGCCTCGGTTGAGGAAATGGGTGCATCAATTAGTCAGAATAGTGAAAATGCGCAAACCACAGACAAAATAGCCAGTGAGTCAGCGGCGGCTGCCAGAGAAGGTGGTGAAGCCGTGAATAGCACGGTTGAGGCAATGACACAAATAGCCGATAAGATCAGCATTATTGAAGACATCGCTTATCAGACTAATATGCTGGCACTTAATGCAGCGATAGAGGCAGCACGAGCCGGTGAACACGGTAAAGGTTTTGCGGTGGTTGCAGCAGAGGTGAGAAAACTGGCAGAACGCAGTCAGGTAGCGGCTTCAGAAATTAGCACCCTGACGGGGGATAGTGTGAAGGTAGCAGAAAAAGCCGGTTCATTGCTGGGTAAAATGGTACCAGATATTACGCGAACCGCAGAACTGGTTCAGGAAATTACCGCCGCCTCAGAAGAACAGTCCAGCGGCGTTGGGCAAATTAACAGTGCCATGCAGCAACTCGATAAGGTAACCCAGCAAAATGCAGCCAGCTCAGAAGAACTCGCTGCTACCGCCGAACAGATGCAGTCACAGTCTGCTAATTTACAAAGGGTAGTTGGCTTCTTTCGCCTGGCAGCAGATACCGAAAAAAATTCTCCTGTACCCATCTCATCTGCCAGGTCAGCTGCGGCATCTAAACGTCCAGTGGTGCAAACAGTAGATGCGGAGAAAGATACAGTTGAATTTGACGAAGCAAAGTTTGAACGATTTTAATTACAGGATTTAGCAATGCAAAATCAGACAGCACAACAAAATACACAACCGGAATTTGTCAGTGACAATACGACCCAGTACCTGACATTTATGTTAAATAATGAAGTTTATGGCATAAATATTCTTAATATTAAAGAAATTATTGATTATGGAACTATCGCCAAAGTTCCGATGATGCCAGGGTTTATTGCCGGGGTAATTAATTTACGCGGCAGTGTCGTGCCCGTGGTTGACCTGGCCTTACGCTTCTCAGAAAAACCATCCACAAGAACTAAACGTAGCAGCATCGTGATCCTGGAGGTTAAGAACGAAGATCAGGCGCTGGAGATTGGTGTTACGGTTGATGAGGTGAATGAAGTGCTGGATATTTTAGCGGGTGAGATTGAACCCGCGCCGTCATTTGGCACTAAAATTCGCACCGATTTTATTAGTGGCATGGGCAAGGTAAATAATCAGCTACTTGTGCTTCTGGATATAGAAAATATTCTGTCGATTGCAGAGTTGTCTGTAATCGAGGAGATGTAGTGATAGAAGTTAGACCAGAATGGCGCTTGTATAAGTTCTGGCACTAAACATATAAACAGTCTTAAACTTCTGAAAAACAGGCATTGAACAGGCATAAAGAAAAAGAAAACGCGAAAAACGCAAAAAACGCAAATAACCGCGAATGAACGCAACAATATGAATTTATATGCTTTGCAATAAAACCCTGGCTTTAGCTGGCGATAATGATTGCGAAGCGAGCTGTTAAGCTTATCGGCTCGCTTCGCATCGCCAGGCGCATCGTCAGCTAAAGCTAACTCCTACAGAAGAAACCATATACGGCAAAGATAAAAGCATTTTCAGGTTTTTGTGCGCTGCAGGTGCAGAACTAAGAAATTTGCGTTTATTTGCGGTAAAAATGCCTTTATCTTTTGATTTTAACGGTTATTCCATGAGGATGATCAGGCTCAGATCAGGCAGGTAATAATAATATTAAAAAATAGTTTACCGGGGCGAAAGTTTTTTTCTAAATAAAGACTATTATAAATACTAATAATAATATCTGGAAAAATTTATCAATGCAGAAGCAGTCGGCTAATTTACAGAAAGTGGCTAGTTTTTTTAATCTAAAATAGACAAGGATAAATGATAACGCAGTACCCCGTGATTCTTTTCATCCAGCCTCTCCCCCAGGTTGATACAGTAGATGCCATGACGGTTGATACTGAGATTGATGAACCGAAATTAATGCGTTTTAAAAATACAGGAGTTAATAATGCAGAGCCAGAAGATACAACCACTAATGGAATTATCCATAGCTAAACCCGATTTAAATATAAATGAGGTAACCGATATTTATTTATTAATTAAAGGCATTGTAGAAAACTCACGGCGAGTTTATGTGGTGTCGATGAATGCCATGTTATGTTCCAGAAATATTGCGGGTATGGATTCGGGTTTTTTAATGGTCAGTTCCCAGCTTCGGGATTTCAGCACAAAACTGACGCTGATGATGGAATCAATGAAAATCATGATGGCGACCATTTCGGCTGAGGTGGCACTAAATTTAAAATTACAGAGAAATATTGTTTTAATAGAAAGAACCTGTGAAATGTCTAATACCCGGCATGTGTTTACAGGAGTCAATAAATTACTCAGGCAGCAGGAGTTGATTGAAGCTTCTCGAACGCGCTTATCTTATGCAGCTCGTCAGTTACGCCTGATGACAAGATTGGGAATCAATCTGGTGGTATTAGCTCGAGTTGAATCTCAGGGTGGTGGCACAGCCAGAGATACGCTTGGTTCTATCATAGACGAAATGGAACAGGCAATGGTGACAGTTGAATGCCGTATATCCAATGTTCAGAAAATAGTCGCGTAGTTTATATTTTAAGCACATATTACTGAGTCAGAAATAAAGGAGTCTGCAATAAGCCATAGAAAAATAGCACCTGTAGGAGTTAGCTTTAGCTGACGATAATTATTGCGATGCGAAGCGAGCCGTTAAAACCATATTATAGCTTATCGGCTCGCTTCGCATCGCCTGAGGCATCGTCAGCTAAAGCTAACTCCTACAGGAGAAACTGTTTCTCTAATATAAGGCATGTATTCTTTTCATCTGATTCATTAGTAAGTTAAAGTTTATAACAGAGAAACAAATATGAAAAAATTACATTATATTTATGAAGAGGGCGATCATAAATGGGCGGTTATTGCACGGGACCCGGATCGCCAGAGTTACCTTATTGATACCAATGAATACCTTATAGTGAATGCAGATGAAATGATGCTGACCGATCCCGGTGGAGTGGAAATTTTCCCCGCGGTGTTTTCCGCGATTAATGTGGATTTTGACCCCAATAAAATTACCGCGCTTTTTGCATCGCATCAGGACCCGGACATTATTTCTTCACTGGGCCTGTGGCTGGATTTTAAACCCAAATTACAGTGCTATGTTAGCTGGTTGTGGAGTAGTTTTATTCCACATTTTGGTGGCGATAAAGATACTTTTATCTCATTACCGGATCCAGGCAGGGAAATTTCATTTGGCAAGGGCAAACTGGAGTTTGTACCGGCCCATTACCTCCATTCTTCGGGTAATTTTCACTTATATGACCCTAAGGCGAAAATATTTTTCTCGGGTGATATAGGTGCGGCACTACTGCCTCCTGCAATGGATAGTCTTTATGTGACTGATTTTGACCAGCATATAAAACACGCTGAATTGTTCCATCAACGCTGGATGGGTTCAAATAGCGCAAAAGATGACTGGTGCCAGAGAGTCTCTAAAATGAATATAGATTTATTGTGTCCACAACATGGCGCCATTTATCGTGGAGCAGATGTGGATCGTTTTATTAACTGGTTTTCTGAATTGAAAGTGGGCATTCTGTGTGATTAATTTAAACTATGAACAAAGTATTCAGCCTGGCCTGAAAAATTACAGGGGACAAGTATTTTAAATGCTTCAATTTAAAATTACAGACAGTGAGTTTAATTCATTCAGATCTTTTATCTATGATCATGCGGGCATTAATCTGAGCGATGAAAAAAAGACTCTGGTGACTTCCCGGCTGAGTAAAAGGCTACGCCATTATTCTTTTAATACCTTTCAGGAATATTTTGATCTGGTGGTGGCGTCTGCGCAGGATGGTGAAAGACAGACAGCAATAGACCTGTTAACAACTAATGAAACCTATTTTTTCAGGGAACCAAAGCATTTTGAGTTCCTGGAAAAAGAGATACTGGCTAATTTAAAGAACAGAAAAACTTTTAGAGTATGGAGCGCCGCATCATCAACGGGTGAAGAAGCTTACAGTATCGCCATGTTGCTGGATGCTATGCTGGGTCTTAAACCATGGGAAATTTTTGCCTCTGATATCAGTAGTCGGGTGCTTAGAAAAGCACGCCAGGGACATTATCTGCAAAATAGAATTGATGGAATACCCAAAGAATTTTTACGTAAATATTGTCTTAAAGGTGTCGGCGATAATGAAGGTACCCTGTTAATTGATAAAAAATTAAGACAGAAGGTTAGCTTTGAGCCGGTTAATTTAAAAAGACCGCTGGGAGATATCGGTCTGTTTGAGGTTATATTTTTGCGTAATGTACTGATTTATTTTGATTTGGAAACCAAAGCACTGATCATTAAACAACTGGTAGAAAAATTACAGCCGGATGGATATTTATTTATCGGCCATTCAGAGTCATTAAAAGGCGTTCATGATGGTCTGGAAACTGTTATTCCTACCGTATACCGGAAAATTTAGAGTTGTAGAGTGTTGTGAAATTTATTGCTTCAACCAGAGAAGGGGAAACTCATAATGGGGTTACTAGCCGGTTTATTAACCCGGGTGGGTTTTATTTTGGCGAATCGAATTCCCAGATTCACACTCTACTCGGTTCGTGCATTGCCATTACACTCTGGCACCCCGTACTTCACATAGGCGGCATGTGTCATTTTGTGCTTCCTGGTAGAAGAAGCCCGCAGGGTGTGATGCGCGCAGACTCTGAACTTAACGGCCGTTATTCAGATGCGGCGATGGCTCTATTTGAGAGAGAAGCGAGAAGACGTGGCACACTGATGAAAGACTATCAGGCGAAGATATTTGGCGGCAGTAATATGTTAACCAATTCAACTCTGCGCGAGGATGAATTGATAGGTACAAAAAATACCGAAGCGGCATTAAAGCACCTGACTGAAAGAGACATGACCTTACTGGTTGCCCATGTGGGAGAAACGGGTCACCGGCGTATTGCACTGGATGTGAGCACAGGCGATGTGTGGGTTAAACATGAACCCTTACAGAAGTGTATAGGATGAAAACTGGCTATGAAGCATGGTTTGCATCCCGTTATCTCGTTAATACAGGCAAAATATGTTGCTCACTACAAGTTACTAATGAATCAGATGAAAAGAATACCTGCCATATACCAAAGAAGGTTAAAAAAATAGTTTCTTCTGTAGGAGTTAGCTAAAGCTAGCTCCTACAGGTGCTTTTTTTCTAACGCTTATTGCAGACTCCTTTATTTCTGACTCAGTAATAATGAAACACCACGCCTGTTTTTTAAACTATAATTTGAACAAAGGAGTTATGTATGGGGATTAGAGTATTTATAGTTGATGACTCTGCGGTAGTAAGAAAAGTGCTCACCGAGATACTGGAAAGTGTTGCGGGTATAGAAGTAATAGGCTCAGCACAGGACCCTATTTTTGCACAGGCAAAACTGGAAAAAGACTGGCCCGATGTGATTATTCTGGATGTGGAGATGCCGCGGATGGATGGCATAACCTTCCTCAAAAAAATCATGTCTGAGCATCCGACTCCCGTCATTATGTGTTCTACACTGACAGAAGAGGGTTCAAAGACATCCTTGCAGGCACTGAGTATTGGTGCGATTGATGTGGTTGCCAAACCCAAGGCCGATCTGAAAACCTCTCTGCCTGAAGCCTCTCATGAGCTGGTTTCTGCAATTCGTGTTGCAGCCAAAGCCAATATGGCAGGTGCCAAGCTTAAACCCATTGCACCCATTCCCAAAGTCGCAGAAAAATTAACCGCCGATGCCATGTTAAGCAAAGGCACCAGTCGCAATGTTAAACGAACCGGGCCCATAATTGCCATAGGCGCATCGACTGGGGGAACTCAGGCATTAGAAGCCGTGCTAACCGCGCTACCTGCAAACACCCTGCCTATTCTTATCGTGCAACACATGCCGGAAAAATTTACCAATACATTTGCCAACAGATTAAACGAGTTATGTAAAGTAGAGGTAAAGGAAGCAGAAGATAACGATGCATTGCTTCCCGGGAGGGTATTAATTGCTCCGGGCGGCAAACATATGATGCTGCAAACCACACAATTTGGAGCCTCGGTGCAGGTAAAAGACGGGCCACTGGTGAGCCGGCACAAGCCATCTGTTGATGTGCTGTTTCGTTCTGTCTCAAAATATTCTGCGGGTAATGCACTGGGCGTTATTATGACGGGTATGGGTGATGACGGGGCTAAAGGCCTTAAGGAAATGCACGATGCAGGGGCTAAAACAATCGCGCAAAACGAAGCCACCTGTGTGGTGTATGGAATGCCGCAGGAAGCGGTAAAGCTAGGGGCTATCGACCTGGAATTAGCCCTGAATAAAATTCCTGAGATGATCGTAGCTCACAAATAGAGACACGCCAGGTTTTATTCGCCAAGTTGTGTAATGTAATACTCAAGTATTCCCTGTTGTTGAGCTAAGGCAGATTGGGCCCTGTCGCCCATTAACCGGTATTTTTCCGGTTGTGACAGTAAATCAGTAAATGTATTTTTAAGCTGTTCAGTATTATCAATCTGAATGCAGGCATTCTGCCGCAAAAGTAATTCAAGTTCATCTTTAAAGTTAAACATAGAAGAGCCGCATACAGTGGCTTTACCCAGTCTTGCAGCTTCCAGAATATTTTGTCCGCCATGGGCAATGAGCGAGCCGCCAATAAATACAAATTCAGAACCTGCCATTAACTGGGTTAGCTCACCCAGTGTATCGGCCAGATAAATTTGTGTGAGCTCATCAATTTTCTCATTTTGGCTACGTATTGCATAGTTTATATCAAGAGTATTCAGCTGCTTTTGAATTTGGTTACTGCGATTTGGGTGACGCGGAACTATAACTAATAGCAATTGTGTATCGATTTTTTTCCATAACTTAGCGAGCTGTTGTTCTTCATTGCTATGAGTTGATGCGGCTACGATATAGCTTCGATTATTTAATTTAAGTGGCTGAATATTATGTGTATTATTTGCATGAGTAAACTTTAAATTTCCCGCAACTAATAGTTGTGAATCATTTGCTCCCAGAGTCATAAAGTTTTTAAGTTCTGCTGCTGATTTGCAGAGT
>QIDK01000168.1 GCA_003228405.1 Gammaproteobacteria bacterium | reverse complement strand
CCAACAGTCAATCGGTTACGAAGGCACTGTTGTTGGGCTTCGTGCCTCAGCCCAACCTGCATGGAATGCATTCACAATCTCTTCTGCGTGGGAACGCATATATTAAGAAGACATGGCCCCCACAGGAAACAGTTATTTAGACCAAAGACTTACGACTATCTTTTAAATATGGCAAAATAGTCTTTTACTAAATTAATTAAAAATTTCATGAAAGAATACATGCAACAACTGGCTCAGCAGGCGCGTGCCGCGGCCACTGAAATGTCCCGTGCTGAAACTGCGGCTAAAGATCAGGCGCTGCTGGCTATTGCAGATGCGATTGATGCTGCGGCTGATACTTTAAAAGCCGAAAATCAGAAAGATTTACAGGCAGGCAGGGATAATGGTCTGGATGCGGCCATGCTGGATCGGCTGGAGCTGAATGATGCGCGCATCGCAGGCATGTCTGAAGGTTTGCGTCAAATTGCTGCACTCCAGGATCCCATTGGCGAAATTTCCGGGCTGGCCTATCGCCCCAGTGGTCTTCAAATTGGTAAAATGCGGGTACCTCTGGGGGTGATTGGCATTATTTATGAGTCACGCCCAAATGTTACAGCAGATGCGGCAGGGCTTTGTCTGAAGTCCGGCAATGCCACGATTTTACGCGGGGGTTCTGAGGCGATTCATTCTAATAAGGCGGTGGCTAAATGTATTCAGCAGGGTTTAACCGAAGCGGGGTTACCTGCCGAGGCTGTGCAGGTGGTGGAAACAACCGATCGGGCGGCCGTAGGGGAGCTAATTACCTCCAGCGATACTGTGGATGTGATTATTCCCCGTGGTGGCAAAAGTCTGATTGAGCGCATAAGCCGCGAAGCCACAGTGCCGGTGATTAAACATCTGGATGGTATCTGCCATGTGTATATCGATGCCGAGGCAGATCTGCAAAAAGCCAGCGATATTGCCTTTAATTCAAAAACCCATCGTTATGGTGTGTGTAATGCCATGGAAACTTTATTAGTGCATGAGTCGGTGGCCTCAGCTTATTTGCCTGAGATGGCGCAGCGGTTTGCAGATAAGGGTGTTGAGCTAAGAGGCTGCGACAAAACCTGTGAAGTGATTGACTGTAATACAGCGACAGATGAAGACTGGGATACAGAATATCTGGCGGCTATTTTATCGATTAAAGTTGTCACTGATATAGATCAGGCGATGGCACATATTAATCGCTATGGCTCTCATCACACAGATACCATCGTGTCTGAAAATTACACTCTGGCGCGTCGTTTTTTAAGAGAAGTAGATTCAAGCTCGGTTATGGTGAATGCATCAACTCGCTTTGCCGATGGTTTTGAATATGGTCTGGGTGCAGAAATAGGGATTAGTACCGATAAGCTGCATGCTCGTGGCCCGGTGGGGCTGGAAGGCCTGACCTCGCTGAAATATATTGTGCTGGGTGATGGACAGATTCGGGAGTGATTGCCTGCTGATGGTCAATAGCAAAATACAACAGCTTCATTTGCTCGTCGATTAGTTACCCTGCCATGGCACATATCCGTCAGGGACATGTCGCTGTTTTTTAGCGCCGTGTCCCCTGTATTGATGCCACTAAAAGCTGTACGGAGTAGTTCATGGCGCTGCCCATCAGATCGGAATCACCACATGGGACAGGCGTAAAAAGCACGTCTGTCCCTGACGGATATGTGCCATAGCAGGGTACAGTCCCAAAGCAACTGAACGATGGCTACTAACCACATAATTAACCATGAACAAACTAATCGGCATATTCGGCGGCACCTTCGATCCCATTCATTATGGACACCTGCGTCCGGCACTGGATGTAATGCAGCAGGTGGGGCTGCAGCAAGTTCGTTTTATACCGAATCGGCTACCGCCGCATCGTGAAAAACCCGTATTAAGTGACCAGCAACGAGTTGAGCTGGTAGCGCTGGCCATTGCCGATACGCCGGGGTTTGTGCTCGATGATCGGGAGCTCAGACGGGATGGCCCATCTTTTATGGTCGATACCCTGCTAAGCCTGCAGGGGGATTTTTCGGGCAGCACGCTGTGCCTGATTATGGGTATGGATGCATTTAATGAATTACCACAATGGCACCGCTGGCAGACTATACTTGATCTATGCCATATTATTGTGACCACCCGCCCAGACAGCCAGCTAGCCGAATTTGCATCACAGATACCCATTGCAACGCAAATAAGTGACAATCCGCAGACCCTGTTGCAGAGACCTGTCGGCCAAATTCTGTTACAATCGGTCACTCAGTTAAATATTTCCGCCAGCCAGATACGGCAATACCTGTCCTCCGGCCAGAGCACCCAGTATCTGTTACCCGAAACCGTTAGAGAAAAACTTGAACAAGCCTATGCCAGATAAAGCAAGCCCATCAATTAATGATTTAAAGCAACGGGTATTAACCGCCCTCGAAGATATGAAAGCCGTAGATATAATTGAGCTGGATGTAAAAGGCAAAACCAGCGTCACTGATCTGCTGGTTATTGCCAGCGGCACTTCCAGCCGTCACGTAAAATCCATTGCCTCAAATGTGGTGGTGGAAGTCAAAAAACAGGGTAAGCCCCCCCTTGGTGTAGAAGGAGAAGCACAGGGAGAATGGGTGCTGGTAGATTTAGGCGATATTGTAGTGCATGTCATGCAGCCTCAGGTGCGCCAGTTTTATGATCTGGAAAAACTGTGGAGTTTTGATGAGCCTGCCGAGGCAGTGGCTGAGTAGTTAAAGGATCCCCGGTGCGCATTCAATTACTGGCGGTAGGGCAAAAAATGCCAGCCTGGGTAGAACAGGGTTATAAAGAATATGCCATGCGCATGCCGGCAGAAGCCAGGCTGGAATTAAAAGAAATTGCATCAGCTAAGCGGGGTAAAAATGCCGATATCAAACGCATTTTAGATGAAGAAGGTCGGCGCCTGAAAGCGGCGATTCCAAAATCAGCCCATATTGTTGTGTTAGATGTAAAAGGTAAGGCGTATAACACCGAGCAATTAGCGCAACGCATGAACGACTGGATGCACAGTGGCCAGGATATTTGCCTGCTAGTAGGTGGGCCGGAAGGCTTATCAGAAGAATGTCGGGCACTGGCCGATGAAAAATGGTCATTATCTGCCCTGACTTTTCCCCATCCACTGGTGCGTGTGATACTGGCAGAACAGCTGTATCGAGCCTGGTCTGTACTCAGAAAACTCCCCTATCACCGAGCTTGATAGCAGGAATATTCCCTGGTGGTAGCCTGCTAAATTAATTCAGGTTATAAAGAATAATTAATGATAAAAACAGGCTCACCACAAATCACCCTGGCATCCGCCTCACCCAGACGACGTGAACTCCTTGACCAGATTCAGGTCAGTTATAAAGTACTTCCAGTGGATATAGACGAATCTCACCGCACAGGGGAAACCGCCGAGCAATTTGTAAAACGCCTGGCCCTGGAAAAAGCCCGTGCAGGCTATGAAAAATTATCGAATCGGCCCGCATTGGGGTCAGACACTATTGTATTATTTAAACAGCAAATTTTAGGTAAGCCAGACAGCCGGCAACAGGGCATGGAAATGTTAGCCATGCTTTCCGGGCAAATACACCAGGTGATGACCGCAGTGGCTATCTGTAATGGTGAAACAGAGCACTGCATTGTGAATGTAAGTGAAGTAGAATTTATGCCGTTAAGTGCAGAACAGATCGCGGATTACTGGCAAACGGGAGAACCGGTAGATAAGGCCGGAGGCTATGGTATACAGGGTATAGCCGCACAGTTTATAAAAAATATTAAAGGCAGTTACTCGGGTATTATGGGTTTGCCATTATTTGAAACAGCAGAGCTATTAGCAAAAATAGACATAAAATCTCAAACCAGAGGTTCCTGAATTAAACCTGCAGTAGTGAATCAGCTCTATAAACATGGGGGCACGAAATGGAAACAAAACAGACATGAGCAAAGAAATTTTAATTAATGTAACACCCCAGGAAACCCGAGTCGCCATACTCGAAAATGGTGTACTCCAGGAAGTCTATATAGAGCGAAGTCGAAGCAAAGGTCTGGTAGGCAATATTTATAAGGGCCGGGTATGTCGTGTATTGCCGGGAATGGAAGCGGCTTTTGTGGAAGTTGGCATGGAGCGAGCGGCTTTTTTGCATGTCTCAGATATTGCACCTCAGGCAAACGACAATAAATCCTCAATTTCACATTTATTAACCGAAGGTCAGGATGTACTGGTTCAGGTGATAAAAGACCCAATGGGAACCAAAGGTGCAAGACTCACCGCCCATATAACCATTCCCTCAAGATACCTGGTGTTTATGCCTAACTCGACTAATGTTGGGGTTTCATCACGTATAGAAGATGAAACCGAGCGCGAACGTTTGCGAGGTATGTTATTAGAACAAAAAGATTTATTAGGTGAGTCAGGGTATATCATTCGTACCGCCGCAGAAACCGCCACCCCCGAATCAATGGTACAGGATATCTTATTTCTGAATAAATTATGGGGCTCTATCAGTGAGCAGGCGAAAGAAGTGAGTGCCGGTAATGTCATTCATGAAGATCTGTCTCTACCGATGCGCGTGTTACGTGACATGATTGATGATGATCTTGAAAAGATTCGTGTGGACTCACGGGAAACCTGTCGGAAAATGCAGCATTTTGCAGAAAAATTAATGACAGAAGCGCAGGATAAAATAGAACATTATCCGGGAGAGCGCCCTGTTTTTGATTTGTATGGCGTAGAAGATGAAATTCAGAAAGGGCTGGATAGAAAAGCCCATCTTAAGTCGGGAGGCTATTTAATAATTGACCAGACCGAGGCGATGACAACCATTGATGTTAATACCGGTGCATTTGTCGGGCATAGAAATTTAGAAGAAACCATTTTTAAAACAAATCTGGAAGCGGCCCAGGCTATTGCCAGACAATTACGCCTCAGAAATCTGGGCGGCATTATAATTATCGATTTTATCGATATGGTAGAAGCAGACCATCGTGCCCAGGTTTTGCGGGCGCTGGAAAAAGCCCTGGGTAAAGACCATGCCAGAACTCAGGTATGTGATGTCTCATCTCTGGGCCTGGTTGAGATGACCCGAAAGCGTACCCGTGAAAGTCTGGAACATGTGCTGTGTGAAACCTGCCCCACCTGTGAAGGCAAAGGTTATATAAAAAGTGCAGAAACTACCTGCTATGAAGTATTTAGAGAAGTTTTACGCGCGGCCCGTCAGTTTGATGCAAAACAACTGCTGGTTCTGGCCGCACAGGAAGTTATAGATCTACTGGTAGATGAAGAATCCAATAGCCTGGCGGAGCTTGAAGATTTTATAGGTATTCCCATTAAACTGCAGGTAGAGTCGCTTTATACTCAGGAGCAGTTTGATGTGGTGATTATGTAAGAGACATTAAATGCCTGCGCATTCATCAAAAAAACCTGTAAGAAAGAAATTGATCACCTTAAGGCGATTAAAAAACTGGACTCTGAGTCTGGTCGGTCTGCTTATTATCCTAATAGCTATCAGCTTTACGCTGATCCGTGTCGCCATAAAATCAATACCCGATTATTCAAATGCTATTCAGCAAGCTGTATCGAAGCAAATGGACCTGACATTAGAAGTTGGGCTTATGGATGCCGAAATTTACTGGCTGGTTCCCAGGCTAAACCTGTACGATGTAAATGTATATGATAAAACAGGTAAGCATCACCTTCTGCATCTGGAAGAAATTGATTTAAGTCTGGACTGGAGTGACTTTTTTAAAACATTGACACCTACTATTGGTGAAATTACATTAATTGGATTAAATGTCCAGCTCGGTATAAATAAAGACTCTCAGTTATTAATACAGAATTTTGTGATTGATGAAAATATTAATAAAACAATACAGGCGGCAAATCAGGGTGATCCTGCTGTTAAAATTGAAGTTAGTGAAGCGGTAAAAAATAACTTAAATAATTTAAATTTCAAAATATTAAATAGTCGCGTTTTTCTGTATGACGATAGACATAAGAGCAGAAATAAGACGTTGAATGACTTTAATCTTCATCTTATAAACAACGAAAGTGAGCATGTGTTTGAGGTGAAAGCGAATTTGCCAGAAAATTATGGCAAATCTGTGCGCCTGGTTATTGAGGTAGAAGGGGATTTATTTGACTATAAAAATTTACTGGGCGAAGTTTATCTGTCGGTAGATGAAATAAATGCAGCGCCCTGGCTGGATGATTACTGGGATGAATTAGAGCTTTCGGCTAATGCAAATATTAATGCACAGATATGGTTAGACTGGCATGCACAGGAGATCACAAGTGTCACTAGCCGTGTAGATATATCAGGCCTTGCGGTGCATTACCTGGACGAAGAAATTCAGACATGGAATATAAAGCAGATAAATTCACTTATGCAATGGGAGCAAGATGATACTGGCTGGCAGCTGGATATCAGAGATCTGGTTTCAGATCGTGAGGGAGTTAGCTGGCCAAAGCCGGCGGCAATAACGATTAAGGTGATTGATGAAAAACAGGAAATAAGCCTGCAGGCAGATTTTCTACGGATAGAAGGCCTGTCTTACCTGGCAGGTATGGCGAATAGTGTTACTGAAATCGATATACCCTGGGTAGATATTCTAGAGCAATACAACCCATCAGGCGATTTAAAATACCTGGATGTTAGTCTGCCTGTTAATGACCTGAAAAATATCAAAATAAACTCGGAATTTAGTCAGTTTGGTTTTTTTCTGCCTGAGTCCGAGTCACCTGTAATAAAAAATCTAGAAGGTTCAGTTTTATATTTCGAAAACAAAACGTGGCTAGTATTAGACTCTAAAAATACAGAATTCAAATATAAAAAACTTTTTAGAGACTCAATAGAGCTGCGTGTTCTTAACGGGATGATAGGCATCTCACATCAGGATAATGGCTGGCATATTTCTTCAAATTTACTACGCATAAATACACCACACATCGAAACTAAAACACGAATAAAATTTAATATGCAGGATGGTGGCAGGCCCTTTCTTGACTTAACCACAAAATACAGGAATGGCGATGCTGAATATGCTTCGCTTTACCTTCCCGCCGGTGTTATGGGAGCTAAAGCCGTTAAATGGATAGATGGAGCGCTTGGTAAAGGAAAAATAATCCGCGGTGGTTATCAGTTTTATGGCTATTTAAATGACGCGCCTTTCAGGGAAAACCAGGGTGTTTCACTGGCTGATTTTTATGTTAGAGATGTTGACCTCAGCTATTTAAAAAACTGGCCTCAGGTTAAAGGTATATCTGCAAATCTACGCTTTGAGAATGACACAATGCTGATAAAGGCGAGAAAAGGAAAGATTTTTAACTCTGATATAAACAATGCCAGAGTGTATATTGATAATTTTGTTTCTCCCACAATAGATGTAAAAGGCAAAATAATTACCCGGCTACAGGATTTAAAGCAGTTTGTGAATGAGAGCACATTAAAGGAATCGGTAACAGATTATATTGATAACCTGGAACTGGATGGACAGGGTATTCTCGATCTTGAGTTGTTTTTGCCCTTATATGGTGACTTTCGTACAGAAATCGGTGGTAATTTAAATATTTTAAAAGGACAGATACTATTTAAAAAAGAGAATTATAAATTTACAAATATAAAGGGGGGAGTGCGTTTTGCAGGAGACATGGTAGAGTCTTCTGATTTAACGGCTGATTTACAGGATCATAAAATTAATGTCGATGTGAAAACCAGCCAGCTTAAAGATGGCGTGACTTATCAGATTGGTATGCAGGGAAATATTGCAGCGAAATCACTCCTGGCCCCTGTGCCTGACTTTAAAAAATATATCAATGGCCATACTGACTGGGATATTTCGATAGATGTTTCTCACTTTAAATCCGCAGATGAAACCAGAGTGAGTGCAGAAATTAAATCTGATTTGCAGGGAGTAACAACAGATTTTCCTGGCCCACTGGCTAAGCCAGATAAAAAGCCTATGCCAATAGAAATAAATATAGATGTTTTGCCTGGCTCATATGTAAATTATAAATTAAGCATTCAGAATAAATTAAAATTCACTTTAAAAGATATTAAAAATGAATTGTTTATACTCGCGGATACTGAAAGTATTAAAGGAAATATGATTATTAATACATCTGAAAAAGCTGAACAGCCGATTAAAGCTAAGCTGGATTACCTGGATCTAAATAAATTTTTCAAACTGGACCAGAATAAATCCGAAAATAAAAGAACTACTTCCGTGTATAAGAAAAATACAGCAGAAATATTACCAGAAGATATCCCGTCATTTGATATTCAAACTAAAAAATTAATATGGAAAGAACATCTTTTTACGGATAGTAAGCTGAAAACGCATAAAACTAAATCCGGTATGTTTTTAGAGGATTTTAAGTTTACTGGCTCAGACTATGTAATCTCAGGAAAAGGCCGTTGGTTTTTAGACTGGAACAAGCGGCATACAACAGAGCTGGAAGTAGATATAAAAATTAGCGATCTTGGTGAAGTGTTTAAAGATATGGCTATTTCAGATGGTCTGATGAATACTTCGGGTGATATTTTTCTGCGTTCTAAATGGCAGGGCGTGCCCTATATATTTGACTGGAATAAATTAACCGGTGATGGTGTTTTAAACCTGAAAGATGGCACTATCAAGGAGCTTAATGCAGGTCCTGGCAGGTTGCTTGGTCTGTTTAATTTTAAAACACTATTTTCACTTGATTTTGGCAGCCAAATGCAAAAAGGCTTTAATTTTGATAAGATAAATGCTAGCTTCACTTTTGCAGATGGAAATATCTATTCGGATGATTTTACAGTTGAAAGTAAAGTTGCAGATATATTCATGGATGGAAAATTAAGCATTAAAGATGATACGATTGATCAGAAAGTCACGGTGCGCCCTCATCTGGGTGCTACCGTTTCTCTGGGTACGGCTGTGGTTGTAAGTCCCGCCGTAGGAGGGCTCGTTTATCTGTTTCAGAAAGTGTTTGATACAGACAGACTTTCCCAATATCAATATTCCATGAAAGGAAGTCTTGATAATCCGAAAGTTGAGTTAATATCGGCGCCACTATCGGATCCGGATGAAGACTTTTAAATCAGCTGGCAGCACATATACAACTTTACTGTCTGCTAAAGTGGTTAAAAACTATGCCTGTAGTTTATCTGCATGCGCATTATTTATGGAGATAATTTCTATTTTTTTCATTACACTATTCAAATCAATAGCTTACATTCTGCGATCTTGCCTGGCTGTAGCCTGCAGCTTGCAATATAGATATTTACTGGTTTTGATAATACCCGTAAATGTTTCGGCGCAGAGTGTTAATATACAATTGCGTGCGGAAACGTGGGATATACCCAGGCATGGTGAAGCTTTATTAAAAGTACCTGAGCTTGCCACAATTTTGCAAAAATGGATGTTAAACCCGCAGCAGAAAATTGAATTGCGTTATCCAGGTGGTGAAGAAGGGGAGCTCTGGGTCGAAGAGCTGAAAGACTGGCTAGTGTCTCTGGGTGTTCCCTCTAATGCAATACAGGTGTCTCCCGGTAGTGATGCTGAAGATATAATCAATATGGTTTTAATGAGTACGGTAAAAAAACAATGAGTAAACTTGCTGCAATTCAAATGTCCTCAGGGTCAAATATTCAGGCCAATTTAGATGAGGCTGCAAAGTTAATCGAACAGGCGGCTGCTCAGGGAGCTGCCTTAATCGTGTTGCCTGAAAATTTTTCGCAGATGCCGATGACTGATGAAGAGCGAGTGGCAAATGCAGAAACGGCAGGTGATGGAGTTGTGCAAAAATTTCTTTCCACTCAGGCTGATAAAAACAGCACCTGGATTGTTGGTGGCACTGTTCCATTAAAGAGTAATGAGAAAAACAGAGCCTACTCAAGCAGTTTGTTATTTAATGCTCAGGGTGAACAGGTGGCAAGATATGACAAGATTCATATGTTTGATGTGTTAATTGAAGCAAGCAATGAAACCTATAATGAATCGGCTACAACGGTTGCAGGTGAAGAAGTGATTGTAGTTGATACACCCCTGGGGCGGCTGGGTTTAAGTGTCTGTTATGATCTAAGGTTTCCCGAGTTATATCGCACCATGATTGATCAGGGAATGGAAATATGTGCCATTCCTTCAGCGTTTACCGCGTTTACTGGTCAGTCACACTGGGAGCCTTTGATTCGTGCACGAGCAATAGAAAATCAGTGTTATGTGATTGCAGCGGCACAGGGTGGCTACCATGTAAATAATCGACAAACCTACGGTCATAGTATGATCGTTAATCCCTGGGGTAATATACTCGGCAGTGTAGGCACTGGCCCGGGTGTGGTTATCACAGAGCTTGACCGAGGCATATTAGAAACCACACGCAGTAAATTCCAGGTATTAAACCATAGACGGTTAAACTGTCGAATCAGTTAAAACTGTAGCCTGCAGCAGCGTAGTAAAAATCGCTGCTTATGCATAAACACAGTTTTCGAGGCTAGCGCATACAAGATAATGAAGACCATGATTAAGATGAAATTACATTTTATTCTCATACTATCTATCATTGCGCTATTATCAGCATGTACACCTGCGCTTAAGAAAAAAACAGACAGCATTCCTGGATCTGCACCAAAATCGCTTGAAGTTAAGCCGATAATTCTCGTAGAGCCCGAGCCAGTAACAAAACCACCTGATCAAAAAAATGTATTGATCTTGCTGAGTAGCCCTGCAAAGCCGTATCAGCAGATAGCCGATAATCTTGCAAAAGTCCTGGGTGATTATGCGGTTCAAATCACCCTGTCAGGTCAGCTCGCTCAGAACAGGGCGGTGATCAGAGATATTGAAGCGTCCGACACAAAACAGATTGTTGCCATTGGTTTAAAAGCACTTAACTCTGTCAGGGGGATACAGGATAAACAGATTATTTTTGCCCAGATAATAAATTACCAGCATTTAACGGCGGATAATGTTAAAGGTGTTAGTGCACTGCCTGCACCGGAAAAGCTGTTTAAAGACTGGAAAATATTGTCACCTGGTCTGTCTAAAGTGGCGGTAATCGTGGGGAAAAATCTTAATCGATATTTAGACAGAGCCAAAAAAGCCGCCAGGGCACAGAATATTGAATTGATTGTAGAGGAGGTAAATTCAGATAAGGATTTCATGTACCGAAGTAAAAACCTGAAATCAGATGTTGACGGTCAGTGGATATTACCCGATAACCGTGTATTGAGTGGAAAAGCCTTAAAAGAGGTTATGGCTTATGGATCAAGGCGCGGCAGGCAAATTGTTGTTTTTACGCCTAAATTATTATCCTTTGGTGGCTTTTTTTATGTAACGCCAGATTTAGATATGGTTTCAAAAGGCATTTTAAAGCGCCTGTCTGATTCAGCTGGCGAAGCCACTATCAAAGGTGAAAATATCTTACCCATAATGAGCCATACTATGGGAATTAATCAGAATATTTCCCGTCAGTTCAATTTGAAAATTCCTCAGGAATATCGAGAATATATCAATGGAGAATAAAACCTCACAAGATGAAGAGACTCTGGATAAGGGCTGGAAGAGCGCCCAGTCATTAAGAAGTGATCTGAAATCTGGAGTGAGGGATGATGTAAAAGTACAAGACTCCGACCTGGGTGTGGGTAATCTGCTGCGTCGCATACCGCTGTTTTCGCGTCGGAAAAGTCGTAGTCTGGTAAATCGTATTATCTGGTTGCTGTTGATATGGAGTGTGGTTGTTTATATTTTAGGTGTGGCTGGCCTGTGGTGGAGTTCCAGCAAAGTCATAGAAGATAATTTTTCTCAGCAGGCAGCTGACTGGGTCGGTAAACTGGATGAAATGGGTACACCATTATATGCTGCCAACGATGAATTTCTATTTCAGTCAATTGAAGATCAGGTCAGGCGCTTTCCAGAAATTGCATATCTACGTTATTATGAAGCAGAAAAAAACACAGTTATTGCCCAGTACGTATCTATAAAGGCAGCCGAACATAAAATCCCCCGGTTAACACCAGTAATAATAGAAAAGTTACGTCTTAATATAGATTCAGAGGAGCCGGTATCTATTCATACCGCAGAGGATGGCCTGTCTTTATTTCAGGTTGCTGCACCTATTGTTACTCGCTCTATTCGTTCGGATAGCATGCTGGATTTTGATCTGGATGAAAGTACAGCAGAAACCTATAAAATCATTGGTTATCTGGAATTAGGTCTGGATTTTAGCCATTACAATGAAAAGTTGATTGAAAATATTGTTATTGGCAGTGTCGGCGTAGCAATATTGTTTTTTATTGCTGCAATATTTGGTCGTATATTAATAAAACGATCACTGCGCCCCCTGACAAATATGCGTAAACCACTGGAGCAGCTGGCAAGAGGAAAAATTGATGTACATGTAAAAAGTGAGGGAGATGAAGAAATAGTTGCCATCGCCAACGCATTAAATACAACCATTAAAGCACTTAAAAGTCGTGATGAAGAGTTGCTCCGGCTAGCAAATTATGATGCATTAACCGGCTTGCTTAACAAGCACAATTTTAATATTCAGTTGAAGCAGGAAGTGCAGCGAGTAATCAGTGAAAATGATAGTAGTGCGCTGCTGTTTATCGACCTCGATCAGTTTAAACACGTCAATGATAACCTCGGTCATGCAGCTGGAGATCGTCTCTTGAAACAGGTGGCAGATCTGCTGAAAAATCGAATACGCACTGACGATGTTATATCACGATTTGGTGGAGATGAGTTTACAATTATTGCAAAATCTATAAAGGAACAGGATGCGCGCATTATTGCTGCATCTATTTTAAAAGCTATGCAGCAATTTGTATTTGTTGAAAATGGGCAGGCATTTAATATCTATTGTTCTATCGGTGTGGTGTTATTTGAAAGTGATGACTTTAATGCAGAAGAGGTCTTTTCGCAGGCTGACATGTCCTGTTTTCATGCGAAATCTGAAGGCCGAAATCGCTACCACATGTTTGATTTAACTGAACAGGAAGAGCTGCGTAAAAGTGCAGATATAAGCTGGTCAAAACGAATTAGTGATGCAATACAAAATGATTATTTTACATTGTTTTACCAGCCTGTCGTTAGTCTGAAAGGTGATAAGTCTGAGCATTATGAAGTGTTATTAAGAATGGTTATGGAAGATGATGAAATCATTCATCCAAATGCTTTTCTGCCTGCGGCTGAACGTTTAGGCGTGGCAATAGATATTGACTATTGGGTGGTGCGCAATGCGCTTAGAAAAATTTCAGAACTTAAAGCAGATGGTCGAGATGTTTATCTGTCTATTAACTTATCCGGGCGCATTTTTGAAGCCACAAATTTAATTGAAAAAATAAAGCGTTATATATCGCAGTATAATGTTGAAACCGACCATATTATTTTTGAAATCACTGAGCAGACAGCGGTTCGGCATATTGAAAAAGCCAGTGAAACTATTAATAAGCTAGTTGCACTGGGTTGTCGTTTTGCATTAGATGATTTTGGTGTTGGTTTTAGCTCATTTAATTATTTAAAACGTCTGCCCGTAGAT
Organism: Gammaproteobacteria bacterium; assembly: GCA_003228405.1. Taxonomy (GTDB): domain Bacteria; phylum Pseudomonadota; class Gammaproteobacteria; order SZUA-229; family SZUA-229; genus SZUA-229. The sequence goes on along the minus strand of QIDK01000168.1, from coordinate 6,690 downwards.
ATCCTGAAAATAGATGGTGATTTTATTAGTGATATGGTGAAAGATCCGGTAGATCAGGCTATGGTGAAGTCGATGATACAAATAGCTAAAACGCTGAATAAAAAAATCACCGCAGAGTATGTGCAGGATGCGGCAACACTGGAAATGCTTAAACAATTCGGTGCAGACTATGTGCAGGGGTTTTATCTGGGTAAGCCGAGCAGAAACATTAGTCGGCAAGTTTATGATGAAGCTTTAAAACATATTGACACCAATATACTTACATTTTGACAGGCGGCTTCAGCATAAATACATATACCAGGGAACCTCTGATAAAGTCATGAATGTGATCTTACTAATGAATCAGATGAGTAGAACAAAAATGCCTGCTGCTGTAGGAGTTAGCTTTAGCTGACGATGCGCCTGGCGATGCGAAGCGAGCCGATAAACATAAGGGGGCGCATCGCCTCGAAATCATTATCGCCAGCTCCTACAGTGCTTTTTTCCTATCACTTATTAGCAGTATTATTTATTTCTGACTCAGTGATAATTGCTGAGAATGAGTGAGCAGGACAGTCTGTTATTGTAAAATCCCGGCTATATCAAATACACTGGTTAACCTGTTATTATAATTAAAAAGTGACAGAAGATAGGGTTTCAGGGTATCTGGATACTCTTCTGGTAGTTCACAGACATCCTCATCTTTAACAAGTATTTTTTCTGGTGTTGCTGAAAGTTTGACGGCTATATATTCAAGCGGCATGTTTTCCTGTTTTTGATAAGAGATAACAAAAATATGCTTTGATGATGTGTTTTTTAAATCGGTTTCTGCTCCATAACCGACAAACTTATTCATGTCAATAACGGGTAATATCAAATCCTGCCAGAAAATAACATTATTACAGTAATCTGGAGTTAATGGTACTGGCTGCAGGGAGATTTCTTCTATATAAGTTTCTGCTTCGTGCTCACCTATACAGAACTGTATGTTTTCAGATACGCGCAGCAGCCATGCAGGAGTAGCTTCAGGCATGTTTTAACTCCTGCTGAGGAACTGTTTCACTTAATTTAAAATATGATCCTAGTGATTCGGCGCTACAAACAAGTGTCAGTTTATCAGCGATTTTTAAAAAACCTGTTACGGGGGATTTCTGGTTGCGCATTATTTGTGGAATAGAAGATTGCGCCGTGTTGTCTTCAACGTTGTGTTTTTCCAGTGCGTTGCACATGAGTGCAAATATTTCATTATCAGAGCTTTTTATGATGGCGCAGATGCGATTGTCTGCAGCAAGTTTATGTATAAATTCAAGCTCATGGTTAAGTGTGTAAACAGGTAAATCTGATGAGTTATAGTGTATTTTACCAGATGAATGTTCATTTAACCGTTGTTCATACACCTGTGATAAATTTTCTACGAAGACTATTTCGCTTTGCGGTAAAGCAATAATAATATTGTCGAAATATAATAATGCAAGTTGCCTGGTGTCTGCATCAGTTGTTATTAAATTATCCATGAAGAGCAACTCCCAGTTTTTCAATAAGTTCATCTTCTGAAAATGGTTTGGTTATATATTCATTAATACCCACTTTCTGAGCCTGTATCTGATGCTTGGACATAGTGCGGGATGTAATCATCATAATGGGTAGTTTACCGGTGTCCGGGTCAGAGCGCACATGCGACGCCAGTTCCAGACCGTTCATGCGAGGCATTTCTAGATCGGTAAGAATAAGATCCGGTGTTGTTTTTTGCATAACTTCAAGTGCTTCAATACCATCGCGCACAACAATTGCTTCATAACCGGCATCCTGAACCAGCTGTGATAATGATTTACGTACACTCAATGAATCATCAACGATTAGTACTTTGGCCAGTTGTGTTTTTTCAGCAATAGTATTGCGTCTAGTATGTGTAATTTTATGACTATCTGATTGTTGTAAGTCCAGCAGACCTGTTATATCCAGCACCGGTACAACACCACCATCACCCAGTAGTGCAACACCTGTTATGCCTGGAACACTTTTTACATAACGCCCCAGGCTTTTAACAACCAGATCGTAACTTGAAACAACATATTCAACGGTTACAGCATAAACTTCAGTGTCGTAACGCACTAACATGACCGTGTTACCAGCATTGTTTTTTGTGCGTTCAGGTGCAGCTAAGCCGAGTAATTCAGCCAGTGATCTGGCAGGGTAAACATCCTTACCTAACTGGAAAGTAAGGTTGTCATTGAGGCGACTATACTGACCCGTGCCCGGAGGTAGTATCTGCTCAAGCATCGAAGTAGGTATAGCATAGCGGCCGCCTTCGGTTTGTACAATAATTGAGTGACTGGTTAATAGAGTGATAGGTAAACGCAGATTAAAACGGGTTCCGCCTGCCTGGTTGTCGCTAATATCAATGCTGCCTTTGAGAGATAGAATAGCAGTATTTACAACATCCATTCCTACCCCGCGGCCTGATATTTGAGTAGCTTTATCGCGTGTTGAAAAACCAGAGCTTAAAATCATTCTTGCCAGTTCAGAATTATCTATTTCATCTTTTGGGCTGATTAAATCTTGCTCCAGGGCTGTCCAGCGTATGCGTTCGTAATCAAGACCAGCGCCATCGTCACTACAATCAATATTAATACTGTTGCCCTGTTGATAGAAATGCAGGTTAATATGGCCATAATTTTCCTTGCCTTTTGACAGTCTGACCTCCGGCATTTCAATACCATGATCTATTGCGTTTCGTAGCAGATGCATAAGAGGGTCGGCAAGTTGATTAAGAACATCGCCATCCATTAAAAGTGCATCACCTGTTATTTCAAGTTCTACCTGTTTTCCTGTCGAACGGCAGGCCTGTCTTACGGTACGTTGCAAGCGAGAGACTATTGTTTTTACGGATACCATGCGGGTGGTCATAACCAGATCCTGCAGCGCACGATTAAGTCGTTGTTGTTTGAGGAATAAACCGTCCAGTTCAATTATGTGTGCAGAGACATCACGACTGGCTTCGCGTGTGTCAGAAACGGCTTCGATAAAAGTGTGAGTAGCACCATAAAACTCGTCATAGCGATCCATTTCCAGTGAATCAAATTTACCATCACCGCTGGCAGCAATTTGTCGTTTTTGCTGGTTAGCCATGCCACGTATGCTAACCAGATTTTCTAGTTCGAAACGACGCGACTGTAAGGTTTTTTCCTGCTTACGCATTTCATCACCGCGTTCATGCATGCGTTTTAACTGTTCCTGAATTTGACCAATTGCAATTGAAGTTTCACCAATCAGATTAAAGATTTGATCAATCGTATCTCGAGGTACACGTAATAATTCAGTTTGTGTCAGTGCCTTATTTTCTGCCTGTGAAGTAATGCTAGCCTGTGCATCGCTAGTATTAATATTATCTACATCTGCAGACTGTGATTCTAAACGTATATCTGTTTCACGAGTGAGGTTTCCCTGATCAATACGATTAGCCCAGTTAAGTACATCCTGAAGAATGCGTTGAGCATCAACAGGTGCTGCCACTAAACCCTGTAATGATTCAATCATAATTTCAATAGTATCCGCTGCTTCCTGCATGGTATAAGCCAGTGGCTCAGGTGGTGGCAACGATTGTTTTGCCAGATATTCAAAAATATCTTCCAGATGGTGAGCAAGATTAGCGATTCCATTGACACCAATCAAATTGGCCGAGCCTTTCAGTGTATGTGAAATTCGCTGTGCAGCTTTGGTATGTTCGAGAACATTATTGCCGATAATAATATCAGCAATATGCGTGGTTAATTCTTCTGCATGAGTGGGTGATTCAGAAAAAAAAGCATCATGCAGTTGCTGGCTGGTATCTTCGGAGATTTGCAGTAGCACATCATCTTCAGTTGCTTCAATACTGCGAGCCTCAACTTCATAATCACCGGTTAATTCAAGTTCTTTGGTTAAGTCATCAATTAAGTCACGTGTCTCACTGTATTTAAGAGGCTCAGGCCAAGAGTCATTTTCCAGGTATTCAACCACTGCCAGGCATAATTTGTCATCACTGGGTGATTGAAGATGGTCGATGATAACTTGTGGCCAGCCTTCGAGTACATCTTTTATTCTGCTGCGGGAGTCTGTTCCGAATTCAAGTGAAAGATTAATATTTTTTAAAATAAATTCGCATACACGCACAATCCCTGAAAGGTTTAGTTCATCACAGGTGAGATGAATTCGCTCAATGATATTCATATAGGTGCTAGCGGCCTCTGCAGACGCTGCTATTTCATTGTCTATAAGTTGTTGTGTCAGTTCAATAAAATGCGGTTGCAGATCGCGCAGTTCATGACAGAACAAACTCATAATACCTTCCGGGCTATCAGGGTTTATATTGTCAATAATATCGTCATTATCTACATCCTGTATTTCATTATTGTCTGCGTTGACTTCTATTGTGCTTGCAACTGAGGTTTCATCCTGCAGGTCTTCATCACTTTTAACAGGCGTATTTTCCTGTGTAGATATAGCATCTTGTTCTATAGGTATGTTAAGGGAATGTTGAGCATCATTAAGTAATAAATGGTGTATATTATCAGCATTTTCAGCAAGACTAGCGGTGAGTAACTCAATATTTTCCAGAGACTGACAGTCATCCAGATAGAGAAGAATATTGAATAACCAGTTGTTTAGCTGCTCATGCACAAGCTGTTTATCATGGATACTGAATAGTGGTAGATCAAGTAACTGATTACCGTACTGAACACATACCGCATTGAGCCCTTTTAGACAGGACATATCTGCGATAACACCTATATTTTCGAGGTGAGCACAAATATCATCACTGGCATTGGCAAAACATGCAGCGTCATCAGTATCTTGCAGAGGTGTTAATACTTCTGAGATAGCTTCCTGTGCACTCATCACAGTGTCACGGATGATGTTGATGTCGATTGCCTGTGTATTATTCATCGCTTAGCATCCAAATCTGTCAGGTAACATAAGTCTGTATCTCAATGGTTAACTACTCAATTAAGCCTGTAGCTTAAATACCTGCACCGATTCTAATAATCGTTTGGAGAAAAGCACCAGACCCTCTGTCTGTTTTGATTGCTGTGCAAGTTCCCTGGATGTTTGCTCGGTACTACCCAGAATATCGTAAGCCTGTTCACGAAGTGATTTACTCTTTTTAGCCTGCACCAGTGAATGCTGGGCAATTTTGTCAACAGCACTAGCCAGTTCGGAGGTTGTTTCCTGGGTGGCCTGCATTTGCTCACCAGAACGTTCTGCCAGTTCGGTTCCTTCAATTACCAGGCTAATAGTTTTATTCATTGTAGTCATAGTTTCTGATGTTTCAGTTTGAATATTACTTACCAGTGCCTGAATTTCAGCTGTAGATTGACGCGAGCTTTCAGCAAGTCGCTGTACTTCGTCCGCAACCACCGCAAAACCCCGACCCGCATCACCTGCAGCCGCTGCCTGCATACTGGCATTCAATGCAAGTACGTGTGTCCGCTCTGCGATGTTGTTAATGATTTGAACCACCCCGTTGATTTCCTGCGAACGTTCACCGAGTCTTTTTACACGTTTTTCTGTTTCAGCTATGGTTTCACGAATATCATTCATGCCTCCCGCTGTATTATTAACCGAAACCAGTGCTTCCGAAGTTGAGTTAGATGCTCGTTCGGCGATGTCATTACAGTTTTGCGCAAGTTGAGCAATCTGGCTCATTGATTTCGATGCTTCATCCAGTTTTTCAATGGTGCTTTGCACCGCCATTCGTTCATTAGCCGCCACATCTGTAACACGTTGGCCCTGATCGTTTACTGTGATGGCAGCAGTTTCAACCTCCTGAGAAATTTCACGAATAGTTTTTAATACACTGGATGTTTCCGATGCCATCATATTAAGTGCATCAGCAACCGGGCCGGTTACATCTTCTGCAACAGGTGCTTTTGCTGTTAGATCTTTGTCACTTAAAAGAGCGGTTGCTTCGAGAAGTTGAATAATTGAATCATTAAGTCGGTCATTTTCGCTTTCTGCCTGCTTCAGGTTGATATCTATTTCTTCAAGAATGCTGGCACGTTCATCAAGAATACTATCGAAAGATTGTGATAACTCACCGAGTTCGTCTTTCGTGTTAAGGCCAAGTCGAGCATCAGAACTACCCCCTGCTACTTCGCCAATGGTAATTTGAAACCGCTTAAATGCACCTGTTATTGTTTTGATAACAAACAGTAGAAGAGCTAATACGATAATGGTGGTGACAAGTAATGTAGCGATAAATACATAGGAGGCAATGTCACGTTGTTGTTCTGTGCTGGCAGTATTTATGGCTGTTGTTTCATCAGTGATACTGTTGAGTAATTCCAGCTCAGGATCAAGTGCATGAACTTTATCTCGATAAACGGATATCGCCTTACGCATTGCTTTTGTGCCCTGCGTAAATGCGACAAAGTCTCTGTGGTAAATTCGCATAGATTCAGTTATGTTGTTTTTAGTAGAAGTAGAAATGCCTTTTACAGAATTTAAAGTTTTACGAAACTTTTTCTGTTCGCTGGCCATTCGTGAAATATATTTATCTTTTTCACGCAATATGTAATCTTTTTCATGACGTCGCATAGTCAGCATAGATGCGGTAAGAGCGATTTTGTTTTCTTTCTTTAATAAGGCTTCTACATCGTGCACAGCATTCCGTAATGAGCCCTGCAAACCCATGGTTTCATCAAGTCCCAGTTTTACATTAAGGTCAACCAT
>QIDK01000167.1 GCA_003228405.1 Gammaproteobacteria bacterium | reverse complement strand
GGCATGGTCGGCTCCTTGAGGTGGTTTACTCCTTTGGTTTTAGTAATCTATGCCTGTGGGTTTAACTTGTCAAATATTGGGGTGGGTGTCCAATTAAAAAAATGTTTTTTGGGTCGATTATGCCTAATCAATAATTATTGCCTGACCTGCGCCTCGTTTATCGGAAGCTACTGATATTTTTTTATTTGTTTTATCCCATATCACCAGCTGCATATTGCCCCAGGTATTTTTAGCCTGGTCTAGTGTGTGGTTTTTATTTTTCAGGCTTTGTATTATTTTTTCATTATAAGTATTCGGCTCATAAGAAACAATATCCGGTAAATACTGATGATGAAATCTTGGACCATTAACAATATCATCTGCATTTGCACCAAAGTAAAATCGTAAACTTCCCAGCAGCACCATAGTAATAATCCGGCTTCCTCCCGGTGTACCTATTACCGCTAAACGTTCATCTGTTTCTAAAAATGTAGGCGACATGCTCGATAACATGCGTTTACCCGGCTCAATGGCGTTGGCTTCAGCGCCGACTAAACCATAGGCGTTTGGCACTCCGGGTTTTGCTGAAAAATCATCCATTTCATCATTTAATAACACACCGGTACCCGGGGGCACAAAACCAGAACCAAATGGATAATTAATTGACAAGGTTGCAGACACCCTGTTGCCCTGATGATCTATAACTGAAAAATGCGTGGTATCCCGGCTATTATTTTCATGACTTACGCCTGGCAACAGATTACTTGGAGTGGCTTTATCCGGGTGTATTGTCGCGGCCAGACCGGCTGCATAATTTTTATCAGTTAATCTCTCAACCGGCACTGCGACAAAATCTGTGTCTCCGAGAAACTGTGCGCGATCCCGGTAGGTGCGGCGCATGGCTTCTATTGCCAGATGCATAGCTTCGGGTTTCTCCATCCCGCTTAATGAATAAAAGGATAGCTGATTTAAAATTTCCACCAGTGCTATACCACCGGATGATGGAGGCGCAGCAGAGGTGATTTTCATTTCATGAAACTGCCCACTAATCGGCTTACGTTCCACTACAGAATATTTTTTTAAATCATCGTTTCCCCAGATACCTCCCGACTGTGTTACTCCACGAATTAATTTTTTCGCGGTAACCCCTGTGTAAAAACCCGCCGAACCCTTTTCTGCGATTGCGCTTAAGGTATCTGCCAGATCTGCCTGCTTAATAATTTCACCTTCTGCTGGCACTTCATTATTTCTTAGAAATATTTTTGCCGCATCAGGGGATGCCCGTAATGCTTTTAAACGAAACCCTGCCATACGCCGATAATGAGCATCTACTTTAAAGCCATTGCGCGCATAAGCTATTGCCGCTTGTAAACTTTGTTTTAAACTGAGCTTACCGTATTTTTTAGACAGATGCTCAAGCGCAGCAGGCACTCCGGGAATACCTGCGGATATGGCACCATCCATTGAGGCATTTCTTATAATATTGCCTTTTTTATCGAGATACATATCCCGGTGTGCTTTGAGAGGGGCTTTTTCCCTGGCATCAAGCATGGTTTCAAAACCATCACTACTGCGGTGTAATAAATAGAAACCTCCTCCACCAATACCAGAGCTATAAGGCTCGACCACAGCCAGTGCTGCACTAATAGCCACCGCCGCATCAAAGGCATTGCCACCTTCAGCAAGTATTTTTTCGCCGGCCCGGGTTGCCATGGGGTGTGCAGTGGCTATGCCTGCGGCAGCGTGCAGATTGCTGGAGAAAATGAATAGTATTATGGCTATGGTTTGTTTCATTTTTATGCCTTTTATAAAGATAGTCTTAAGTCGTTAGTCTTAAGTCAAAGCGGTCAGGCTGCGCCTGTTTTCTTTAGGCTTTTGACTTACGACTTATGACTTACGACTTATGACTTATGACTTATGACTTATAACTTATAACTTACGACTCAAAAAAAAGACTCCAAACGAGGAGCCTTCTTCACAATCGAGCTGATTCACTCCCCGGTGAGCTTCTTATACTTATCCATTAGCTCGTCTTCACTTTCTACATGATCCGGGTCTTTTGGAATGCAGTCGACTGGACACACCTCGACACATTGGGGCGTATCGTAATGTCCTACGCATTCGGTACATTTGTCCGGGTCAATTTCATATATTTCATCACCGGCCTCAATTGCCTCATTCGGGCATTCCGGTTCACACACATCACAGTTAATGCATTCGTCAGTTATGATTAATGCCATTTAGTAGCCCTATTCAATAATATGTCTCTCTGGAAAAAGGAGACGGGTAAATATATATTAGCTGATTATTATACAATAAATCACGTATATTTCGCACGTAGTTCATCCACCACCAGGGAATGCACAAATTCGGAGACATCTCCATTATGGGAGGCAATTTCCTTGACGAGTGAGGATGAGATAAAGCTGCTCTTCTCGGAGGGCGTCAGAAACAGGGTTTCAATCTCAGGCGCCAGATGGCGATTCATACTTGCCAGTTGCATTTCAAACTCAAAATCAGATACTACTCGCAGCCCTCGTAGAATCACATGTGCCTGCTGCTTATGCACAAAATCTACCAGTAAATCTGAAAAGCCGCAAATTTCAACGTTATTATGCTTTGACAGTACCTTCTCCGCCAGCTGAATTCGATGCCCTAAATCAAATAAAGGCGCTTTAGACGGACTTGCAGCAATCGCCACAATGACCTTGTCAAACAGGCGTGATGCCCTGTCCACCAGGTCACTATGACCATTGGTAACCGGATCAAAGGTGCCGGGATAGACTGCGATCACTGTCATTTTGTTTCCTTATGATTTGTACGCCTGGTCTGATATTTAGCGGACTTATGAAATATTCGGGTTAATTATCACACAGTAGTTTGATAATTATAAACCCAAGACCTGGCCAGATGGAACCCGTTATGGTGCCCATACCAGGAAAATATAGATTCATCAGCTGCTTAACAAAATTTTTAGCATGGCTGTCTTATTAAGTTGATTAACCCAGTCAGGCTTAGAAAAACATTTATTCCACATCAAAATTTCTTCTCAGCAGATAATAGCTGACCTGCCCCGCTTTTTTCTCCCTCACCAGATGCCAGCTTGCGGGCAACGGTGGCAGCGACTGACGACTATCCATTTCCAGATAGATACTGGCATTCTCAGACAAAAACTGCCGGGTTTCCAGTAATTCGCACGCCTGTGACAAATAATCACTATCAAAGGGGGGATCTAAAAACACGATATCAAATGCCTCAGCAGGTTTTGATTTTAACCAGCTAATGGCATCCTGTTGCAATACCTGAATATTACTGGCCTGCAACGTTTTACTATTGTCATATAAAATTTCTACTGCCTGTTTCTGCAGCTCCAGCATCAGCACCGAAGCCGCGCCTCTTGAAGCAGCTTCAAAACCCAGAGCACCACTACCCGCAAATAAATCAAGGCATCGAGCACCGGGAATATCATTTTGTAGCCAGTTAAACAGGGTTTCACGCACCCGATCGGTGGTGGGCCGCAAACCCGGCAAATCAGCGACAGGTAAAATTCGACTGCGCCATTTACCAGCAATTATACGCAACTTACCCATTGTTCAAATTTTCCGTAGGTTGGGGTGACGCAGGAACCCCAACCTGCACTTTATTTTTCTTTTGCGCCGACAATCACCGTTAACATTTTATCAGGATGAATTCTACGCTTTAAGACGTCATCAACTTTCTGTTTAGTTTGCTGGTTTATATTGGCCACAAAGGTATCCAGGTAATCCAGTGGCAAGTTATAAAATCCTATCATCGATAAATACCCGACAATTTTCTTATTGCTGTCAATGCGCAAAGGGAAACCGCCGGTGATATTTTTTAAGCTGTCATTTAGCTCGTCTTCTCCCGGCCCTTCGTCGATATATTTATTTAATTCATCATGAATAATTTTCATCGCTTCATCCAGCTGGTCATTACGTGTTTTTAAACCAATCTGAAATGGCCCTGCTTCTCGCATGAGTGAAAAATAACTGTAGGTGCTATAGGCCAGGCCGCGCTTTTCCCGCACTTCCTGCATTAGTCGCGAGCCAAACCCGCTGCCGCCAAAGGCATGGTTTGCCAGATATAATGCAAAATAATCTTTATCTCCTCGCGCCATACCTACCTGCCCCATTAATACTGTAGTCTGCCTCGACGGGAAATCGATATAAATAGTTTTAGCTTCTGTTAGTGCTTTAACGGCTGGCAGTTTTTTTGCGTGTTTACCCGGGGCTAAACCTGCCATTAAGTCATTGGCTATTTTTTCAGCTTCCTCTTTACTTAACTGGCCCACAATCGCTAGCACCGCATTTTTCGCCACATAGTACTGTTTGTAAAAAGCCCGCAGATGCTTTAGCTTAAGCTGCTGTAAACTTTTTTCTGTGCCTTCACTGGGTTGTGCATAGGGATGGTTACCATATAACTCAGAATAAAATCTGCGTGAAGCAATACTTCCCGGCGACTGCTTGCTCGCTTTTACCGATATTTTTAGTCGTTCCAGTTCGCGTTTAAATGGATCTGCGGGAAACTCGGGGCGTGTTAAAATATTTTTTAAATTAGTTAGAGCCGGTTGTAAATATTTATCATCTCGCAAACTGCGCAAACTCAGCCAGGCCATATCTTTTAGTGCGCCATTTGAAAAGTTTGCACCCACCGCTTCAAATTTTTCCGCCAGTGTCTGCGCATCATCCCCCGCAGCCGCTTCTGCTAACAGACCATTTGTCATTATTGCGGTGCCGGGTATTTTATTATCCCGCGCACTACCCGCATCAAATACAATTCGCACATCGACCATGGGGATATCATTCGAGGGCACAAAATATACCTGTGCGCCATTTGCAGTTTGCCAGTGTTGAATTTCCGGCGAAGCTGAAACACTATTAATAACAAGCAACCCGGTAAGTATTAATATTTTAACGCCCATGACGACCTCCCGTAGTAGCCGATGCTTTGCGTTTAGCTGCATTAATCGGTTGCGGCTCTAATACCGCAACCGTCAGGCCATCATTAATTAGATATTTTTTTGCCACCAGGCGCACCTGTTCAGCGGTTACCTGCTGAACCTTCTGTAGATATTCATCTTTTTTCTGCCAGCCCAGGCCCACAGTTTCCAGCGTGCCTAACTGCATTGCCTGATAAAAAACGGAATCTTTTTCATACACCGATGCGGCCATCACCTGCGCTTTCACTCTGTCGAGTTCTTTTTTTGATGGCGCTTTATTTTGAATTATTTTAATCTGTTTTTTTATCGCGGTTTCCAGCTCTTTGACACTGTGTCCATCACGGGGTGTACCGTCAAATAAAAACAGAGATTGCTGCCTTGCATAGAGGTCATAACCAGCACTTACAGAAGAGGCCACCTCTGACCCACGCACCAGCTGCTGGCTTAAACGGCTGCTATTGCCGCCATCTAATACACCGGCTAAAACCTCCAGTGCATAAATATCATTTTCATTTTTTGCGGTGTTAAGCACCGGCACCTTATAACCCATTAATAAATAGGGAACCTTCGCCGGTACTTTTACAATAATACGCCGCTCGCCCATCTGCTCTACTTCACGACGCGGTTTAGGCGGCTCTATCTTTGAAGGCGTTAATGGCCCAAAATATTTTTTAGCCCATTGATATACCTGCAGTGGATCAACATCTCCTGCAACAACCAGGGTGGCATTATTCGGTGCATACCAGGTTTGATACCAGCTGCTTAAATCTTTTAACTGCATACTGTCTAAATCTTCCATCCAGCCAATAATCGGTTGCTGATAACTGGAATTAATAAACGCAGCTGCATTAAAGCGCTCGTAGGTTAAGGAAGTTGGGCTGTCATCGGTGCGCGAACGACGCTCCTCCTTAATCACTTCAATCTCTTTTTTAAATTCTGCTTCGGTTAGTTGCAGGTTACGCATGCGATCTGCTTCATTTTCTAAACACAGCTCCAGTCTGTCACTGGCAATGCGCTGAAAATAGGCGGTGTAATCTTTACCTGTAAAGGCATTCTCACTGCCCCCATTAGCGGCGATAATTTCTGAAAACTCACCGGGTTTTAATTTTTCAGTGCCCTTAAACATCATATGTTCGAGCGCATGGGAGACACCGGTAACACCCGCATATTCATAAGAACCTCCCACTTTGTACCATACCTGTGAAACCGCCACCGGTGAGCGATGGTCGGGTTTGACCAGCACCTTCATGCCATTGCCCAGTGTAAAGCTATGCACACCTGAATCACTGACATTCATTTCCGGTCTGGTTTGCGGGCTGCTTTCATACACGGTTTTACCTGGGTTTGACTGGCAGGCAGATAAGCCAAGCAGCAACCCCGTTACAGCGATAAATACGCCGTACTTGTTTGATATCATTCAATTTATCCTTTGTTTTCTGCCTCTTTTAACAAGCGGAGGGATTATAGTAATACCATTAATTTATGGTGCAAACGAAGACATTCAGGAATGACGACGTTTTTTGTATTTTTTTGCTATACGCTAATGACATTGAAGTCTATGGCTAATACTTTCTGAAGATTAATGACCGGAAAGCTTAACCTGAGTTCCCCACGATGATAGGATAAGCAGCTCCTGATATACAAGTAATTTGACAATTATGTTTGGTTTTTTACGCCGCAACAAAAGAAATTCGCTCACTCCTGATGAAGAAAAACAGTCATCGAGCGCAGACACCCCGGCCGAAACCAGCCCTGACCCAGCCCCAGCTACCCGCATAAAATCGGGTGCATCTTTTACTCCAGCCGCGCTTACCGTTGCTGATGACTACGAATACCAGAGCATGGCCGGTACGCTTCGCGATGGCCTGAGCAAAACCCGGGCCGGCTTAACCGATGGCATGGCGGATCTGTTACTCGGCAAAAAAAATATTGATGCCGACTTATTAGAAGAGCTGGAAACCCGACTGCTCACTGCCGATGTGGGGGTAGATGCCACCAGCAGAATTATTGCCGATTTAACCCGACGCGTTTCCCGCAAGGAATTGCAGGACCCCGTGGTTCTGTTTAATGCACTCTGCGATGACATGACTGCAATTTTACAGCCAGTTGATCAACCGCTGATTATTGATGAACAGAAAACACCCTTTGTTATTTTAGTTGTTGGCATCAATGGCGCGGGCAAAACTACTACCATTGGCAAGCTCGCCAAACGCTTTCAAAATGAAGGCAAATCGGTGATGCTTGCCGCTGGTGACACTTTTCGTGCCGCCGCCGTTGAACAGTTACAGACCTGGGGCGAGCGCAACAATATTGCGGTAGTCGCACAGGGCAGCGGTGCTGATTCGGCCTCCGTTATTTATGATGCGATCGAATCCGCCAGATCAAAAAATATTGACGTCATTATTGCTGACACCGCCGGTCGGTTGCACACGCAAAGCAATTTAATGGATGAACTAGTTAAAATTAAACGTGTAATGAGCAAACTGGATGATTCAGCCCCCCATGAAACCCTGCTGGTAATGGATGCCGGCTTTGGCCAGAATGGTCTGGTGCAGGCACAGCAGTTTAATCAGGCGATGGGCCTGAGCGGGCTGGTGCTGACCAAACTGGATGGCACCGCAAAAGGTGGTATTTTATTTGCGATTGCAGAAAAGCTCGGGCTGCCGATTCGATTTATCGGGGTGGGAGAAGGGATCGACGACCTGCGTGAATTTCATGCGGGGGAGTTTGTGGAGGCCTTGCTGGATAAAGAAACAGGAGAAGTCGTAAGTCAGAAGTCGTAAGCGGCCTCTCCCTGTGGGAGAGCAGCCTGGGCTTTTGCTTTTGCTTTTGCTTTTGACTTACGACTTACGACTTACGACTTATGACTTATGACTAATGACTAATTTTTTCCCTTGCCAATAAAACAACATAGTGCAAAATACCCCCAATGATCCGTTTCGACAACATTTGTAAACGCTACCCAGGTGGCCACGAAGCTTTAAGCAATGTGAGTTTTCACCTGCCGCGTGGTGAAATGGCTTATCTCACCGGGCATTCGGGTGCGGGTAAAAGCACCCTGCTAAAGCTAATTGCTTTAATTGAGCGGCCCAGTCGGGGCAATATACTGCTCGACGGCATTAACCTGAGCAGCGTCAGTAATCGCAAAATTCCCTATATTCGTCGTAATATCGGCATTATTTTTCAGAACCATCACCTGCTCTATGACCGCCCGGTGTTCGATAATGTGGCCCTGCCCCTGATCATTGCCGGTTATCAGCATAAAGAAATTGGTAAACGGGTGCGCGCAGCACTAGATCAGGTGGGTTTGTTAAATAAAGAAAAATCCGCCCCTGTTACCCTCTCCGGTGGTGAGCAACAACGCGTAGGAATCGCCAGAGCGATTGTACACAAACCCGGCCTGCTACTGGCAGATGAGCCTACAGGTAATTTAGACCCGGAACTCTCCAAAGAAATTATGCAGCTATTTGCACGGTTTAATGATGTGGGGGTTACCGTGTTAATTGCCAGCCATAATCTGGATTTAATCAAACAGATGGGCAGCCCTGTCGTCAGTCTGAACCAGGGTCTGCTAACCCATAATGATCTGCAGGCAGCCGCTCATGGCTAAGACCGATAGTAACCAGCTTGCAAAAAGCAGCCCTGTTCAGGCCTGGCTCACTAATCATGCCCGCACGTTAATCGCCAGCCTCGGCGCAATGAGCCGGGCACCCGCCTCCTCATTTATGACTATTGCGGTCATCGCCATAGCCCTGGCGCTACCCGCTGGCCTGCTTGTGTTATTAAATAATGCCAGCAATGTGAGCGTGGGCTGGGATAATAGCGCACAGATTTCCGTTTTTCTTAAGAATAGCACCACTGAAAAGCAGGCAAAGCAGCTGATGGGCAAGCTGCGTCTGTATGATGACATTATAAAAGTGTCTCTCATCAATAAAGACCAGGCTCTCAGAGAATTTCAGAACATTTCCGGCTTTGGCGATGCAGTAGAGGCACTGGGTGATAATCCGCTGCCCCATGTGCTTACCCTGCAACCGGTGGTAGATACTAATCGCCCGGATAAAATTCGTCATCTGCTCAAGCAGCTTAATCAGCTCAAACAGGTAGAGCTTGCACAACTGGATTTACAGTGGGTAAAACGTCTGTTTGCCATGCTTGAAATTGCGCAACGGGGCATATGGATTATTGCCAGCCTGTTAGGTGTGGCCGTATTACTGGTGGTTGGCAATACCATTCGACTGGATATTCAGAACCACCGTGAAGAAATAGAAGTCACCAAGCTGATTGGCGGCACCGATGCATTTATTCGCCGCCCTTTCCTCTATACCGGCCTCTGGTATGGCATAGGCGGCGGCCTGCTGGCCTGGATACTAACCATTTTATCCATCAATCTGCTGGATAACTCAGTAGAACATCTGGCCAGCCTGTACGACAGTGGTTTTCAGTTGCGCGGCCTGAGCTTTGCAGAAGCTTTCAGCCTGATCGGCTTTAGCTGCTTTTTGGGCCTGACGGGCTCCTGGATTGCGGTGGGCCGGCATTTAAGCGAAATAGAACCCAGTTAAACAACTCAACGCCCTGCGGCTCTGTCACTAGTGTGCGGCTCTGCGGCAATTTGTTTAATTCCTTTTAATAACGCTCTCACACCACAACCGAATATTTCAGACAAAGCGCCATAAACTATCGACTAGTCGCCTTACCTGAAGTGCTAAAATATGACACTCTCATAACTATATATTTGACTATTAAAAAATTATAAACGCTTTTAGATGTAAATTATGTCCTCAGATGTACAACGAGTTTTGCTCATCGATCACTCCGGCACCAGCCTGGCCATTATCACCAAGCTGATCGATAAAAACATTCCCAACGTTATAGTTGATGCTGCCATGAATGCAGATGAAGCCTTTCGTCTGTTAAAAGAACACAGATACAGCCTGATCACCACCTCCCGTAACCTGCCTGATATCGATTGTCACAATATGATTGACACCATTCGCACGGGGCTGGGTGTTAAAAGCACACCCCTGATCGTGATCTCCGGTGAAAAAATGGGTATATACGAAGAAAACATGGCCTGCAAACTGGTGAATGGCTATTTTGACAAAAAACTGGGGCAACAGAAGCTGGTTGATTATATCAACTCATTTTTAAACACCGATCCACCCAAAGCCATTATTGGCGGTAATATTCTTTATGTTGAAGATAGCGCCACCGTAGCCCTTGCAACCCGAAATTTACTGACAAAACACAATTATAACTATCTGCATGCTGTAAATGCAGAACAGGCTTTGCAGCATATTCAGCAGTCTTTCAGCAAAAATCATATCCAGCCATTTGATTTACTACTCACCGATATCCAGCTGGAAGGCCATATGAGTGGACGTGATCTGATTCGTGAAATTCGTCATGGGCTGGGGCTGGGCTACGAGCAGCTACCCATCCTTGTCACCACCTCCAGTAACTTTGATGCCGACCCGAATGGGCTGAATCGTATTTTTTCCTCCGGCGCTAATGATATTCTTGAAAAACCGATCAGAGAAGCCATGTTAATCGGAAGGCTAAACAACCTGCTCATGCTGCGCAGGCAGTTTCTGGAAATTCATCACCTGGATAGCTCCCTCGCCACTTACCAGTAATTCCCCACCGATCTTTCATACATTAGATGGAACTTATATGACTATTAGCACTCGAATTAAAAGAGTGCTAAAATAATGAATGTATCCCCTGGAGCCAATATGTCAAACGAACTGGTACTTGCTAACAATCATCTGCCCATCTCTAGTGGCAGTCTGGATCAATATATCCAGAATGCACAGGCATTCCCTATGCTCACTGCCGAAGAAGAGCGTGAATATGGTTACCGCCTGTCAAAACATGGTGATCTGGAAGCTGCACAAAAGCTGATTATGTCGCACCTGCGCTTCGTTATTCGTATTGCCCGTGGTTATCAGGGATATGGCCTGCCCATGGCCGACCTGATTCAGGAAGGCAATGTGGGGCTAATGAAAGCGGTTAAACGCTTTAGCCCGGACCATAATGTCCGCCTGGTATCCTTTGCAGTGCACTGGATTCGTGCTGAAATTCATGAATATGTGCTGAAAAACTGGCGCATAGTCAAAGTCGCGACCACCAAAGCTCAACGTAAACTGTTCTTTAACCTGCGTAGCGCAAAAAAACGCCTTGGCTGGTTTACCCATGAAGAAGTTGAAGGCGTGGCTAAAGACCTGGGTGTTAAACCCGAAACGGTGCTGGAAATGGAATCGCGCCTGAGTAATTACGACATGGCATTTGATGCCACCAATGATGATGACGATGATGCGCTGGTGGCACCTTCTACTTATCTGGCCAATCCGGGCCATGACCCGGCTCAACTGCTGGAGTCAACCGACTGGCAACAGCAGCGCAGCACAGCTCTAACAAAATCACTGGATATTCTGGATGATCGCAGCCGTGATATTCTAATGTCTCGCTGGATGGACGAAGAAAATAAAGCCACATTGCATGAGCTGGCGGCAAAATACGATATTTCTGCAGAGCGCATACGACAGCTGGAAAAAAATGCGATGAAAAAAATTCGCACGCATCTTGAAGCTTGATATTAAGAAATAATATAAATTAAAAAAGGCGCTCAATGAGCGCCTTTTTATTTTTATAACAAATTAAAAACTGTAGATGTAAATAACATATGCTCTTGCTTATAAACAGCGCACACCAAAATTAATCAGAGGTTCCCTGGCACCCTCAAAACAAAATCATTAACGAGTATCACCACACTTTGAAAAACCTTCTGCATATTTTTAAATGGCTGTCACTCTAAATGCTATCTAATAT
Organism: Gammaproteobacteria bacterium; assembly: GCA_003228405.1. Classification (GTDB taxonomy): domain Bacteria; phylum Pseudomonadota; class Gammaproteobacteria; order SZUA-229; family SZUA-229; genus SZUA-229. Next base: position 8,437 of record QIDK01000167.1, on the reverse strand, counting down.
CTGGAAACTCTTGCTGAAAAAACAGCACAAAAAATGGATTTGTTAACGACTTCTAACGAAGTAAATTTAAGTGACCTCTACCTCCTGGCATAGCCAGGAGGCTTAATTTCAATTAACGTCTTCGACTAATTCCAAACAAGCCCAGGATTCCAGACATAAATAACCATATACTTGCGGGTAAAGGCACAGGAGGTGTTACCGCTCCAGTATCATTCGATATATTTAAAGTATAATTTGATCCAAACGGAATACCAGCCGGATTCGCATTACCACCAACCAATACATAATACAAATCATCAGTAGTCACCTGATATTTTATAAAGCTATCATAAGAGAAGTACCCATAATTATTATCATAATAACTATAAGCTGAACCACTATCACGTCTTGCATCATCATTTGATGAAATCAAATTAAATGAAGAATCGTATAGCTCTAACCATGAATCAAAACTACCCCCGGAATCTATCCCATTATCAATATCGAGATACAATGAACCCTGACTGGCCTGAAATGAAAAATAGTCAACCGTTGTATCACCAGTACCCAGAATGCTCGCATGCGGAATACTTGTTGATCTGTTTGTATAATAATTTCCTGATAAATTTACATCTATATTACTATCATACTTCAAGGTAAATGTAGAACCAGGAATAAACTGCGCTGTAGAAAAACTATCATTAGGTAGCAATGTTTCCGTTATATACGCCGCATTTGCATTAGCGGAACAGATAAGAGCGAAGCTTGCCAGTTTAGCGAAATGAGATATTTTAATCATAATTTTTTCCTTGTTTTTATTAAACTTCATTAATAACACACTAAAAAACAAGCAACATTAATGCCACCACCTCTGTTCATTTACCTTCTTTATTATTTTTGGTTTAAATGTTTTCTTTATCTTATTTTATAAAAAATAATGCTTTTTTATATGCATTTAAAAATAAAACAACCTGTATGTAATTGACATTTAATTATATTAGACTAGCAAATTTACATTCGAAACCATACTCTACTTATATAACCTTTCAGATAACAATGTTAATATGTAAAATTGACCGACATTCAAGTAAAAATATCCGACATTAATTGCAGCTCATTAAGATTATTTCTTAAATAAACTACAATATTAGCAATATAACCAAATAGAAAATTCGATGTATTAGACACCTGAATTTCTTCTATGAAATAAACTTATTAATGACTTCTACTAATGAATCAGATGAAAAGAATACCTGCCTTATATTAGACAAACAGTTTCTCCTACAGGTGCTATTTTTCTATGGCTTATTGCAGGCTCCTTATATTTCTGACTCAGTAATAACCAGGCAATTTAACACCCGTCTATAGAGGCACAATAGCTACTTAATCTGATCTACCGACACAGAAAACTCCGTCTGTGAAATTTTAGTTGCCCGCTGCGGCGTTTTCCAGGCATGCCCATATACCACTTCATAACTGGCAGGCAGTAAATTTTCATGCCGGAATTTTTCATAACTTTCAATCACCCGCTTTAATTTTGCCGGCGTTACCAGACCCTGTTCGGTCGTTTTCTGCTGGTTTTTTAAGGTTGTATTTGCACCAATTGCTTTTAAATCTTTCATTACCGACAGGGCATCATTATAGGTGAGCTTAACTAAATCCATATCCATTACTGGCTCCGCCAGACCCACCTGAATCAGTTCGTCACCTAAATCATGCATATCTGTAAAGTCATTTACATGCGCATGATCATCTACCTGTGCCCAGCTATATTTTAATTCTTTTAAAGTATCCGGCCCAAAGCTTGAAAACATTAGCAACCCATCGGGTTTTAATATGCGTTTAAACTCTGCAAATACTTTTTTATGATCACACCATTGCAGCATTAAATTTGAAAAAACCAGATCAAGCGATTCATCCTGTAAAGGAATTTCTTCTGCATCTGCACAAATTAATGCAGGCTTGCGCAACCAGCCACCTTTGGTTTTTGTCTGTTTAAGCATTTGCTGTGAAAGGTCTAATGAAATGACTTTAGCTTTTTTATATTTTTTTAACAGGCCCTGAGTACCCCAGCCTGTGCCGCAACCTGCATCTAAAATATGCAATGGGTTTAAACGGGTTAAATCAAGCCGCAGTAAAAGCTCTTTGCAAACATTGCGCTGCAATACGGCGGATGATTCATAATGCATAGCCTTTGCATCAAAATGTTTTTGTATGCGATGTTTTTCTGACTGACTCATAAATAACTATTTTACCTTTAGGTGCACTTTACTTTAATGGATATTTCACAACCCCTGTGTCTGAGCTATCCCTGCAAATATCTTTAAAAGCAAAAAAGCATATTCACCGCAAATGCACGTACAACACCTGGTTAATGTTTTTGCTTTTATTTGCGTATATTGGCGTTCATTTGCGGAAAAACTGCCTTTATCTTTTTTATTTTAATGGTTGTTTTATGGAGGTAGCTCAAACTCTGCGCCCTGAAGGCGCACCGACAGAAATTTCACCAGCTGTTGTATAAATTCTTCCGTGTGAGATAGAAACGGAGCATGGCCTGCTTTTTCAAAAACGCTTACCTGTCTTAATTCTTTTGCCAGCTCAGATTTTACCAGACCATCCTGCCCACCCAGTATCCAGCTTAGCGGCTGTTTTATTTTGTTTAGATGATCACGCAAATCCGTCTGTTGCAAAATTCTCAGTCCCGCATCCAGACTGACTTCATTGGGTTGCGGCTGTTGCAATATTTTTTCTCTTAAACTACGTAAAATTATTCGCCCGGATTCCGAACCTTTTACCTGCAGAGACAGGAAACGGCGAATTGTACCTGAAAAATCTTTTTTCAGTGAGCGGGAAAACTGATTAAATATTTCACCCTCAATACCACAGTGCCAGTTTTCCCTGCTGACAAAACAGGGGTTACTGCTCACCAGCATTAATGCATCGACCTGTGTCGACTGGTTTATGCATAGCTGCAAACAGGGCAGGCCACCCAGTGACCAGCCGATCAGTAGTAGCGGCTGATCGGCCTTTTTTATTTTGCAGCACTGGCTGTGCACATCTTCTGTAAGGCTCTGTAAGTCTGTAAAGGATTCATCGGTTCTTTGGCCGTGTCCGGGTAAGTCCATTACCTCCGCCTCAATCCATGCTGGCAGTCTTTCAACTACTGGCTGCCAGATGGTGCTGTTCATACCCCAGCCATGCACAAACAGGCAGGTTACTTTTTTATTATCAATAGCCACAGGATTTCACCGTTGTTTCATTTCGTGTTAAATTGCAAGCGACTTTAATCACCCTCGGCACCCTTTGTGGATCTCACAGCAGACATTATACTTATAATTACTGGTTTCGCCCTGTTCGGCTATTTGCTCGGCTCGGTTTCCACCGCCATTATCACCTGCAAAATTATGGGGCTGGCAGATCCCAGAACGGTAGGTTCTAATAACCCGGGCGCCACCAATGTACTGCGCGAAGGCGGCAAAAAAGCCGCCATTATTACCCTGCTGGGGGATATGTTAAAGGGGCTGATTCCTGTATTAATAGCGGTGCTAATGAATATGCCGAATGAAGTTATTGCTGCCACCGGCTTAGCGGCTTTTCTGGGCCACTTATTTCCACTGTATTATGGCTTTAAAGGTGGCAAGGGTGTAGCCACTATTTTAGGGGTATTGCTGGGCACCCACTGGTTACTGGGCTTAGGCACCATTGGTATCTGGCTGTTTATGGCGGTGGTGTTTCGCTACTCATCTTTATCCGCACTGGTTGCCGCCAGTGGCTCACCGGTGCTGGCGTGGTTTATTACTCAGTCACAGGTGATTACTTTAAGCGTAGCCTTTATGGCGGCTTTATTGGTCTGGCGGCATAAGAGCAATATTCAGAAATTACTGGCAGGGCAGGAAGATAAGATCGGGAAGAAAGATAGTCGTAAGTCGTAAGTCTTAAGTCGTAAGTCAAAGCGGGCAGGCTGCGCCTGTTTGCTTTTGACCTTGCTTTTGACTTACGACTTACGACTTACGACTGCGTCCAACTCCCCTATCGGCCATCGAGCCCTGACATTTATAGCCAATGCCTCGGTTTGCCCACTCATAAGTCGCAGACAGCCAACATAAGCAATCATCGCCCCGTTATCCGTACAAAATTCAATTCTTGGATAAAACAGCTCTCCTCCTTCTTTTTCCATCATTACTCGCAATGAGTCGCGCAGGCGCAGGTTTGCACCTACTCCACCGGCAATCACCAGGGTTTTCGCCCCCACCTGCTGAACCGCGCGGCGGCTTTTAATCATCAGTGTATCCACCACGGCTTCTTCAAAGGCACGGCAGATATTCGCCTGAGTCTGTTCGTTTTCATTGCCCTGCTCGACTTCTTTTTGCCAGGTATTCAGGCTGAAGGTTTTCAGGCCACTAAAACTAAAATCCAGCCCCGGGCGATCACACATGGGCCGTGGAAATTTATAGATTCCCGGTTCTCCCTGCTCCGCCATTTTCGCCAGTATCGGCCCGCCGGGATATCCCAGCCCGAGCATTTTTGCGGTTTTATCAAAGGCTTCGCCTGCCGCATCATCCAGGCTTTCACCGAGTAATTCATACTGGCCAATGCCTTTAACATGAGCCAGCAGGGTATGGCCACCGGAGACCAGCAGGGCGACAAAAGGAAATTCAGGGGCAGTTTCTTCCAGCATAGGTGCCAGCAAATGGCCTTCCATATGGTGTACCGCCACGGCAGGAATGCCCAGTGCCATCGCCATCGCCCTGCCGGTAGACGCACCCACCATTAAGGCGCCCATCAGACCGGGGCCGGCGGTGTAGGCTATACCCTCCAGCTCGGCCTTGCTGATTCCTGCCTTTTGCAGCACCTGTTCCGCTAGCGGCAATAAATAGCGCACATGATCCCGTGAGGCCAGCTCGGGCACCACACCGCCATATTCACCATGCAGGGCAATCTGCGAGTGCAGCACATGTGCCAGCAGACCTCGTTCAGAATCATACACGGCCAGACCTGTTTCATCACAGGAGGATTCAATACCTAAAACTATCATTCAATGTGTCCGTTTTTGTTTCCATCTTTATCTTGGATTTCGCCACAAAACTGTTATAATCCCGCGGCTCAATGCTCCCAAATGGGAAGCGACCATAAATTTAGTTATATTTTAGAGTGAGAGTTCTGAATGCCACAAGTAAAAGTTAAAGACAACGAGCCGTTTGACGTTGCTCTGCGTCGTTTTAAACGTTCATGCGAAAAAGCCGGTATTTTAACCGAAATTCGTCGTCGTGAGTGCTATGAAAAGCCCACAACTGAACGTAAGCGCAAAGCAGCTGCCGCTGTAAAGCGTAACCTGAAAAAATTATCGAAAGAGCGCGAGCGTTTAACGCGTAATCCTCATCGCCGCCGCTAAGAACACATTTTTATGAGCGATACCAGCCTCAAGCTAAGCCTGACCGACGATATGAAAGCCTCCATGAAAGGTGGCGATAAGAAACGTCTGGGAGTTATTCGTTTAGCATTAGCCGCTATCAAGCAGATAGAGGTCGACGAACGCATTGAGCTGGATGATAACCGGGTACTGGCCGTACTCGATAAAATGCTTAAACAACGCAGAGAATCTATCAGCCAGTATAAAGACGCAGGCAGAGAAGATTTGTGGCAACAGGAAGAATACGAAGTTTCTATTCTCCAGGATTTCCTGCCTGAAGCACTCAGCGACAGTGAAATTGACCAGCTAATATCTAAAGCCATTGATGATACCGGTGCCGCTTCAATTAAAGATATGGGCAAGGTAATGGGGATTCTAAAACCCCAGATGCAGGGTCGTGCAGATATGGGTGCCGTGAGCGGCAAAATAAAAGCACAGCTTAACGCCTGATATCCACAGTAATTTTTAATTCTCGTCATCCCCGAACGCTTCTATCGGGGATCCAGTGTCTTTAATGTCACCAGGGGTTTCCGACAGACACAACCGGAAACGACAGTAAACAATCTGTAGAAGCTTAAGGAACCTCTGATTAAGCCATGATTGTGATCTTACTGCCAAAAACTTCCCGCTACTACGTTGAAAATCTTACCAATAGCAGGCTATTAGCTGCGATCTTCGCCTTGTATCAGAAAGTTTTTGGCAGCAACCTCATCAACCAGACTTAATCAGAGGCTCCTAATTCAAAATCACATGACAGAATTAAAAAACGATCGCTTCCTTCGCGCCCTGCTAAAACAGCCCGTCGATAAAACCCCCATCTGGATTATGCGCCAGGCTGGCCGCTACTTACCCGAATACCGCGCCAGCCGCGAAAAAGCCGGCGACTTTATGAGCCTGTGCATGAACCCGGAACTTGCCTGTGAAGTTACCCTGCAGCCGCTGGAACGCTTTGATCTTGATGCAGCGATTTTATTCTCGGATATTTTGACCATCCCCGATGCCATGGGCTTAGGCCTGTATTTTGAATCCGGTGAAGGCCCTAAATTCAACAAGCCCATTCGCACAGCAGCGGATATAAAAAACCTGCCGATTCCCGACCCGGAAGGCGAACTTAAATATGTGATGGATGCGGTACGCACCATTCGCCGTGAACTCAATGGCCGTGTACCCTTAATCGGTTTTTCCGGCAGCCCGTGGACACTCGCCACCTATATGATTGAAGGCGGCAGCAGCAAAACCTTCAGCAAATCCAAAACCCTGTTATTTGATGATCCCGCACTGGCACATCAGTTACTCGACAAAATTGCACAATCGGTTACCTCCTATTTAAATGCACAAATAGCTGCAGGCGTACAGGCGGTGATGATTTTTGATACCTGGGGCGGCAACTTAAACCCGGAAATGTACCGCCTGTTTTCATTAGATTACATGCAGAAAATTGTATCTAACCTCACCCGAGAAGCCGATGGCCGACAGGTACCGGTTATTTTATACACCAAAGGTGGCGGCCAGTGGCTAAATGCCATGGCCGATACCGGTTGCGATGCCCTCGGCATTGACTGGAGCACCAGCATTGCCGATGCGAAAGCACAGGTAGGCAACCGGGTTGCCCTGCAGGGCAATATGGACCCCAACACACTGTATGCATCACCAGAAGTTATTCGTGAAGAAGCCGCAAAAATTCTTAAGGACTTCGGCACTGGTGAAGGCCATGTATTTAATTTAGGCCACGGCATTACGCCTGACATTAATCCTGAACATGTAAAAGTACTGGTTGATTCGGTGCATGAGCTGAGCGAGCAGTATCATGAAAGATAGTCGTAAGTCTTAAGTCATAAGTCGTAAGTCAAAGCGGGCAGGCTGCGCCTGTTTGCTTTTGAACTTTGCCTTTGCCTTTGCCTTTGCCTTTGCCTTTGCTTTTGACTTACGACTTACGACTTACGACTTACGACTTATGACTTACGACCTCTTTTAAAGTAGAATCCCCTCAAATATAATAATTTCCTAAGGTTTTCAAAGCATGATCAGCAAATGTCTCTACCCAGTAGCCGGCTATGGCACCCGTTTTCTCCCCGCCACAAAATCCATTCCTAAGGAAATGCTGCCGGTAGTCGATAAACCACTGATTCACTACGCAGTAGAAGAAGCCATGAGCGCAGGCATGATCAATAATGCCTTTGTTACCGGACGTGGCAAATATTCTATCTCGGACCATTTTGATATTAGTTATGAAATGGAAAATGAAATATCCGGCACCGGCAAAGAAGAAAAACTAAAAGAAATTAGAGAATTACTCGCCAACTGCACCTTCACCTACACCCGTCAGAAACAGATGAAAGGCCTCGGCCATGCCGTACTCACCGGTGAAAACATGATCGGTGATCAGGCATTCGGCGTGATCCTGGCGGATGACCTGTGCATTACCGAACCCGATGAAGACAGCGTAATGAAACAGATGGTGGGCCTGTATAAACAGTTCCGTTGCTCCATTATCGCCATTGAAGAAGTGCCCAGAGAAAATATCAGCAGCTATGGTGTTATAGATGGTGAAATGATCAGTGACAATATCTTCCGCGTAAAAGACATGGTAGAAAAACCACCCGCGGATAAAGCCCCCAGCAACCTGGCGGTGATTGGTCGCTATATTTTAACCCCGGATATTTTTGATTTATTGCGCGACACCCAACCCGGCACAGGTGGCGAAATTCAACTCACCGATGCCATTAAGGCCCAGGCAAAAAATGGCTGCGTAATGGCCTATAAATTTAAAGGTCGTCGATTCGACTGCGGCAGTGTAGAAGGTTTTGTAGAAGCAACTAATTACTGTTACGAAAATATTTATAAAAAGAAATAATGGCAAAAGACTAATGATTGTCGTTAAAAGCATAAAGCTGTGCCAGAGATTAATGGCACTTATACTTAAGCCCTGGTACTAAACATAAAAACAGTCCTTGAAACCGGGGGCAGATCACAATAAACACTAATATACTCGATCTTGAATTTCAAGGGGTCAGACTCGTTGAAAAGCTTTTTCCATGCAGCAGCATC
>QIDK01000169.1 GCA_003228405.1 Gammaproteobacteria bacterium | reverse complement strand
CTCTGCGTTGGGGTTTGATCATGGCTTATCTGACTGGGGGCAGTTATTCTATTAAGGGAATAGCAACAGAAATATTACATGACCTAATGCTTTTTCTTGTGCTAGAATGATAAAAATCATTAACCTTATAGGTTAATAAGAACAATGGAACAATAAATGATAATCACTTTTGTTACCAGGAAGCTACAAAAGAAGCTGAATGAAGGCAAAACCATGGTTAAGGTGCATGGCCGTAAAAGGGCTAAAAAGTTAATGATTGTTATGGCGTCATTACGAGCAGTGCGCAATCTTGGTGTTTTTGCGCCGCCCTATAGTCCACCTAATAGATGTCACGAATTAACTGGCAAGCTGAAAGGGGTTCTGAGTATGGATTTAGATCATCCCTACAGGCTTCTTTTTAAACCAGTTAATGACCCCATACCCATAAGAGATGAAGGTGGACTAGATTGGAGCAAAGTGACAGAAATTGAAATACAAGGTGTGGAGGATACCCATGGTTGAACAAGTGAAAAATGAATACCAGCCAGATTATGCGGTGATTCCGGGTGATGTTTTAGCGTATGAGCTAGAGATTCGCAGTATGTCTCAACAGGAGTTAGCTAAACGCACAGGCTTAACACCGAAGCATATTGTGGCCGTTATGAAAGGCAAATCTGCAATTACGTCAGCAACGGCAATCAAATTTGAGCGTGCTATTGGCATGCCTGCTGATTACTGGTTAAACCTGGAATCTCAATATCAGGAAATTCAGGCCAGAAAAGCAGAAGAAGGCAAGCTGGGAACCGATCTAGACTGGTTAAAGAAAATCCCTGTTGCCGCAATGGCAAAACGTGGCTGGATTAATAAATATAAAGACAAAAAAGAGCAGCTAGTCGAAGTTCTTCGCTTTTTAGGTATCGCCAGTGTAGATCAATGGGGCGATATCTGGTCAGGTTTAAAGGTGGCCTATCGTCAGCATAAAAAGCATGAGGTTTTTCCAGAGGCTGTTTCTGCCTGGTTACGACGGGGTGAAATAGAAGCATCCTCAATTCAGTGTGAGCCATACGATAAAAAGAATTTTCGCGCAGCACTAAATAAAGTCCGTGATTTAACCATTCAGCCACCAGACGTTTTTGTGCCTGAAATGCAAAAGTTATGTGCAGCAGCTGGCGTTGCTGTTGTCTTTGTACCTGCACTACCCAAAACCTGCGTGAGTGGTGCAACCCGTTGGTTGAATTCTAATAAGGCAATTATTCAGCTTAGTTTACGTTATAGAGTAGATGATCAGTTATGGTTTACTTTTTTCCATGAGGCGGGGCACATTCTGCTGCATGGAAAAAAGGAACTATTCCTGGAAAATGCCAATGGTCTTCACGATGATAAAGAAAATGAAGCCAATACTTTTTCAGAAAATGAGTTGATACCTAAAAAAGAATTTAAAGAATTTATTGTTCAGGGTGATTTTACTGAGAATACGATTAGGGACTTTGCGGGATCTTTGGGTATAGCCCCTGGAATAGTAGTTGGTCAGTTGCAACATAGGCAGCTACTTAAGGTATATGCTTTTAATGAATTAAAGCAGCGATTTAAATGGGGGGAGAGTGATTTTCAAAGCTTACCCAGACACCCATACTAATAAAACAGGAAAATATTAAACCAATCAATTAGTTAGAATAATATTGGTGTGGCTGTACAGATTGGTAGTCTAGGCTGGTACAACTTAGTCATCTCAATCGAGATGTTTTTTTGTGTCTCTAAATCATTTCATTGCGTTATTCATCACCGCTATATCGCTGGATTGAATTTCTAGAAACTTGCATTATTTGGAAGTTTTTAGAAATTCAATTAACTCCGACACCCATAATAAATCTCCCAAAGGAGTTTGACAAATAGATAAACCCGGGCCAGAGACAATGCCAGTAAGTTAAGCCTTAAGTGTATGATCTTAAGGCATATTATTTAGCTGAAATGTGCGATCTCCCTCTTAGAAAAACGGGAGCACCGATATATTAAGACTGTAACCGGTTAGCAAAAGAAGAGATATTGCCACTAAGGGGATTTAAAAGTCTTCAGGTTTTTTCGCTCTATAAATATAGCGTTTCAACCTTAGTGATTTTAAATCTCCCCCGATATGAGCAAATATCGTAACTTAACGGTTAAGTTACTACATTATATTCATTCCCTCTTTTTCTAAGAGGGGAGCTGGCATAATGAAATTTATCATAATTTCAATAGCTTAGACCTTAACTTACTGGCCCTGGCTTCATATGGCCCGGGTTTATTTGGAAACTCATATTGGTTTTCCATTAATAGTCTCTTGCATTTCAGATGGTCATCTGAAATACTATATCAGACGGTCATCTGACTAAACAGGGTGTTATATGAAAACAATACTGGTAACAGGCGCTAATGGTTTTGTAGGTACGCACACATTAAAAAGTTTAATGAAGCGGGAAGATATAAATCTGATTGCGGCCTGCCGCGATAAGTCAAAACTGATAAAGTCATTTAAGGGCGAGGTACGTGAAGGCGATTTTCGGGATGAAGATTACCTGGAGTCCATGCTCGATGGGGTAGATGTGGTTTGCAACGCCATGGCATGGACATCGCTATGGGGGCACAGAAAACAGTCAGAGGCACTATATTATCAACCTGTTATCAGCTTAATTAATAAGGTGGTTGAAAAAGGCATTGCACGATTTATTAATGTAAGCACTACCTCCGCCGCATCCCCGCAAAAATCTTCTGATGCAATGAGCATCGGTATTCCCAGAGGATTCTGGCCACACCTGTGTCATGCTATTAAAATTGAAAATCACATGCGCTCCAGGGCTAATGACGTGACCTCTATGGTCAATATGCGCTTTGGTATTTTTGCGGGTGAGCATTATGCTCTGGGGGTATTGCCCATATTATTACCGCGTTTAAAAACACATCTGGTTCCCTGGGTCGCTGGTGGAAAAACCAGTTTGCCGGTGATTGATGGACGAGATATTGGTGAGGCAATGAAATGTGCGGCAATGGCTGAAAAACTCGATGGCTATCAGTCATTTAATATTGTGGGTAAAGAAATCCCCACGGTAAGAGAAGTGATTGAGTTTATACATAATGAGTTTGCCTTTCCAGAACCTCACTTTGGCGTACCCTTCTTTATGGCCTACCCCTTTGCCTGGCTAATGGAAATATTAGACCCGATCGTGCCATGGGAACCCCTGATAAGTCGCAGTATTGTGCATTTACTGGAAGAAGTAGCGGTAGATAACAGTCGGGCTACTGCAATGATTGCATATCAGCCGCAACATAGCTGGCAAGATGCGGTTAGCAGGCAGATTCATGAAATGGACAAATTGCAGAAAAAACCGATGAGTATGGCTCGACCGATTGTGTAATTGACTGAAGACGAGTATCTTAAAATGTATGGTCGCAAGAGAAAAAACCGAACAGGTCAGACAGCAAATAGTTAAGGCTGCAGACCAGCTATTTTACCAGAAGGGCTATAATCTGAGCTCATTCAGCGATATTGCGACGGCCTCAAAAGTACCTCGTGGTAATTTAAATTATTATTTCAAAACCAAAAATGAAGTGCTCATTGCAGTTATTCAGTACCGTGTTGATGAAATGCGGCAAATGTTAAATAACTGGGATATTGAATACAAAACCCCACTGCAACGTCTTCAACGCTATGCACAGATTGCCTCAAATGTGAAACATGAAGTGATTCAGTATGGCTGCCCTATGGGTACACTTAATACAGAATTAGGCAAGGCTCAACAGGACCTGCAGATAATAACTAAAGAGCAGTTTGTGGTTTTTGAACAATGGATAAAAAAACAGTTTCAGGCGATGGGTTACAGCAAAAACGCAGCCGAATTAACCATGCACCTTATGGTACGCACTCAGGGCATCGCCACCATGGCATATATTCATCAGGATACCCGCTTGATTCAACGAGAGGTGAAATCAGTTATCAACTGGCTTTCATCACCAGCAGGCCTCTGACTCATAACAGGCTTCAAGTCTGGAGCAAAACACATTTAAGCCATGCTTTTTATGCACCTATAGTGTGCAAAAGAGCCACTACCCCAGGGTAAAAAATATTTATCTTATTGATTTTTAATAGAAAATATTTTTTGGCGTTATTCATGCATAACGATAATGTATTAAAATTATCGGAGCTTTAAGTGAGCGCATCAAACAACATTAAAATATTTTCTTTTAGTGGTAATACCCGCATATTGCATTTGTCGTGGATTGCATTCTTTATTACCTTTGTTATCTGGTTTAACCATGCTCCCCTGCTGGCTGCCATGCGAGAAAGCATGGGTTTGAGTGATCAGCAGATTAAAACCCTGCTAATTTTAAATGTAGCTCTGACCATTCCGGCCCGCATCATAATCGGTATGCTGGTTGACAGTTACGGCCCAAAACGTATTTATTCACTGCTTTTAATCATCTCAGCCCTGCTCTGCTTTGGTTTTGCTGCGGCAGATAATTATGAGCAGCTGGCTCTAATGCGATTTTTACTGGGGTTTGCCGGCGCCGGTTTTGTTATTGGCATCCGTATGATTTCTGAATGGTATCCCGCACGCCAGGCTGGCATAGCCCAGGGCATTTATGGAGGCTGGGGTAATTTTGGTTCTGCTGGTGCAGCCATCAGCCTGCCAACCATCGCCCTGCTATTTGGTGGCGATGATGGCTGGCGCTATGCAGTTGCCAGCACCGGTGTACTCGCCTTTGTTTATGCCTTTGTATACTATTTTAGTACTCACGATACTCCCAAGGGCTCAACTTATTTCAAACCGAAAAAAAGTGGTGCTCTGGAGATTTCCAGTAAAACTGATTTTGTTTTATACCTGATTATGAATATTCCCATGTATGCTGCACTGGCTGTACTTACCTGGAAACTAGGCCCGGCCAATCTGGCTATGCTGGGTACAGATATTACCAATGCTATTTATGCAGCGCTTGCGACTATTTATCTTTTTCAGGCATTTCGCATGTATCAGGTCAACTATCATGTATTTGTCAGTGAAGTACCGGAAATAGAACGTTATAATTTTAGTCAGGTAGCGATTTTAAATCTCTCTTATATGGTCACTTTCGGCTCTGAATTAGCGATTATTTCCATGCTACCCCTGTTTTTTATGGACACCTTCGAACTCTCCGCAGCGGGCGCCGGCCTGGTTGCCTCTGTGTTTGCCGCCTTAAATTTAATTATGCGCCCGGCGGGTGGCTGGATTTCAGATAAATATGGTCGCAAACGTACGCTGGTGGTGATTATGTCTGGCCTGATTATTGGTTATGCCCTAATGAGCCAGATAAATGCCAGCTGGTCTCTACCGGCAGCAATCGCTGTCACTATCTTCTGCTCATTATTTGTTAATGCGGGCAATGGTGCGGTGTTTGCGGTAGTGCCTCTAATTAAACGCCGCCTGACCGGACAAATAGCCGGTATGACAGGAGCCTATGGTAATGTAGGGGCTGTTGCTTTCCTGACTGTACTGTCTTTTGTATCACCTGAAATATTCTTTCTGGTGATTGCCGCAGCTGCCGTAGTTGTATTTTTAGCCACGATACTGATTCTTAAGGAACCGTCTAACACAATGACAGAAGTGCTGCCTGATGGTACTGTGCAGATTATTGAAACTTAACCGGGATATTAACCTGTTACAGTGCTCCTGCATGGGGGCCCATACCTGAAATTGTAGCGATATATGCATTTCCACGGTGGACCATCACTAGTGTCCGGGAAAAATTTTTATGTGTAACATAAGTTATTGATTCTTATTGGTGAAAATCATTTAGGCATAATCATGTACTCAAAAAGAAAAAACAGCAATTTAATCTGTCATCCCCGAATGCTTTTGTCGGGGATCCAGTGTCTCTAAGTCATTCAAAGTCACTAGATTCCCGACACAGGCATTCGGGAATGACAAAAGGAATTTCCCCCGGACACTAGTGACGGTGAACCGTGGGAACGAGAACAATATGACCAGCCAGTTAAAAATCAATCTCGCTCAAAGCTCTGATGCGGGCATTAAAGATCAAAATGAAGACTCCTACGGCATTATCACACCTGAAGGACAGCTGCTTGATAACAAGGGCATTGCAGCAATTGTTGCTGATGGCATGGGCAGTTGTGCCTTTCCCAAAGAAGCCTCCGAATATGTGGTAAAAGGTTTTTTCAGTGATTATTACAGCACCCCGGAAAGCTGGACGGTTAAAACTTCAGCCGCCAAAGTACTCACCGCACTGAATAGCTGGCTCTATGGTAAAAGCACAGAAGATCATGCAAAAGCTTATGTCACTACCTTTTCATCTTTAATTATAAAATCGACCACCGCCCATATTTTGCACATTGGTGACAGCCGCATTTATCGTTTACGAGATGGAAATATCGAACAGCTCACCACAGATCACCGTATATGGATATCGAAAGAAAAAAATTATCTAAGCCGGGCTGTGGGCGTTGACCTGCATCTCGACATAGATTATAAAGCTGTCGATCTTGAAGTTGATGATGTGTTTGTTATGACCACCGACGGCATTCATGACTATATGTCAGACAATCAGATTAAAGACATTGTTAGCCAGTCTACAAACTTAAATGTACTGGCCGATCAGCTCATTAGCACGGCCCTGTCACAGGGTAGCCACGATAATGTCACCAGCCAGATTATTCATATAGAAGCCCTGCCCAGCCAGCAGGCCAATGAAGTTATTAATGACCTGGTGCGCCTGCCATTCACACCTGACCTCTCACCGGGTATGGTGATTGATGGCTACAGGGTAATAGAAGATTTTCACTCCAGCGCCACCTCACAGTTATATCTGGTGGAGGACACTGAAACACAGCAGACCCTGCTCATGAAAACCCCCTCCGTTAATTATGAAGATGACCCTTCCTATATTGACCGCTTCCATATGGAAGAATGGGCAGGCAAACGAATTTACCACCCGAATGTCATGGTCACCTACGAGCAAAAACGCAAGCGTAGCTGCCAGTACTTTTTAATAGAGTACATTAAAGGAATCACCCTCGCAGACTGGATCAAACAAAATCCAAAGCCTGAAATTAAACAGGTGACTGAAATCATTGAGCAGATTATTCAGGGGCTGCGTGGGCTGCACCGGCTTGAAATGCTGCACCGTGACCTTAAACCAGACAATATTATGATAAGTGATGATGGCATCGTCAAACTGATTGATCTGGGCGCAGTTAAGGTAGCGGGCATACAGGAAATTTCCTCACCAGTGGAACGTATTGAACTACTCGGCACTAAAAATTACACCGCACCAGAATACTTAATGGGCGTTGCCGGCTCAAATAAATCAGACCTGTTTTCACTGGGGGTGATTGCCTATGAAATGCTCACCGGCAAGCTGCCATATGGTGACCAGTCAGATAAAAATATGGACTGGCGCTCTATTAGCAAAATCAAATATACCTCCGCATTAAAACACAATCCGATGATTCCACTCTGGTTTGATGGCGCCCTTGAAAAAGCGGTACGCATAGACCACAGACTTCGCTATGACAGCTTCTCAGAGTTTAAGCATGACCTGACGCACCCCAATGAATCATTTATGAAAAACAGTCTGCCACTAGCTGAAAAAGACCCTCTGGCTTTCTGGCAGGTCGTATCTGCAGCCTTACTGGTGACTAATCTGGTTCTGCTGTATTTTTTACTTAAATAATATGAAACATTCTTGCGAAATAACAATTGGTTAGTGAGTTAGCATGTACTACACTCATTAGATATCATTTAAACGGGTTAGTGTTACTGTGCCTAGATTATTAAATAAAACCTTACCAAACGAAATCGATTTCAGAAAAGAACTAAAGGACAGAGAATCTGAAATTGAACTACTTCAGGATACCTTTCGACTGATAGCCAGTGAGCTTAATCTCGAAAAGGTTTTTGATACTGTAGCCCGTCGTGCCATTCAATTAGTGCAGGCTGAAACCCTGTTAATCCCTATTCTTGACAACAATAATGAAACCTATACCTACCGTGGCGGTGCCGGTGAAAATACCGATGAGATTGTAGGTGAATCACTACCTCTGGATTTTGGTATCTGTGGCTGGGTATGGAAACATAAAAAAGCCTGGTGGCGTGGTGTGCTTGATGAGTTAGATGAAAAAGAACGTAATCAATGGGAAAAAGAAGCCGGTACCTTAATACTCGTACCTCTGCAGGGTAGAAGAAACTTCCTCGGCGGTATTGCCGCAATCAATAAAAAAGACGGGCTTGAATTTACCCGCCGCGATTTAAACATGCTCACCATGTTTGCCGGAATCGTCTCCATTGCGATTGAAAATGCACTGGCGGTAAAAGAGCTTGAAAACACCCAAAATGCGCTGATCGATCATCAACATAGACTGGAAAGATTAAATAAACAATATTCTGAGTCCAGTTATAAACTTGAGCAAATATCACTATATGACCCACTGACCAGCTTACCCAACCGGTCTTTATTTCGCGATCGTTTTAAAACCCAGTTGTCTATTTCCACCCGGGAAAAATTAAGCCTGGGTATTTTGATGCTTGATATTGATAATTTTAAAATCATTAATGATGCTTTAGGCCATGATAAAGGCGATCAAATTCTCATCGAATTCTGTAATCGAATCAGTAATAGTCTTAACCTGGATGAAACCTTTAGCCGCCTTGGCAGTGATGAATTTATTTTAATCCTGCCTAACACCTCAGCAGATGAAATCATGCAGCGTGCCGCCAATATTTTAACTGAACTGGAACCCCCCTTTCTGATTAACCACCATGAAATAAACATCAAAGCCAGCATAGGTATTAGCATGTTCCCTGAGCATGGTAATGAAAGAAGCACCCTGCTCAGACATGCAGATATTGCACTAAATATCGCCAAGAAAAATAACACCTCCATTCATATTTTTGAAACGGACAAAGATGAAACCGACAAAACCCATCTCAGCCTGGCAATCGATATAAATCACGCATTTTCTGAACATCAGTTTGAGCTTTTTTATCAACCAAAAATTGACATTAAAACAAATGCACTCATTTCTGCTGAAGCTCTGGGCCGCTGGAATCATCCAACTCGAGGAATGGTTTCACCTATTATTTTTATTGCCGCCCTTGAACAGTATAATTTAATAGATAAATACACCTATCAGGCTATTGAACATGCCACTAAAAATATTGAACGATGGGTTTCTGCCGGCCATAATTTAAAAATAGCCATTAATATTTCAACCAGCACTTTAATGAAACCAGATTTCGTTGACCAGGTACAGGCAAGAATTAGCGATTTTTCTATTAGTCGTAGACTGATTTTTGAAATTACAGAAAGTTTGTTTTTATCAGATTATGACTATGTATTTGACTCCCTGACCAGGCTACGAGCCCTGGGTATAGAATTATCAATAGACGATTTTGGCACAGGCTATTCTTCACTTAGTCGCTTAAAACGTTTTCCGGTTAATGAATTAAAAATTGACCAGACATTTATTAAAGACATGGGTGACAATATTGATGACCAGATAATAGTTAAATCCATCATCGACCTGGCACACAACCTGGGCTTATCAGTGGTAGCTGAAGGCGTTGAAACAAGAGATGTATTATTGAAACTAAATAAACTGGGCTGCGATGTTGCACAGGGATATCTTTTCAGCCGACCGGTACCTGAGAAGGAATTTGAAGTTTTGCTGGGGAAATATAAGGCTTTAAAAAAGTCTTAAGTCATAAGTCATAAGTCGTAAGACTTACAACTATCTTTTCAAGAATGGCCCCGACTAACCCGAATAACATTCTGCAACTGATTAATCCTGTCCATAACCCGGCCCAGCTGATTTAAGTCGCCAATTTCTACTGTGATGGTCATATCTGCAGTTTGTTCATCTTTATTCGACAGGGTATTAACACCAATCACATCAACTTTTTCATCACTTAAGACTTTACTCACATCTCGTAATAAACCCTGGCGATCAAAGGCTTCTACATGAATTGAAACTGTGTAGGTTCTCTCCAGATCTTCGCCCCAGTCTGCTTCTATTAAGCGGTCACGTTTGTTTTCTTCAAGGTTAATAATATTAGTACAATCTATACGATGCACAGCGACACCCTGTCCACGGGTAATAAAACCTACTATTTCATCTCCCGGCACCGGTTTACAGCAATTTGATATGGTGGTTAATAAATTCGCCACTCCGCGAATGCGAACTTCATCACCATTGAGTATTTTTTTAGAACCGCTAGTTTGCTTTGCGTTTAATGGAATACTTTCTGTTTTATCTAAAAATACCTCATGCAGTGCATTCGCCAGTTGTCCCGAAGTTATATCACCCCGACCCACCGATGAAAAGAAATCATCTGATGATTCCTGATGGTAATGGTCCAGCACTTTATGCAGTGAAACCCTGACCAGCCCAAGCCGATTTAGCTCACGCTCATAACAGGCTTTACCATCAATTTTATTCAGCTCATAATCCTGCTGCTTAAACCAGCTTTTTACTTTTGCCCTGGCCCGCTTGGTTTTTAAATAACCCAGATTCGGGTTCATCCAGTCACGGCTGGGGGCTGGCTTGTTACTGGTTAAAACATCAACCTGCTCACCATTTTTTAGCTCATAGGTTAGCTGAACAATGCGTCCATTTACTTTTGCGCCACGACACCTGTGGCCAATTTCAGTATGTATAATATAAGCAAAATCAAGTGGTGTTGCTCCCTGCGGCAAGTCCATGACTTTACCTCTGGGTGTTAGTACAAAAACTCTGTTGGGATAGAGTTCTGTATGAAAACTATCAATCAGTTCTTCATCTTTTGTTTCATTGGGGTCTAACAGTTTTCTTAATGATGCAATGCCTTTCTCAAGACTATTATCACTGTCACTTCCCTCTTTATATCGCCAGTGTGCCGCAACCCCATACTCTGAAAACTCATGCATTTCTTTAGTTCGAATCTGAATTTCCAGGGCTTTACCATCCACCCCAAATACAGCAGTGTGTAATGAGCGATAACCATTTTCCTTAGGGTTGGCAATATAATCATCAAACTCCTGGGCTATATGTCGCCAGCGACCATGTACCAGGCCTAATACGGCATAACAGTCGGCTACTTTTTCTACTGTGACACGCACGGCTCGAACGTCAAATAATTCGCTAAATTCCTTTTTCTTAGCCGTCATTTTTTTCCAGATACTGTAGATATGTTTCGGTCGCCCGTAAACATCAGCCGCAATACCATCATTTTCAAGCATGTCACTTATTTCACTAACCGCGTCTTTTATATATTTTTCACGCTCTTCCCTGCGCTCTTCCAGTAGTTTAGCAATGCGCTTATAGGTTAATGGCTCAAGAAAACGAAAGGAAAGATCTTCCAGCTCCCATTTTAACTGTCCCAGGCCTAATCGATTTGCCAGGGGTGTAAAAATATCCAGCGTTTCTCTGGCAATAATCTGGCGTTGTGGGGTATCACTGCCCGCCAGCATTCTTAAGCGCTGCACTCGATAAGCAAGCTTAATTAACATAACACGCACATCATCGATCATTGATAATAACAGGCGACGCAAGCGTTCTATTTGTTGCGGTGAATCATCATCGGTGTTTTCAATACGAAAGTCGTGCAGCCAACGAACTTTTTTAACCAGGTGATAAACTTCATCTCCATAGTCACTAATAATACTTTCAATAAATTCACTTTGATTTAAGCGAAAGTCACCCAGCAGGGTGACCAGTAATGTGGTTTTATCCACACTTAACTCGGCCAGTATTAATGCGACTTCAAGACCACTGGGCAGATTTTCTTCAGACGGGGGTAATTCCCAGATGAGTTTGCAGGCACGACTCAGATATTCATCGCTACCACAGTAGGCAGTCAGTTTTTTTAGATATTCATCAAATGTATATTGATGGGTGATGTCCGGTCTGGATTTGGTTGTGCGCATTGTAACTATTCAGCTAGCCCCTGTGTGTTTTATATCTGCATTGAAGCAGGTAGATTAATATATGGGGGATATTTACACTTGTATACTCCTATTTTCGGCCTTAGTCTGCAGCGCAATATTGATATGAAACAGGGGAATCTGAACTTTTTTGCATGAATGACTGAATTCAGTTATCCCACAAAAATGGTCTGGAGAATTTACCCTGAAATTTATCTGCAACAACCACAGGCGCGTAACTAGGCTCCCTGGTTACAGCTCTGACAGCGACCATAAATAATTAAGCTGTGTTCAGTTATAGTAAATTTATTATCTTTTGCAATCTGATTCTGGTGCTGTTCAATGACGTTATCCATAAATTCGACGACTTTACCGCAACTTATACATACCAGATGGTCATGATGCTCACCCTGATTTAATTCAAATACAGCCTGCCCACCTTCAAAATGATGGCGCGTTACAAGCCCTGCGCTTTCAAACTGTGTCAGCACTCGGTATACGGTAGCGAGCCCGATTTCTTCATCTTTTCCCAGCAACGCTTTGTAAATATCTTCTGCGCTTTGATGACGTAAATTCCCCGATTCCAGCAATTCCAGTATTTTCATGCGTGGCAGAGTGACTTTAAGGCCTGCTTTTTTTAAATCAGAGGTTTCCAAGTTAAACTCCTGCTGTTTTTTGGGGGGGAATTCGTATATTATGCGAACCCTCATTATACGCGAATCTAGATACGTATCATTAATATATGCAAAAGAATCTCATTATTATTAGCCTTTTAGCCATTGCCTTATCTACAGGCTGTGACCCCCATCGCATTGATATTCAACAGGGAAACAGAATAGAATCTGATACCCTGACAAAGCTTAAGACCGGCATGAATAGAAAACAGGTTTTATTTATTCTGGGCTCACCTTTACTCAAAGACCCATTTCATCAGGATCGCTGGGATTATATCTATTATTTTAAACCGGGTAATGACGCGGTTAAACAGTCCCGTGTGACACTATATTTTGATGGCGATAGCCTGGTAAAAATTGATGATAGCGCTTTTACCCCAGAGGTTTATGAAGCCAAAAAACCAGCTGATTCAGAGGAACAGCCCAGCCAGGATACAGGTGGTGGCGGTGGCGGGCATAGTCATTAAAAGATAGTCGTAAGTCATAAGTCTTAAGTCGTAAGTCAAAGCGGAATCACCCTTTGGGTGATTAGCCTGTGATGTTTTGACTTATGACTTACGACTTACGACTATCCCCCCCCTTCTTCATTTTTTTGCCTTCCGCCTCGCGCTTACGTCGTACTTCTTTCGGGTCGGCAATTAAGGGGCGATAAATCTCAACCCGATCTCCGGCTTTTAATTCGGCGGTTTTTTTGCCCAGTTTGCCAAAAATACCGGTTTTATTATGCTTAAGATCAATTTCAGGAAAAGTATGCAAAATACCCGACTGCTCTATTGCCTGTTCCAGCGTTGTGCCCTGAGTAACCATTAGCTCAAGTATCAGCTGCTGGTCTTCCCGTGCATAGGCCACTTCAACCTTTATTTGATCAGCCACGTTCACCATAGACCTCTACTGCTCGTTTACAGAATGCATCTACCATGGAATTGGTAATTTGACTAAACACAGGGCCTATCGCAAATGCGATCAGCTTACTCTCAAACTCAAACTCAAGGTCAAAAGAAATCTTACTGGCTTCATTCCCTTTAAGGGAATCAAAACGCCAGAAGCCCTGTAATTGCTTAAATGGACCTTTTACCAGTCGCATTTCAATCATTTTGTTTTTCTGCAGACGATTAAGTGTGGTGAATGATTTATTGAGTGCACCACGGGCTATTTCAATACTGGCCTGCACTTCATTTTCATCTCTGAAGGTAATTTCTGTTGATCGACACCAGGGCAGAAACTCCGCATAGGTTTCTATATTATCTACCAGTGCATACATTTCTTCAGCAGAGTATGGCACCAGGGCATTACGGGATATTAACGTCACACTTAAACCTAATTTATTGTGGTTATTCAGTACATTTCTGTAAGGGTTCGGCTCAACCTGAATTTTCATCAATATGGCGCTACATATCAAGTTGAAAAATCATTTTTGAAAAAGATTTTCGTGCAGGCCGCGAAGGCTGAGCTGAAAATAGTGGTGCTATGTTTAATCTAGATTGATAACACCTGTTACATTTAGAAAAACAACCATTACGGCAACAGGTGCCACAATACGCACCAGCATCAGCCAGAAATTATAACCTTTTTTATGTGTATTAAGCTCTTTTCTACTCGAATCAGTTTTCATCATCCAGCCGGCAAATATGGCAATAAATAATCCACCCAGTGGCAGCATAATATTCGCAGTTAAAAAATCCAGAAAATTAAAGAAATTCATACCAAACAGGGTTTTGTCTGACCATATATTAAATGACAACATGGAGCCAATACCCATAAACCAGGTTAAGGCGCCTAATATTACAGATGCAGATACCCGGCTCAGACCATGATTCTCTACCAGCCAGGCGACGGCGGGCTCTATCAGGGAAATAGATGAGCTCCAGGCTGCAAACACCAGCAATACAAAAAACAGGGTACCAATAAGCACTCCCGCTTCCATTTGCCCAAAGGCAATGGGCAGGGTCTGAAAGATAAGCCCGGGGCCAGCGGCAGGCTCCAGATTATTTGCAAAAACAATGGGAAAGATCACCATGCCCGCCAGCAATGCGACCAGAGTATCCGCCACTGCAATCATAATGGATGCTTTAGCAATAGACGTATCTTTAGGAAGGTAGGAGCCATAAACCATAATTGCCCCCATGCCAAGGCTCAGGGTAAAAAATGCATGCCCCATGGCAATAAGCACACTATGTGGCGTAAGTTTGCTGAAATCAGTATAAAACAGAAACCTCAAGCCTTCTAAAAAATATCCGGTCGACATGGCATAAAATACCAGCACTATGAGCAATATAAACAGGCTCGGCATTAAATAGACTACCGCACGCTCAAGACCGTTCTTTACTCCCCTGGCAACGACAATCATGGTACCCACCATGAAAATGGTATGCCAGGCTAGCATGCTCTCAGGGCTGGATATAAATTCACTAAAAATACTGTTCACCCCGTCCGCTGTCGCACCTTCAAACATGCCACTGGCAGCGCGAAAAACATAAGACAGGGCCCAGCCGGCAATCACACTGTAATAGGATAAAATTAAAAACCCGGCAACAACCCCAAGCCAGCCAAGTAAAGACCAGGCCGCCGGGCGACCTTCTTCTGCGGCCAGTGCCGCCATGGTATTAATCGGGCTTTGCCGGCCACGCCGCCCCAGCATAACCTCGGCCATCATAATCGGTATGCCGATTGCTGCGATACACAGCAGATAAACAATAACAAAAGCCCCCCCACCATTTTCACCGGTAATATAGGGAAACTTCCAGATATTACCCAGGCCTACCGCAGAGCCAGTGGCTGCTAGTATAAATGTCATACGGCTGGACCATTGCCCATGAATTGAGGTGCGGATTTCTTCAGACATGCATTCTCCTAGGTAATATTTTACTTTATCTTTATTCTGTATCTTATTGTTTTATATGGTATCGCCATATTATTTAATGGCTTTCAGGCGTACCCTGCAAGCCAGTTTAAACGACAATTAACTTTCGATAAACGTTTTCAAAATCTATATCCCATTTAAAGTATAATCTGCACAATATTTCTACCAACAGACCTACCAACCAAGAATGGCAAAAACAAATAAAAAGACAAAAAAAGCCCCCAGCAGCACTATCGCCTTAAACAAAAAAGCCCGTCACGACTACAGCATAGAAAAAACATTCGAAGCCGGTCTGGTGCTTGAGGGCTGGGAAGTTAAAAGCATTCGCGAGGGCCGTGTTCAAATGACGGACACCTATGTAATGACAAACGGCAATGAAATTTTCTGGCTGGGCGGCCAGATTACAGCGCTGCTCACTGCATCGACTCATATTCATCCAGAGCCAACCAGACCCCGTAAATTATTATTGCACCGCTATGAAATCGATAAACTGGTTGGTGCGGTTGATAGAAAGGGATACACATTAGTGCCTTTAAAAATGTACTGGAGTAAAGGTAATGTCAAAATGGAAATTGGTCTGGCTAAGGGTAAACAGTTACATGATAAACGTGCAGACGAAAAGAACCGTGACTGGGATCGGGATAAAGCGAGAATATTAAAAGGCAGCCACCATTGATAAAAGCCCGCTTAATGTGTAATTAGAACATTATGCTGTTAACAGGATGACGCCACTGAAGCAGGATGCGCGGCAGTGGCGGCTGCACAGTAACTGGGCATTGTTATTGTTATCAGCCAGCTCGCAGTTATGGCTTGATCAGAGATTCATTCGCCTTATTCGCAGATACATCCTTGCTCAAAGTCTGACTTAGCCGATGCATAAATGAATACCAGTGACTGTGTTTTTCTATTGCTTCACTGTACATTAACCAGCATATGCCCAGGCGCATACCCGCGAATATTGCAATAACCGCAATAAGAGAACGCACCGATAATACTGAAAGACCCGTTAGCCCATTGCCTATATTGCAGCCACCGGCCACTATGGCTCCAACACCCATTAATAAGCCACCCATCAGAATGTGACAAAGGTGATTTGAATCTGGTTTAACCCACTTGAAGCTACCCGTTGTGATCGCCATAATAAAGGAGCCCAGCAATGTACCACTCAGCAGAGTAACCCCAAACATTGCACCTTCACTCATTAAGCTGCCGGACACCAGCATATAGGCCGAGTTTGCCAGAGGCCCGGCATAGGTCAGTGATGAAGGGCTATGCAGGCTGAATAAATCCTGGGACAGATACCCGGTTACCCACCAGCCTGCAACAATTAGCAAACCCAGTGTCACCCCCGCAAAGAGCAGAGCCGGGCTGCGATTCGTTTTACCGGTGAATAAAATAATCGCCAGGCCGACAACCGAAAATAAGACAACAAAAAAGCCTTTATGAAAACCAAATAAGCCGGGAATGCTGGCAATCTCTGCAGATATTTCAAATACGGTTTCCTGATAAAGCCACACCCGATAAGGCTCCAGTGGGCCATACATAGTCATAACCGCTGCCACTGCCATAACCAGCAGGGCAATAATAGCACTGATATTACCTTCGCCTACCCGCACCACCGTTCTACCGATGCAACCACCCGCGAGTATAGTGCCAAAGCCAAAAATCAGGCCGCCTAGCATTGCGCCAGACCAGTTCATTTTTGCTACCAGATAGGCTGACTCCTCGATATCTACCAGCCCTGTAAAAGCCAGTAACTGTGTGCCTGCAACCGCAATGACAATAGCCGCAAGTAAAGCATGAAGTTGCCGATAATCACGCATTAGCACAATATTACTGACCACAGCAGACATACAGAATCGGGATTTTTGTACAACCGCACCAAATATTAATCCCAGAGTTAACCCACCACCTAATAACCAGATATTAATTTCGAAATCCATCACACACCCCCTCACTGGAGTTTATGATGCGATTGACAGCACTGATGTTACCAATACCCTGCGTAAAGTAATAAAATACCACACTCCGAATCAACGCTTACTCTGGCTGTGTCCTGTGCTGGCACGCATTATCATTTAGTACCTGAATGACCTCTCAGGCTGAAATAATCATACAACACAATTATTAAAAAATATGTAAGCCTTACATGTGTTGTTGTGTAGGAAAATATTGATCTTCATGATCAGGGTTTATGCCGAATATTTCAGTAAGAAGTTATAAACTATTTTCACCGCGATGAGATGCGATAAATCGAGACCGATAAATATTATATATTTTAAAAAACGAATCGACGGTTTCTTTTCTGAAATTGATATTAATCAATTTGATATTAATCAATTTGATATTTATCAATTTTGTTTTATATCAGAAAAGGATTGTGGTTTTTTTCTTCAGCTAAAGTGGACTCGGGCCCATGTCCCGGTACAAATCGGTAATTTTCTCTTAGAGAAAACAATTTATTTTTGATTGAAGATATTAAAATATCAAAATCGCCCCGTGGAAAATCAGTTCTGCCTATAGAATGTTTAAATATCACATCACCAACCCACAGTAATTTCTGCGCTTCATGCTTGAGCACAATATGCCCCGGAGTATGTCCGGGTGTATGGATTACAGATAGTTGCTCACAACCCAGGTTAATAGTTTGTTGCTCATTCAGCCATTCATCAGGAAAAAATATATCTATGGCTGAAAAACCAAATATTTCACATTGTTCTGGAATTGCAGAAAACAGAAATTCATCTTCTTTATGAGGGCCGATAACGGGCAAGTGTCGTTTTTTTCTTAGTTCATCTGCTGCGCCTATATGATCAAGGTGGCCATGGGTTAAGTAGATAGCTTTTAAATTAACATTATTGTCATCAACCGCTTTTAATAATAATTCTACATCGCCACCCGGGTCAATCAATGCTGCATCTTGCGTCTGTTCACACCATATCAGTGAGCAGTTTTGCTGGAGACTGGTAACGGGGATAATCTTATATTTCAGCATTGCCTACATTCCATTAACAAATTTTTCTGTGGCGGTTACACCACTGTCTCTTACCTGTTTTAAAGCAACTACATATTGTTTAAGAATATTAAGAGACCATTCAATTCTTTCTTTAAAGTATTCATCTGCAGATGCATTATTATCATCTGCATTTTCATTTAAGATCGTTTCAATATTACGTAGAATAATTTGTTCAGGTATATAACAGAGGCGACTATTTTTATAACTGCTCATGCGTAATTCAGCCACTGGATATGCACCGCCATCTGCAGATGAAACACTAACAATTTTAGCAGGTTTATGGCCTAATTCATTTTTACCAAAAATTAGAAAGAAATTTTTTAATCCCGCTGGCACCTGGCCATGCCACTCAGGTGATATTACCACAAAGCCATCACTGGAAGATAAAGTTTGCCGATATGGCGCAAGTAAGCTCTGCCATTTTTCTTCTCCATCCCAGATACCCTGATCCCATAATGGCAATGGATTATTGGCAAGATCAATAATGGGTGCTTCATCACAAATACTCTTTAACATGACTTTCTGATAGTGTTTTGCTACTTTTGAGCTTTGTGAATTTTCTCTATGACTGCCACTAATTATTGTAATTTTCATATTTTAAGGCCTGGTAAATGTGGTGATTTATTCAGAATAAGTAGAGCAAAGTCAAAAACTGTTCACCACAGAGGACACAGGGATACACGGAGTTTTTTATGTTTTGCTCTGCACGTAAATACATAAAAATAAGATTTTCTCTGTGATTTCATTGTCTTCAGGGGTTCGATTTTTTTGCTTTTTACATTCCGCTTCAGGGTGTAAAGTCATCTGATTCTAACAGATTATGGCAAAAAAATACCCTGCACTATAAAAAGCACAGGGTATTTCGAGAAAATCTATACAATATTAAAGACTCAAACTCTGTCGATTTTTCTCAATGGTTTTTACACTAATGCCCTTTACCTTCTGTAAATCATCAACTGACGCAAATGGGCCGTTCTGTTTGCGATATTCCACTATCGCCTGTGCTTTTTTATCACCTATACCCTTTAACTCTGTGGCTAAAGTCGGTGCATCTGCCTGATTAATATTTACCTGCCCTGCCCAGGCTAGCCCTGAGTAAAATGGGGCTGCACACAAAATCATCACGCTTAACATAACTGCTTTTATTATTCTCATTACGCTGTCTCCCTGTTATATACACAATTAAATGGAAGCCGCTACACTAAAGCATGCGTAAGATAAAAGGCAATTAAGAAATATCTGAATATATTGTACGTAAAACGCCCAGTGGGTTGTCAGACTGGGTAATGGGGCGACCTATAACCAGATAGTTTGAACCTGCTTTTAAAGCATCACACGGCGTCATGATACGCCTTTGATCATCTGCCTTGCTGCCAACGGGCCGTATACCCGGTGATACCAGCAAAAAATCATCCCCCAGTTGCTCGCGCATAAGTGATGCTTCCTGGGCTGAGCACACAACACCATCCATACCCGATGCACTGGCAAGAGTGGCCAGCTTTATTGCCTGATCTGCGGGAGTTTCATTAATGCCTAACTCGGATAAATCTTGCTGAGACATGCTGGTTAATACAGTCACTGCAATCAGGTAGGGTTTATTTCTGTGGTTAGCGACCGCTTCTGCGGCGGCTTCCATCATTCTACGCCCACCACTGGCATGTACATTTAGCATCCATACACCCAGGCTGGCCGCAGCTTCACAGGCTTTGGCCACAGTGTTAGGTATATCGTGATACTTAAGATCAAGAAATAC
>QIDK01000253.1 GCA_003228405.1 Gammaproteobacteria bacterium | reverse complement strand
TCCTGCGGAAATCCTGCAAACTGTAAATCACCGATATCATTAAAAGGGTCAATATCATGCTCTGCCAGCTCTCGCCAGGCCATCTGAAACCCGCCAAAAGCAACCGGGCTGACCGCCATAAAGGATTTTCCGCGCAGATCTGCGAGTGTATGGATATCAATATTATCCGACCGCGTGAGAATCACTGCACCATAGCGAACATGGGTTCGCTTCTGTTCCCGGGTTTGCATGGTTGCGATGCGTGATGCACCGAAGCGTGCCTCCAGGCTGACATAGTTGCCCGGATTCGTCAGAGTAAAATGGATTCGGCCTGAATTAATGGCATCGGCTATTTCATCCAGGTTCACCGGAACTATTTCAAAGCGCTGACCAATATTGCGGGAGAGGTAGCGGGCGGTTGCCGACCAGCGTTGCAGCGTCTGTGCCTTACCCCGGTAGGCCAGAACACCAATACGAACAGGCTCACTCTGTGTGGCTGACAGATCACCTGGCGGCACAGCAATCATTGAATTTGCGGCGTGTAAATCACCGGCATATGCCGAGCAAAAAATGAGCGCCAGCAATAAAGCCAACGTCAATAGCGCCTGATGAAACGGTTGCACATTTCTATTCATAGAATTCACTCTATAAAGAGCAGAAACAAAACTACGCTCAACTATGGTCAGTTTTTACCTGACACCCCTGGGTTAATTCTTATGATGAAACTGGACACTTATTTATTCCATATAATATGTAATAATGTGATGCAGAACACATCCAGCCACTTATTACTGAATCAGAGATAAAAGAGTCTGCTAATAAGCGATAGAAAAATAGCACCTGTAGGAGCTAGCTTTAGCTGGCTCCTACAGAAGAAATCATTTTTGTTAACCTTCTGTGATATAAGGCAGGTATTCTTTTCATCAGATTCATTAGTAAATAAAATATAATTGTCGTCATCCCCGATGAAATCTTCTGGAAAGATTTTAAACCTGCTTGCACGACGGAGGGCAGGAGCCCGGAGTAATGCTGTGTCGAAACGACAAAGCCTGTTATTCTGGATTGTATACACAAGACCGGAGAAGAGCCCCATTATCTTTTATTTTGTAGCCATTTCATGGGGATAGCCCAGAGCACATCCCTGTGTTACGCAAGCTCTGGCTTAATCAGAGCCTGCCTGGTTGTGCTGCATAAAATTCTGTAAAACGGATTTAACTCTCAGCATTCCTTTATCAACAATCGCCTGTATTTCTTTATGTTCAATTTTTGTGGTGCCGGCACAGCCTGCAGCCCAGTTCACCACCAGTGCACAACAGGCATATTCGATATCTATTTCACGTGCAAGGGATGCTTCTGGCATACCGGTCATGCCGATTATATCTGCACCATCCTGCTTTAGTTTTTTTACTTCTGCTGCGGTTTCCAGGCGAGGCCCCTGGGTAGCGGCATAAGTACCGCCATCAAGCGCATTTTCTGCCGCGGCTAGTAGTTGGCTGCGAAGCCGGGCTGAATAGGGTTCGGTAAAATCTATGTGCGTTACCTGCTGCAGATCGTCCGCAAAATAAGTATGCTTTCGGCCATAGGTGTAATCAATAAGCTGATCTGGAATAACAATAGTTTCGGGTGACATTTTAGCGCTGATTCCACCTACTGCAGCTACCGCAATAATTTTCTTAACGCCACATTCTTTTAATGCCCATAGATTGGCTCGATAATTTACTTTATGCGGTGGAATATTATGCTGCAGTCCATGACGTGCCAGAAAAATAACCGGGCTATTATTAAATCTGCTGAGAGTAAGTTCAGATGAGGGCTCGCCCCAGCGGGTGATTAATTTGCGCTGTTCTATATTTTCAAAACCATCCAGTTGATATAAACCAGTGCCGCCGATAATAGCAATTTCTGCCGCGAAGTTATTCCTGTTCATTTTATCATCGGCTCATTTTATATCTGGCTCGGTTTTCTCATTTACCGCATATATGGCATTTAAATTTCGGTGATAGCCTTTGTAATCCATGCCAAAACCGAACACATAGCGATCTTCTACACACAGACCTATAAAATCACTTTTAATGGATGCTTTCGGCCTGGGATGATTTTTTTCGACCAGCACGGCTGAGTATACCTGCTCAGCACCTTCTGACTTACAGAAGTCTAATACTGCATGTAACGTATAGCCCTCATCAAAAATATCATCGATTACCAGTAGTGTTCTATCTTTTAAGCTGTGCTGGGGTTTTACTTTCCAGTGTAATTCACTGCCGGTTGTTGTATTACGGTATCGTGTGGCATGCAGGTAATCTATTTCAACCGGAAAATTAAACCTTGTCACCAGATGACCACTTAATATTAGCCCGCCATTCATAATCGGTAACACAATAACCGGTTGCGACACATTTTCGAAGCGGCTATTTATTTTTTGTGCAAGTTGATCAATTGCCTGATGAATTTGCTCGGCTGAATAAATTAATTCGGCTTCTGCCAGCACCTGTTTTGCATGCAGGTACTGCATATTAATAGGTGAAGGTGACAACACTGTCATCCATGGCTTCATTGATAATATAGGCTCCACCTACCGTTTCATCTATTTCTGGAATAACATCATCTCCCCATAATTTCAGTGCCGG
The DNA here is from genome assembly GCA_003228405.1 of Gammaproteobacteria bacterium. GTDB lineage: Bacteria > Pseudomonadota > Gammaproteobacteria > SZUA-229 > SZUA-229 > SZUA-229. Next base: position 18,013 of record QIDK01000253.1, on the reverse strand, counting down.
GGTGCATACCTTAAATACTACGCCAGCTATTCTGGCCTGCTTTATATGATCATAAACACTTCTCGTATCGTCTTCCTTTATTAATAGTTTTTCTGCTTCGCCTCGCATTGCCAGCTGCCCTGCCTGACCTGTAAATAAAACTTCTACTTCATACTCCATGGCAGCGGCAACGGTTGCCTGTAGCAATGGCGGCAATATTTCAGCGGGTCGAGTGATATCAACATTTGCCATAACAATGAGTAATTTATCAGCCATTTTTCTGCCCTGCTGGTGGCATGCTCTGTAGATGCAGAGTAGACGTTGGAAATGCAAATTCAGCGCCGTTGCGGCTAATAATGTCTACTATTTTTAATAATACATCCTGTTTGATTTCATGAAACTGTATCCAGTCGGTGGTTTTAGTAAACGTATAAACAAAGAAATCAACTGAAGATGCGGCAAAGCTATTAAAATTTACAATTAATGTTTGTTCATTATCTATATCAGGATGATTTTTTAACATGCTTTTAACCTGCTCGATAATATCTGCCATTTTATCGACATCATCATAGCGTATACCCATGGTTTCGTATATGCGACGATTGGTCATGCGTGACGGATTTTCAACCGAGATAGTGGTAAAAATAGAATTGGGTACATATAACGGGCGTTTATCAAAGGTGCGAATTCGGGTTAAGCGCCAGCCGATATTTTCAACTGTACCTTCTATAGATTTGTCATCAGAGCGAATCCAGTCACCGACTTTAAACGGGCGATCAAGATAAATCATCAGCCCGCCAAAAAAATTGGCCAGTAAATCTTTTGCAGCAAAACCGATGGCAATGCCACCAACACCACCGAAGGCGAGTATACCTGAAATACTATAACCCAGAGTTTGCAGCAGAATTAAACCGCCGGTAATAAAAACAGAGATACGCACCAGTTTACCAATGGCCTGAACTGTGTGCTCATCGAAGTCTCGCTCAATATCATCTGCATGGCTTTTTACAAGAATACGTTCTGTGCCCTTAATTAACTGCATCAGAAAATAAATAAGTACGGTAATCACACCAACATCACGTAGCGGATTAATAATTGCAAAAATAGCGGCGTCGTTTTGATGCTGCACAATTTCAGCTGCAAACAAAATACCCAGCAACCAGATGAGATAACCAAGTGGCTGGTTTGCTGCCTCAATTAACAGGTCATCCCAGGGATTACTGGTTTTAGCCAGTTTTAGCTGAAGACGTGCAAATGCACGTTTCTGAAAATAACTGAGAAGCAGAGTTGCAAATACAATAACAAATATCTGACTGATCCAGATAGATTCTTTATTAATTTGAAACTGAGCTAATATGTTTTGTATAAATTCCATGATTTTTTCTTTTATAAATACCTGTGATTATTTAATCTGCCCATGTGAATGAAGATGGGGCCAGGTTGAATAATGACTAAACTTCTAATTCTAAATTGGGTGTATCTCCCAGTTGCTGTATTTTATCAACAACTGTCTTCCACTGCTCGGATTGCATTAATTCCTGTCGATTTATTTTTCCCCGACCATGCATACGAATTAAGCGTATCTGGGATGTTGGGTTCGAATAATCTTCCAGTGATTCTAACACCTGTTGTGCTGCCTCGGAATGATTACATACCAGCACCATATCACAGCCCGCCTGCAGTGCCATATCAGCACGTTCTGCAAAATTACCTACAATCCCCGCCGCCTCCATACTCAGGTCGTCACTAAAAATAACCCCCTGAAAATTCAGCTTCTGACGCAATATCTGTTGCAACCAGATGCTGGAATAACCCGCGGGTTTTTCATCAACCGCCGGATAAACAACATGCGCGGGCATCACCGCGGCCAGCCCAAAATGTATCATGCGCTCAAATGGAATCACATCTTCCAGCATAATGTCATTTAAAGGGCGCGGGTCAACCGGATGGGCGATATGCGAATCTTCTTTCACCGAGCCGTGCCCGGGGAAATGTTTACCCGTAGCCTGCATACCCGCCTGATGCATACCTGACATATATTCATGGGCCAGTTCAGAAATTATATGCGGTTTTGAGTGATACGCTCGGTCACCTATAACCCCACTTACGCCCGCGCCAATATCGAGCACCGGTGCAAAACTCATATCGATACCTGCCGAGCGACATTCCGCCGCCATTAACCAGCCACATTCATGCGCCAGTTGCTTTGCCTGTTTTTTATTCTGTGTATAGGTTTTGCCATAAATCGCTGCCGGGGGTATATGCGTAAAGCCATCACGAAAACGTTGTACTCTCCCCCCCTCATGATCGACCGCGACTAACAGGTGCGGTGAGCGTAATGCATGAATTTCCTCCACCAGAGCCGTTATTTGTTCAACCGAATCATAGTTACGGGTAAACAGAATAACCCCACCGGTTTGTGGATGAAGCAGCATTTCACGTTCTTGCTGGGTAATGGATGTTCCGACAAGGTCAAGCATGACCGGGCCTAATGACATTTGTTTTTCCTTTATATTTTTCAGCAGGCGCGGTTCTGCCAGTACCAGCACTGATCTGTTATGGTTGTTACACGTTCAGGAATAGGTTTTTAGACAATTGATTCCACAAAATGCCAGCACTGTTTCCAGATGTCGGTCAAATTCACTAAATTCATGCCCACCACCTTCTTCAACAATGGATGGAACCGCGGCATATTTTTTCAGTGCCAGATTATAATCCAGCACTTCGTCACCAGTTTGCAACATTAACAGATAACGATCCGGCTTAGAAATTTCTTCAACTTCATATTTTTTTAGCTGTGTCATATGATCCATGGTCAGCATATATTCTTCGCCGGTATATATATTGCGGTTGTAACCCATAAAATCTTTAAATAATTCATAGGGTTTTACCGCCGGATTAATTAGCACTACCCGACTTTCATATTTTTCCGCCAGCCAGGTTGCATAATATCCCCCCAGTGAACTGCCGATAAAACACAGTGGCCGCATATCGTGATGCTTCTGATATTTGTGGACCGTATGCATTAGCTGGTCCATGGCAACCGTGGGATCAAACGGCAGCGCTGGCACTTCCAGTACATCAGGCATATTTATTTTATCCGCGTAAGCTTTAAGCAGATTTGCTTTATAGGACTCGGGGGAACTGTTAAATCCGTGGATATAAATCAGCATAGATAATATAAGGTTATTTGTAACTATTCAGCCCAAAACTGCAGCTGTTGGTTAACTCAGTATATAAAGATAATTTTTAGTTGTCTCTAATAAGATGCTGATTTTTTCACCTAAATTGATTTTTCTTAAGAATTAGTCGGTTTTTTGCAATAAACAAACCGAATGCACCCCTATACCCTCCTGTTTGCCGATAAAACCCAGTTTTTCTGTGGTTGTCGCCTTCACACTTATCTGTGACAGTTCAACCCTTAAATCATCAGCCAGATTCTCTCTCATGGCGGTAATATGCGCTGACATTTTAGGCGTCTGGGCAATAATAGTGGCATCCAGATTAGCCAGACTATAACCTTCAGTATTTACCAGTTTATACACCTGTTTTAGTAAATCTCGACTATTGGCCCCTTTATATGCACTATTCGTGTCGGGAAAATGTTGCCCAATATCACCCAGTGCCAACGCCCCTAACAGAGCATCACACACCGCATGCAATAACACATCACCATCTGAATGGGCTCTGAACTGACTGTGATGGGGTATTTTTACCCCACCTAAAATAATGTGATTACCCGGCTCAAATGCATGTACATCATAGCCGTGGCCAATTCTAATTGTGGGCATCAGCAGTTTCTCTCTAATTTACAGGGTGCGGATACAGGGTTTGATAAATTGCCTGAGGTGGACCTGCTACGCCTGGCCCACAACTACATTCTAAAATTCATCAGTCTCTTATGTAGTTAGTTTAAAAAATTTCAGACGAGACCGTAAAGTACAGGCATCATTACTGTTCCGTTAGCTTAAAAAACATCGTCATTCCTGCGTAGGCAGGAATCTAGTGGCTTTGAAATGCCTATAGACACTGGATACCTGCCTGCGCAGGTATGACGAAGTGGCGTAATTAGTCGCTATGAACACCATATAGTTGTTTGTACACACCATCACGTTGCACCATGTCTTCGTGTATGCCCTCATCAATCACCTGGCCATCTTCAAACACATAAACCCTGTCTGCCTGTTTAACTGCGCTGAGGCGATGCGCAATAATTAATGTGGTTCGATCTTTTAGAAATTCCCGCATTGCCAGATGCAGTTTTGCTTCGGTTTCCGTATCCAGTGCTGAGGTTGCTTCATCAAAAATCACGACCTTAGGCTGGGTCAATACCAGACGCGCTACTGCAAGTCGTTGCCTCTGACCTCCGGATAAACGAACCCCGTTTCTGCCAACAACGGTGTTCAGTTGATCCGGTAATTCTTCAATTGTCTGTTTTAACTGGGCAACGTCCAGTGCCACCCATAGCTCTTCATCTTTATAGGCCTTACCGAGGCTTATATTATTACGTACTGTATCATTAAATAATGCCGGATGCTGTAATACGGTGGCTACATTTTCACGCACCACATCTAAACCAATTTCGGTAACATCCACACCACCAAAATATAGTGCCCCCTGATGGGGTGTATACATACCCAGTAAAATTTGCACCAGAGTTGATTTTCCACCACCACTGGCTCCCACAATGGCTACTTTTTCGCCTGCTTTAATATCCAGAGAAAGTCCATTTAAAATCAAATCACCTTCTGCATAACTAAAGTAAACATTTTCCAGCCTCAGACCCACGGTATTTTTATTTTCAAAGGGATTATGTCTGTGCTCATACTGAGGTTCAGTTTTAAGCCTTAATAGATTATTTAATCTACTGATTGCCGCATTCGCAGAATAATAACTGTATTGCATGCTTAAAATCTCCTGCACCGGTGCCATCATAAACCACAGATAGGCATAAACTGCAAACATCTGACCAATTGATAAATCAGAAAATATTACCATTAACATACTCACCGCACGAAAAACTTCAAATCCCATTAAGAAAATAAAAAATGAAATGCGATTAGCCGCATCACTTTTCCAGCTAAAAGAAGATGAATGTACTTTTATACCCCGTGCCTTATCCATCACCCGATGAATATAATGACGCTCTCTATTGGCTGCGCGTATTTGATGAATAGCATCCAGGGTTTCACTTAACGATTGCTGAAATAACTCGAACGCAGAATTTTCGCGTCGTTTTAAGTTTTTTACCCTACGCCCCAGCACGGTAGTGAAATAAATGACCACAGGATTCATAATCAGAATAAATAAAGCCAGTTTCCAGTGTATCCATAATAAAATCACCGCCACACCCACAACTGAAAGCACAGCGACTATAAACTTGCTCAGCGCACTACCTATAAACTCATCAATAGCTTCTACATCTGTTACCAGATGAGATGCTACGGTGCCACTACCCAATGTTTCATATTCGGCCATAGAAACAAACTGCAACTTAGTTAGCAGTTGCAGACGAATCTGGCAGGTTATTTCCTTGGCTACCAGAGTAAACTTAAACGTCTGCCATACCGCAAGCATCATTGCTGAGAGACGTAAAGCAATAGTCAGAAACATAATAGTGAGAATATAAAATGCAGGGCCCCACCAGTTTTCAGGAAAAAATGAATTCATTGCCGCAATTAAAAACCCCGGCTTTTCCAGTAAAACCTCGTCTACCAGAAGTGGCATTAGCATGGGCACAGGCGCGCTAAGCAGGGCTGCAAATACTGCAATAAAGTTTGCATATAACAGACTGTGTTTATATTTTTTAGCAATCTGTGAGATGCTTGACCAGCTGATCTGATCGTTCTGAATCTGTTTTGTCATAACACTAAAAACATAGTTAAAATTATATTAGCCTGATTGAGGTTTGTGGAAATATAAACACTAAATAGCTGAACTCCACGTAGAAAGAAAAACAGGACATTAAACCTCATAAAATAAATAACTACCTGGAAAAACTGGCCACATGCGTATTTTCTTTGTTATTACTGAATCATAAATAAAGAGTACTGCTAATAAGCTTTAGAAAAACAGCATCTGTAGGAGTTAGCTTTAGCTGACGATTATTGTTGCGATGCGAAGCGAGCCGTTAAAACCATATTATAGCTTATCGGCTCGCTTCGCATCGCCAGGGGCATCGTCAGCTAAAGCTAACTCCTACAGGAGAAACTATTATTGCTATGCTTCTGTAATATAAGGCAGGTATTCTTTTCTCCTGATTCATTAGTAATAAACATCCTTCACATCTGCCCTGATGTTTTCAGGTCAAGATAGGTATTGGTAAGGGCCAGTGGTAAATTCTCAGGTGATACATCCAGCGTATTTATGCCACTGTTACGCAACTGCTTAACAAGTAATTCACGCTTTGACTGGTAGACATGGGTAGATGCCACAGTTAATGCATCCTGTAAATTTACCAGCGGTTGTTCCAGCCGATCAGCAATCGCCTGTTCCTGTAAACTGGCAATCACTACTTTATGATATTTTTTAAGTAACTGCACCGCAGATTGCAGATCATCATAATCATCATCACGCAAATTGGTCAGAATTAATACCAGCGAGCGTTTTCGCTGGCGCAAAACCAGGTCACGGGCTGCCGAAGAATAATCTGGAACAGCAGAGCCTGGCTGCAAGTCAAAAATACCATTGAGTAGTAAATTGATATTGGCAACACCTTTAACCGGCTTAATCCAGCGTTGATCTTCATGACTAAAGGTTGAAATACCGACCGAATCGCCCTGGCGCAGGGCTACATAGGATAACAGTAATACGGCATTTAAACTATGATCAAAATGAGACAGATTGCCATCCTGTGCCAGCATGCGATGACCACAGTCCAGCATAATAATAATTTGCTGATCCCGTTCATCCTGATATTCACGGGCAATCATCTTACGCATGCGCGATGAAGCTTTCCAGTCAATTTGTTTAATGCTATCACCTTCCCTGAATTCACGTAGCTGATGAAAATCCATACCCTGACCGCGGCGGCGATGCTTTAAAATACCCATCATACTTAAATGGTTTTCAGTCGCTAATAATGCATATTCAATGACCGGTGCATAATCAGGATAAACGCGCACCTCATTAAAAACCGGCAGCATGTGTTGATAGCGCCACAATGCCAGCGGCGATAAAACAAGACATTCAGTTTGCAGCAATGTTAAATCACCCCGTTGCAATGGCTTTAACTGATAACTTAATTCTGCAACTTCATGGCTATCTAAATATAAGCGCCTCGGCATTCCATTTACTTCTACCTGCTCTGGAAAGTGATCATAAATATCAACCACTAAATTAGTCTGGCTGTTATTTTTTATTATTAACTGTACCTGCTGAACAATACCCAGGGATAAAGAACCTGTAATATTGCGTTTAATCGTGGGCGCAGGGGTGTTATATACACGCCATAAATCAAATAATGATATGAGTAGAATAATAATGACGCTAATAAACCACAGCTGCCAAAGTTCTGCCCAGATACTGCTTATCAGGCCGAGTACTATCAGCACAATGGATAGATGAAACAGGCGGCTGGCGGGTTTGAATTTAATATATTTAATCACTGCTGTCCTGTTAACTTTTTAAAATATTAGCTGTAGGCCTGATATATCATGCTATGAACATGCAACCGATTAAATGAGACATGAAAATAGCAAACTAAAAATTCGTCATCTCCTAATGCTTATGTCGGAGATCCAGCGGCTTAGGGAAACCCCTGATTATTTACGTGGAGCCGCTACCTTGTCTAACAGCACAGCAATTACTCTGTCTGCATGCATGCCTTCCAGTTCCATTTCCGGTGATAAAATAATTCTGTGACGCAGCACCGGCAATGCAACATGCTTTACATCATCGGGTGTAACAAAATCGCGCCCCTGTATAAATGCCCAGGCGCGTGCACATCGAATAATAGCAATACCACCACGGGGGCCGGCACCATTTGATATGCCGGGCCAGTTACGTGTTTCTCTTACGATTGCAACCGCATAGCGGGAGACTTCATCATCAACAGCAACCCCTGCCACCTGTTGTTGCAGGCGCACAATATCTTCGGGCTTAAATTGCTGATGAATATTATTAATTGAAAACTGGTCACCTACCTGATTAGCCGTCACCGCTTTTACCATTAGATGCTCTTCGTCTAGTTGTGGATAATCGATTTTTATTTTTATAATAAAACGATCCAGTTGCGCTTCAGGTAATGGATAGGTACCCTCCTGCTCAATAGGGTTCTGCGTTGCCATGACCAGGTAAGGTTCGGGTACCGGCAGTGCCTCTCCTTCCAGGGTTACCTGATGCTCCTGCATTACTTCGAGTAATGCAGACTGTGTTTTAGCCGGTGCCCGGTTAATTTCATCCGCCAGCAATAAATTTGTAAATACCGGGCCTTTTCTAATTCGAAACTTACTGGTTTCATTATCAAACATAATATGCCCGGTAATATCACTCGGCATCAAATCAGGGGTAAACTGTATGCGCGCATACTCCCCGCTAATTGATTTTGCAAGTAACCGAACCAGCAGAGTTTTACCCAGCCCGGGAACCCCCTCAATCAACACATGGCCTGCGGCCAGTAAAGCCACCATTACCTGGTCTACAACATCCCGTTGGCCTATAAATACAGCATTAATCTGTTGTTTTAACTGCTCAATAAGCTGTAAGTCTGATTCACTTATCGGTGATGTACTTTTTTGCGATACATTTTTTTGAACTGGCTGAGCAGCATCGTCCTCTAAATCATCATAACTCATAAAGATTTCCTCATTTTTTCCAGTAGCTTAATTGTATTTACAAAATCATTTATCTTTTTGATATCGTTATCGAATAAAGCGCTTTCAATTGCAACAGCCTGCAGATGACTGAGTTCTGCAAAATGACTTATCTGACTCTGTTTGCTTAAATTAACCCATTCAGGGTGCTTTATTTTAACCCGCATACTCAACTGCTTTCTTACTTCACTTAATAAGTAAACATAGTGTTTCTGGCGCCAGTGATAATTGCCTGAGGCGCTAAGATGGTCCATAAACTGTCTTCTTACAGGTTGCTGCACATTAATTAACGGCCCGAAGCGGGGTATTAACATCCATAGAACAACTACCCCGAAAATTATCAGCGATATTAACAGGGCCTGTGCATTTTTCCATAGCCATAGTAATAAAGAACCCTGAGCTTCAAACAGTGAATAATAAAACACACCCGTATCACTGCTTATTAACTGATCATTAGACAGGGAAAATAAAAACGCGGCATGATCATATTTATCTATATAATCATTACGAAACATTCTCATCTCGGATAATAACGTAAGCCTGCCATTGCCCAGTTTTATCTGTACCCCGTGCATTCTATCTTCATCTGAAATTGACCAGATAATTTGTTGATTGAATTCAGGTGTGAATTCAATCACCAGGGAATCATCAAAATCCACCTGCCAGAAGTCATCTTCGTCTTCTATATCTAAATTAACCGGGTCTTTTTGCAGCGCTTCATCATAACTTTCATTTTTTATAACGATAGCTAACTTATCCAGTATATGATCTCGATTAGCGCTATCATCTTCATATTGTGGTTTAGCCGTCATAATTAAATGCCCTCCCTGCTCTACCCAGTCAAGTATTTTAGCAGATCGGCGAGAATCAAACGCTAATCGCACACCGGGTATCAACAGTGTATCATCCGAATTTAATAAGCCGGGTTCAGCTGAGAACAGTTTAATCTGCTCTGCTGGCTGCCCCATCTGGCGTAGAAAAAACTCAGCCGCAAGGTAGGGATTACTACGCGCTTCACCCTCATAACCTTTATCAACTTCTTCAAAATGGTAATCCAGTTTTGCATAGGCCCAGCCTGCGAGCCCTGCTATTACCAGCACTAATACAGCATAGCTAAGCCTGTTTGAGTTAGTTTTATTCACCCTGATTTACCAACGATTATCGCCATTAGTCTGCATTCTCATACGCGGCAAAATAGCGGTTCCAGTCATTGCACATATTTCTAAAATCTGTTTCATCCGGTATTTGATGCGCATAGGCAATGCTAATCCATAACCGAGTAAGTTCCTTAAAACGGGTAATACTCAGGTCAGTGAAAACAGACTCATTATATGCAGAATCTGCAGATTGTTTTTTTGCATTTAATTCAATCTGATAAATACAATCCTGTTCGGTTGCTCCCGCTGGTAATTCAAATTGATACTGCTTAAATAAGGCCAGCAAAGAGCCACGATATAATAAACTTACCGCCTCGCGAAACTGTTTCTGCTGCCATAATTCAAGAGCCGTATTTTCAATATCATCTGGCAGGCTTTGCTGTCTTATATCCAGCCCAAACAGGGCTTCAGGTAATTCAGGGCGTGACTGCTTAACACGACTGCCCTGCATTAGATTCAACCAGTATTCACGGTATCGATAAAGATAAAATATAATGACAACGGGAATAAACCAGAGCACCGCTTCTATTAACATAGAAACAAAGTTTATAAGCTCAGTCAGCCATTGCAAATCAGGATCAGCTGACTCAGTTTTATCTTTTTGAAAATCCCAGACTCTTTCCTGTTCAATATTAACAAAGGGTTTGTCTGATTTTATATCTTTAATTACAGATCTGGATATTTGAATATCCTGCCTTGTATCTGCAATTTCAGGTCGCCTGGTATTTGATTCAGCATGGCCTGAGTTTATGTTATATAGTAAACAGAAAATTATAATAAATTTTCTATGCACGGGTGTTTTCCTTTACAAAAGTCCCATGCGAATCTTCTAATCGTTTTGCCAGTTTGCGAAAGTCCAGCTCTATATCCCAGCCTTCCAGCTGTGTACGCCGGTTCAGGTAAAGCATAAAACCAGTAGCCACGTAAAAAGGCTCCAGTATAAACAGGGTAAGGGCATAAATGACAGAGCCTGTAATAAGCCATAAAGTTTGATCACTAGCGTCTTCAAGCATCGAATTAAAATATTCAGTTGATGTATCAGGTGCGATAAAAAACAGCAGTATATATAATGTCATCGCCAGCACATATTCAAAATGAATACCAATAACGGTAACTCCTAATGCATGTGATCCTGTGGCTCGATGCAATACATCTAAACGTTTTTTTCGAGCAGCTCCATCCAGGCCCTCTAATAAGTGAACAGGCATATTAAATGAACGCGAGGGAGATAAACGCCACCACAGAATCGTTGTTAATATGCCGGTTTTTAACCATTGCCCACTTGAAGAGAATACATCTGATGTTGTTAAATATTCGCCAAAAATTCCTCTACTTATAATATGCAGAATCATGCTTTCATATACGGGTTTTAGCCACCACATAAACAGAGATGCAAACCACCAGTAACCCTGATATTCGGCAAATATCACAAAAGCCAATGTGGCCGACATTAAAATAAGCCAGGGGAAAAAAATAATCGGCCACAATCTGCGCATAACCATAACACCCAGATCCATAGCCTCCCAGGGTGAACGCTGTCTGAGAGCAATTATTATTTTATCCAGCTGCACGTTGTCGACCCGCAAATAAAAAATACACAAGCAGCAGTAGCCAGTTAACCAGACCAACACTGTATTTAAACATGGCAGGAATATCAGACATGGATGACCAGTAGGCTTCAATAAATGCGGCAATAATAAACAGACTAGCCACACCATACATCATAAACACAGCTTCACGGGCACTATCCCGTAGCGAAAGCAAACGGCTTTTTCGGCCTGGATAAATAATGGCAAAACCCAGTTTAAAACCTGCCGCACCAGATAGAACAATTGCCGTTAATTCCGCCGCACTGTGTCCTGAAACAAAAGGCCAGAAAGTTGATGCATAACCTATATAAGTTAAGTAACCGGCAACTCCCCCAATGGTCAGCCCATTAAATAATATTATGATAACAGAGCCAATACCAAACAATAATCCACTGGCAAAGGTTTTAAGCCCTATGCCCGTATTATTAAAAATATAAAACCCAAACATCTGAAAATCAGTTCCCGAGTTTCGTTCGCGACCAATTTTATCCTGCTTCGGGTCATACATTGATTCCATCTGTGCCAGTTGCTCTGCAGAGATTACGTTATAAACCATATCAGGGTAATACTGCAATGTCGTCAATATACCCAGAAAACTACCAAAAAATAAAACTGCAGATAACACTACCCAGCGCCATTCTTTTCTCACCGACTGAGCAAAGCCTGAAGTAAAATAAATAAGTATAGATGATAATAAATGAGTTTTGCGTTGGTAAAAAAGTTGATGCGCATTAATAACCAGCTTCTCCAGCCGATCAACCAGTAAAGGGCTATAATGACGTGATCTGGCTAATGAAAGGTGATGACATAGCAGGCGATAATTTTCTGGAAAATTTTCACCCATATCCATTTTAGCGGTTTTTTTATTTCTGCTTTTTTTATTGCTGGAATCCGCCTCGTTAGACACGGTTACCGAAATTATACCCAGACTTTGTTCCAGCTCAAGCCAGAAATTATGATACTGTTTTTCAAATACAGACTGCTTCATTGCCGACCTGTTAATCCATTGGCTATGCCCAGCAATTTATCTTTACTCATTCTGTGCTCAACATCTAGCGAATTTAAGATTTCAGCCAGTTCATTTAAACGCTCATCAGATAGTTGATTTGCTCGCTCTCCATAAAGAATAATTGCCTGCTGCTCTTTAAGCTTTAAATCCGCAGCTGGTTTAATCGGAGAATGCTCTGCGATCTGTTGCAACATAGTTACATTATTATTATAAACAACAATGGTATCTGCGGCCAAATCACCGAGGCGCTGAAAACGATCATTCATCAACATAGAGACAAAACCTAAACCATAAAATGCAGGTAAAAAATCTACCGTTCTAAGAATATTACGTAACAATGATGATGACCAGCCAATCGGTGTACCATCACTGTTTAACACCTGTATACCCAGAGATTTTTTCCCCGGTGTTACACCCTTATTCAAAACTTCAAACAATACCGGATAAAACCATTCCATTAGAAAAATGCCAAGCAACATAAGGCCTGCACCAAAATCACCTAATGTACCCGCTATCATACTCAAGCCAATATATAAAATCACACGAATTATCAGGTCAATAAGCCAGGCAACACTGCGCGGCCATATGCCCGCAACTCTGAAGTGAATATCAATGCCTTCCGGGGTTTGTATCGTATTGAGTGAATCCAGTAGTTTAGATTCCATTAACAGCATATTCCTCATATTAAATTTTATAGCATTAATTTCAAATGTGGCTATAAACCTGCCGCATACAATTTACCGGAACTCCTGCAGGCACACACAGTATAAGTGACCAAAGCAGAAGACCAGGCCAGATGTACGGAAAATGCCTGCTTGTGCGCCAGTTTTGTGCAAACATGTCAGTTTTAGGATTTTTATAGAAGATAGTATTCATAGTGTGTAAAAATATACAGTTAATTGGCTTTACTCATGAAATACTCTGCCTTACTTACATACCTTTAAATTTATTGACAATTTCGTCGATAAGTATATCGTATTACGATACACGTGTCGGCAGGAAAAACAATGGGGAGATTAAAAAAATCTTCCAGATATCAGGCACTTGCCCCTAAGACCACACACCAGTCAATAAAAGAAATAATCTTTATTCATTACTTATGCAGAACTCACTTAATCCACTAGGTCAACTCTCCCCCGAAGAATTCCTCGATGAATACTGGCAAAAAAAAGTGCTGGTAGTACGCCAGGCCTTTGCTGATTTCCAGTGCCCCATCGATGCAGATGAACTCGCCGGTTTATCCTGTGAAGAAGATGTTAACTCACGCATTATCATAGAAAAACAGGGCGAGCACCCCTGGCAGCCCATCTTCGGCCCAATGAATGAAGACACATTTTCTGACTTACCCGACTCTCACTGGACGCTGGTACTCAATGACCTGGAAAAAATTGTGCCCGAGTTTGCCTGGCTGCCCGACCTGTTTAGCTTTATACCTGACTGGCGCTTTGACGATTTAATGTGCAGTTATGCGGCAGATCAGGGCTCCGTCGGCCCGCACTTTGATTTATATGATGTATTTATTATTCAGGGAACAGGCAGGCGCCGCTGGCAAATTAGCTGCGCTGATGTCAGCGAAGATAACCAGGTAGCCGACACACCCTTAAGAATTCAAAAAGAATTTAATGCCGAACAGGAATGGATTTTAGAACCCGGTGATATGATCTATATTCCACCCCATGTTTCCCATTATGGTGTTTCTCTGGGTGAAAGCATCAGTTTTTCAGTAGGCTATCGTGCGGTGAGCCATGCCGACCTGTTAAATGATTTTATGGCACATATCACCCAGAACCTGCCCCCTGAATTTACTTATCAGGATACGGATTTAAAACGGCAGTCTCAGCCATCGGAAATCACGCAAGATGCGATAAATCGCATTAAAACAATATTTTATAAATATTTAAATCCGCAACACGGGGAAATTGATCGCTGGTTTGGTCGTTTTATGAGCGATCCTAAATCCGAATACACTGAAGCACCTGAAAAACAGATTACAACAATCAATGAGCTGATCAATAAAATAGAAAACGGCGCAATATTAAAACGTCACCCTGCCAGCCGTTTTGCTTTTATAAATAAAGCTAAAGAATCATCTTTGTTTATTGACGGCAATGACTACTCTGTTTCAAAATTATTTGCTGAGTCACTTTGTAAAAACAGAATAATAGAAAATGATTTACTTAAAACAGCAACTAATTTAGAACAGAAATTATTACTGGACCTGTATAACTCCGGTTCTATTTATCTAGAATAATAAGCTATACCCTCTGGTTCCCACGGTCATCCGTGGGAACAATAACCACAATAGCTAATTTTTCGTAGGTTGGCGCTGAGGCACGAAGCCCAACAGCTCTGGCAGATCATACCTTTATTGTTGGGGTTCGCAAGCTCACCACCAACCTGCAACGCAATATCAAGCCTGCAGTTAGTATTTTATAAAGTTAACGCAACAGTTACAATCGCTTAGCAAAAATTTAATAGAAGGTATTTTAAAACACCTGAAAACGAATCATCACCAGCACGACTCATTGATCTGTCATACCTGCGAAGGCAGGTATCCAGTGTCTGTCAGATTATTAGAGTCACTGGATTCCAGCCTTCGCTGGAATGACGAAATGTTATGCTGATTTTCTTCTCGATATGAAATATAAATAATACCAGCCATTTCCACCATTCATCACAGGCTATTTAATACGAACTAACAGGAAAATGTTGAATTATAATATAAAAATAACAAGCTGGGAAAAGAACAAAACGGCTTTAAGCAATATCCGCAGAAAAGTATTTATAGAAGAGCAAAAAGTACCACAGGAACTTGAATGGGATGAGTTCGATAATGAATGCACGCATATTCTGGTAACCGACAATCAAAACAGGCCTGTCGCTACAGGCCGTATCAAACCCGATGGACACATAGGCCGTATGGCCGTTTTAAACCCCTGCCGTCAAACAGGTATAGGCAGCGCCATATTAAAAGAATTATTAATAATTGCCGCTAAAAAAAACCTGGCTAAAGTCTATTTACATGCACAAACCAGCGCCGTACCCTTCTATGAAAAACACGGTTTTATCGTCTGCTCAGAAGAATTTATGGATGCAGGCATTCCACATAAAACCATGCATATGCACTTAAAGTAAATATCCGCATTCAGGAATGTGGTTTTGGTTTCACCCAAAGACACTGGATCTCCGACACAGGCATTCGGGGATGACGGTTTTTTATAAGCGTTGGTTTAATTATCTCTTCAATATCACATAGTATATAATATTATTGTAATATCCAGACTAGAGGCACATAATTTAAAAATGTACCGGCTTATTTCAGACAATGCTGCCCTACTTACTCGTCATAACTGCGAAGACATATTTCTGTCCGCATAAATTTAATATAACAGCTATTACTGAATCAGAAATAAAGGATAGTGTTATAAGCGATAGAAAAATAGCACCTGTAGGCGTTAGCTTAAGCTGACGATAATTATTGCGATGCGAAGCGAGCCGTTAAAACCATATTATAGCTATCGGCTCGCTTCGCATCGCCTGGGCATCGTCAGCTAAAGCTAACGCCTACAGGAGAAACTGTTTATCTAATATAAAGCAGGTATACTACCCATCTGATTCAGTAGTAAATATGAATGTAGAATAAAAAAAACAAGCAATTTAAGGCGTCATTCCCTATGCTTTTGAGCCGGAATCCAGTGGCTTTTATCTACTCAAACTCGCTGGATACCTGCCTGCGCATGCATGACGAAAAACCTGTTGCTTTATTTAATTAATACCAGACGAGATAACAATTAATTATTCTGTTAAAACCAGATAAAAATCATGTCAATATTCAACACAACAAGCTTTGTCCGCCAGGGCAATACAGAAAACGACATTCAGCTAAGCAGCACTGATGAAATTTCGGAATCTGTCATTCATCTGTCTACAACCGCCTTAAGAAGCATAAAAATATTTACACCAGACCTGGAACATAAACTATATGATAATGAGCTTTTCAGAC
Source organism: Gammaproteobacteria bacterium (assembly GCA_003228405.1). Taxonomy (GTDB): domain Bacteria; phylum Pseudomonadota; class Gammaproteobacteria; order SZUA-229; family SZUA-229; genus SZUA-229. Next base: position 1,463 of record QIDK01000253.1, on the reverse strand, counting down.
AAACTCTGTTGAGTTTTTGCAGAGGCAATCGACACGCACAAATTCAAATTTTAGCTGCCGACACATCATCAGCTATTCACTACGGCCACCAGCTAATTCGCCTGACACAGCAACTAACATCCTCCATGCAAATACGCAATACACCCGAGGAATATCAGAGCACAGGTATATCATTTTTGCTGATTGATCGGTCCAGTTTTATATTTAAAGCCGACAGTACAAAAAATACAGCATTAGAATCTGATTGCAAACATCGCACAAACCGATTAGTTGAGTTTTTCACCCCCGCCTGGGAACAGGCCATGCAGGACCCACAAACTCAGAGACTCAGGCTTTAATCTTGAATAATCAATTACATGCCAGAACAGGTTAGATATAGTTAATGGAAATCAGAATAATTTTTCAGACAAATAGCGCAATAAGTTCTTCACAATTAATAACTATGCCAGAATAACAATTCATGTCTTTTGAGCAATCTCATGTGATTATTATGGAGATCTTATTTGATGATGCGACCAGAACTCTCTTCTTCTCAGAACTCGGTTCGATTAAAATGATCTTCACTTGTTGACACGTTGAATAAAATAATATAGTTTAAACAAAAAATTATCTAAATATGAATTTCAGTTAAGAATAATAAAATACATTTCTCACAGCGTTTACTGTATTGCTTTTTTTATTCTAAATTAAATTTTGGATTGGATACTCTGTAATATTACTTTATATTAATATCCTGTTGTTTGATTGATCCTGTTTTTCATATAGCGAATACTATTTGCAAGGATCAGGTTATGACTAATTCTATCGCTAACTCATTGTTTATCTATATTTTTCTTAATTTTATCTGTAGAAACATCTGCAAATACAAGGCACAAAACCAACTGGAACAGGTTTAATGGGAACAACATCTCCAGGATAAAATATTCTGACTTTTAATATTTTTACGCCAGTATTGTGAACTGATTGGCAATTTTAAAAAATGGTTTATGACTGAATATAGTTCAAACGTAGTTGTGTATCCTTGATTAGTTTTCAGTCATAACTTCTACTGGAACGCCTGTAACTAACATACAACGAAATACAGGCCTTAGCACGGAGGTAATAATATGCTTTTATTCGATGTCCGCATTAAATTATTGGATAAGTTACTGCCATTGCATGACCCTGCTTTGCATACCAACCAATTTACTTTCCGATATAACCAAATTGAAAATACCCCTCCCCACCGCAAACGGACGGGACATCTATTATGTAGGTGCGCCTTGTCACTTGTACTGCTAATTTCTTTTGCTAAAAGTGGAACCGCAGAGAATTCATTTGATGGAGAAATGTCACGCTTAATACAGGAGCTGGGTACAAAAAATGATACGGTTATATATGAGCAGCTTAAATTATTAATAAAAAAATATAATAATGATTTGTCCACAAAGGGCAATCATCATACTGACAAGATACTACAACAG
>QIDK01000234.1 GCA_003228405.1 Gammaproteobacteria bacterium | reverse complement strand
ATATTCCGAAATATGACCTGGTGATTGATAATGTGTTGTGGCCGATGACCAACACGTACACTCTGCGTGGCGATGGCTTTCGTCATCCTGGGCTTTGGATGGCGGCGCTACGTGAGATACGCGATCTAAAACCAAAGTATATTTTAACTGTAGGAGCGGGTAGCAAAATACTTAAAGGTAAAGATAATATTACTCAAACCATAAACGCTGTACTTGATTCAATGGCCTATATCTACGATCAATCGATTCGCTTAACCAATCAGGGTATAGCTCCAGATCAACTAAAACATCATATACAGTTGCCACAAGCCTTGATTGATTCATCACCTTATGTGAATCAATTTTATGGTCAATGGGAAACTTATCCTGAAATGTACCCCGTCCGTAACCATGGCTGGTTCTCTGGCTATGCAGAAGATATCCATAACCTGCCTAAAAAAGTCGAAGCAGACTATATGATTCAGTTAGCAGGAGGCATGGATAAAATGCACGCGAGCTGGAAAAAAGCCTATAACAAGGCTGAATATTTATGGGCGAAACAGTTAGCAAGCTATCTGTATTTTTCAGACCCTGCTAACAAAAACTCGCGCCAGGCACTAGCTGACACCTTCCGCAAACTAGGTCAGTATAGTGAAGGTTTGATTGTTCGAAATTTCTACATTGAAGCAGCATTGAGTCTGGAAGGTAATGAAGATATTACAATAACGGGCACACAGAGTGCTGGGTTTATTGAATCTGATGTCATTCGTGGTGTGAATTACCTTCGAACTCGTATTAATCCAGAAAAATCCAAAGGTGTGAGTGCCTTTTTGATCTTCAATATTGATGGTAAAACAGCGGGGCTTGATATTCGTAATTCTGTAGCCGAATTTGTAGAAAATGTCGAATCCAACTATCGTCCGGCAGATGTTACATTGACAGTTTCTGCTAACAAATTTTCCCAGTATTACGAAGGCTCTCTAAAAGCAAAAGATATTGCCAGTAGTAAGGCATTAAAATTATTATCTATATTCGATGAGTATAAGCATATTCCAATGTACCCGACTACTCACTAATAGGGAAAAAACCCGAAGGTCTACCATTGAAATTAGTAGCTGAAATAGACAGTAGTATGCCTCTGTTGTATGCTGCAAAAATAAATATTTATCACATCGCACATGAGGTGAGCATGAAAATAAAATGGAATAAAACCCTGGCACTATCTGTCTGTGGAATAGCACTCACTGCGGCTGGCTACAGCCATGCTGGTGAGAAAAATTACTCACCCTACGTCAATCAGTCCTTCCCACAGAATGTCTATTTCGGCGACACGCATTTACACACCTCCTATTCTGCCGATGCCGGGATGGTTGGTAATACAACTACGCCCGAACAGGCTTACCGTGTTGCCAAGGGTGAAACTATCACCAGCCCTACCGGGTTACTTGTACAACTAAAGAGGCCTCTGGATTTTGTACTTATTTCGGACCATGCTGAAAATTTAGGGCTGGCACCGTTTATTGCACGTTCCGATAAAATTGTTCTGGACAACCCTGCTGCAAAAAAATGGCACGACATGGTAAAGGCAGGCAATGGTTACGATGCCTTTATCGAATGGGTGGCGACAACGGGTACTGGTGAAGACGTGATAAAAAGCGAGGTAATGGCCCGGACAGCCTGGACGGATCTTGTTGAAGCATCCGAAAAATACAACCAGCCAGGCGTTTTTACTGCCTTCCACGGTTTTGAATGGACCTCCATGCCCGGCGGCAATAACCTGCATCGCAACGTCGTCTTCAGGGATGGTGCCGATAAAGTCAGCCAAATTATTCCGATGTCTCTCTATGATTCAGAAGATCCGGAAGAGCTGTGGAAATACCTTGAGGCTTATCAGAAAAAAACCGGTGGCAAGGTGCTTGCCATCCCCCATAACGGCAATTTTAGCAACGGTACGATGTTTGCGCCGACAACATTTTCGGGCAAGCCTCTCGATAAAGCCTACGTTAAAACACGCTCACGTTGGGAACCGATCTACGAAACGACTCAAATCAAGGGCGACGGAGAGACCCATCGTTTTCTTTCCCCTGATGATGCCTTTGCAGATTTTGAAACGATAGACAAAGGTAATTTATCCGGTAAATTCCCCAAAACCAACGAGATGCTGCAATACGAATACAGCCGTGCGGCCCTTCGCCAGGGTCTCGGTTATGAAAGCAGGCTGGGCACCAACCCCTTCAAGTTCGGCTTGATCGGCAGTACCGATGCGCACAATGGTATCCCCTCGTCCACGGAGGAGAATAACTTTGGCAAGGCGAATCTTGCCGAACCCAGCCTTAAGCGTTTTGAGAAAACGCTGATTGCAGCTCCGACAGACCCATCGTTATCGGTTATGAATATTGATCTGGGTGCCAGTGGTTTGGCTGCCGTCTGGTCCAGGGAGAATACCCGCGAAAGTCTCTGGGACAGCCTCCATCGCAAAGAAGTATATGCAACCACAGGCTCGCGAATAAGATTACGTTTCTTCGGCAGCTGGAACTTTAAAGCCAATGACGTTCACCGCCAGAACTATGCGGCCATAGGCTACGAAAAAGGTGTGCCTATGGGCGGTGATCTGAAAGCAGCCCCGCGAGGTAAAAAACCGACCTTTATGTTGTTGGCCCTGAAAGATCCGGAAGGTGCGAATCTGGATCGTATCCAGATAGTTAAAGGATGGCTCGATAAGAAAGGGAAAACACACGAAAAGGTGTTTAATGTTGTCATGTCCGGGCAGCGCAAAATTAAAGCCGATGGCAGCGTAAAAGCCGTCGGTTCCACTGTTGATGTTGCCAGCGCAAGTTTCACCAATACTATTGGCGCAGTCCAACTGGCAAAAGTGTGGACGGATCCGGAATTTGATCCAAAGCAAAAAGCATTCTACTACGCGCGGGTTCTCGAAATACCAGTTCCACGCTGGAGTACGTATGATGCGGCCTTCTTTAAGCTGAAAATTCCAAAGGGTGCACCCGAATCAATTCAGGACCGGGCCTATAGTTCGCCGATCTGGTACACGCCGAAGAAATAAAACAGACTAACTAATGCTGAAAAACTGGCTGCATGAGCCCTTAATTTTGTTCTCCTGATAGGGGTCCACTCTTTGTCCTTTGCAACCTGTACCTGAATGACTGCTTTGAGTATTGCAGCTGACCTTCACAGGAAGGTGGGGAATGTCGCTCCGTGGCCGAAAACAGTCATTCCCTCATATCCAGGTTACTATGCATCCAGCATGGTGCAATCAACACATAACAAACGCCTCCAGTTCGACTCGGCTATGCCGGGCGACTGAGGCGAGGCGTCAGGCAACCTGTGGTAATCGACTATTTTTAGGTTTAATGAATGAGAAACTATACTAATTTAAATTTTTTTCTTAACTAATTCACAATCATTGTAAGGTGTACTTATGAAATTTAGATACAAAATATTATTTTATGCAGCGCTATTTTCAACAAGCACTGCAACATACGCAGAAGAACATAATCTTTCAATCAAAGGTGTCGGCGGCAAACCCGCTACACAACAAACACAGAAGGCAAATGAAGCTTACGCTGCAACATTAAACTTTAATGATGTTCGAGCCTTCGAGAATAATGACAAAGGACTAATTGCGAAATTCGACCAAAAAACGGGTGACATTATTCGCAATAGCTTCAATTTTATCAGTGATAATTCCGCGGACAAATCACCACCAACCGTAAACCCCTCGCTATGGAGGCAAGCTGTGTTAAACCAAAAGGCAGAAGGTCTCTATGAAGTTTTGCCCAGTAAAATATACCAGATACGCGGGGCAGACCTTGCATCGCTTTCGTTTATTAAAGGAAAAACAGGCTGGATAGTTTACGATGTGCTGACAACTAAAGAGGCTGCTGCACAGTCACTGAAGTTTTTTCTAAATAATGTACCCGAAGGTGGCGATCTTCCAATTGTAGCAATGCTTTACTCGCATTCCCACGCCGATCATTTTGGCGGCGCAAGAGCAATTAAAGAAGCATTTCCAAGGGTTAAAGTCTACGGTTCTAAAAATATTACCAAAGAAACCGTAGATGAAAATGTATTAGCGGGCAATGCAATGTCGCGTCGAGCTGCCTATCAATATGGAGCAACGCTGATGCGTAACAAACATGGTATTGTGGATGCAGCTCTGTCTAAAGGTATATCTACGGGGGAAATTACTTATGTCACCCCTGATTATGAACTAAATCTAAAGAGTGACGTGGAAAACTTAACAATTGATGGTTTAAAAATGGTTTTCCTCGATGCCTCTGGAACTGAAGCGCCGTCAGAGATGGTGACTTATATACCTTCAATGAAGGCGCTATGGACAGGCGAGGTAACGTATCAGGGTATGCATAACGTTTACACATTACGAGGCGCCAAAGTACGAGACTCCTTAAAATGGTCCAAGAAAATAAATCAAATGGTTACCATGTGGGGAGGTGAGGTAGAGGTATTGTTTGCAGCCCACTCGGCGCCCATATGGTCAACTCAAGAAATTGTTAATTACTTGAAAATGCAGCGAGATGCTTACGGTTTTACTCACAACCAAACTCTGAGACTCGCTAATAATGGTTATGTACTACAAGATTTAGGCGATAAAATATATGAGGTTATGCCAGAAAGTATTCAAAAAACATGGCATACCAATGGTTACCACGGTACATACTCTCATAACGCACGAGCTGTTTATAACATGTACCTGGGTTATTTTGATATGAATCCAGCGAACTTAAATCCACTGCCAGTTAAAGCCGAGTCGACCATGTTTGTTGAGTACATGGGGGGAGCCAGCGCCATTCTGAAAAAAGCAAAGAAGGATTTTATTGGTGGCCATTATCGTTTTGTAGCTAGTGTACTAAACAAAGTTGTACAAGCGGATCCCGATAACCTTGAGGCAAGAGCCATGTTGGCGGATGCCTATGAACAGATGGGATATCAAGCAGAAGGAGCTGGATGGCGAAATATTTACTTAACCGGCGCACAAGAATTGCGTTTAGGTAAGGTAACACCAGGGGCTCCTAAATCGGCTTCTGCTGATATACTCTCCGAAATGGATCCAGGTATGTTACTAGATTACATCGCCGTTCAAGTTGATGCGCTAAAAGCTCAATACAAGCCATTTTCAATGAATATCGTTGTTGACGATGAAATTTTTTTTGTTGAGATGTCAAATGGTAACTTAAGTAATATATTGGTTGATAAGCCTATTAAGTCAGCCGATGCAACGATTAAATTAGATGGCGATGGTTTTACAAAAATATTGTTAGGCCAAGCTCGATTAACAGATCTGATTGAGTCGAAAGAAGCTACCCTTAAGGGCGACTCAACAGTGTTGAGTAAATTGGTTAGCACCTTAGTTAAGTTTGACGAGAAATTTGAGATAGTGCCGTTTAGCGACAAAACTGTTGATTCCAATTTATATCAATAATTGAAAACTGAGGTAATAAATCAAAAAGTAAAATTAGCGGCTAATGCGGTAGCAAATAATGTTTTTATTAAAGGTAGTAGAATTTCTTTGATTTTACGCATTAATAACCTCTTTTTTGCCACTGTCTGATTCCTCCGGATAAAAAATACCTGGAGATTAACAGTAATTATGTTAAATCAACGCGTTATCATGGGTTCTGGAAATACCTGATCACCGATTCTGGCATTCCGATCACTGATTCTGGAAATCCAGAATCAGTGATCGGTTATAACCAGATTAGGTGATCGCACAAATCATGGGGGGAGCTTCAATCTGACCCAAAAAGTTACGCATCTTTTGTGACGCTTCGCTATAATGCCACAAAATCTACGTAACTTTTCGGTCAGTTGAACTCAGTGTTATGGGGTTACAAACTTTGATTCAATATCCATGTTTTTATGAAGGATACGAATAATTGTTACTTTACTTTTCGCGCCTTCGCGATAAAAAATAATATGGCTACCCTGAGGAAATTTCCTGTAACCATCTTTAATATAATCGCATTGCTTGCCAACTGAAGCAGACTCTGCCAATAAATGAAAAGCATCATCAAATTGCCTGGTATACAAATTACGCTGGTCTCGCCCCCAGCGTTTTTTGGTATATTTGGCAATTTTTCTCAGGTCTTCTTTCGCCTCCCTGGTTAGCACAAATGGTTTCATTTATCACTATCAAGCTCAGCAATAAATTCATCATAGTCATAATCAGCAATACCGCTTTGCTCGCCTTCATTAAGCATATGTCTCAAGGTTTCAAGTTTTGTTTCTGTATTTTCAAGCAGCCTAAGCCCCGCTCTTACAACTTCGCTCGCGGAACCAAAGCGACCACTTTTAACCTGACCCGTTATAAAACCATCAAAGTGTTCACCCAGTGTTATGCTGGTATTTTTAGCCATTGCTCACCTCCAAAGTACCAATATATACCTAATTGTGGTATAAAACCCATAGCAAGTCAATCAAACGGTTATAAACCATAAGCAACAACGAAGCTTGAATGCTTTAGCACAAATCATGGGGTCAGCCAACTTGAAATCTAATTATGGAGTTCTTCGCCCTTTAATATTAGTGGCATGAGCCGCTAACCTGGTTGTGCGAGCTGTTAAGTTGGTCATTCTAGTCAAAATCAAGTTGGCTGACACCATGATCTCAAGGGAAATATTTCCAAGTGCTGATAAGGTTGGTAACTTAGCCGTGTTTAATATTGGTGGAAATAAAATAAGGTTAATTGCCGCTATACATTACAATACTCAATGCTTATATATTCGTTATGTTTTAACTCATAACGAATATGACAAAGAGAAGTGGAAAGAATCATGAATACTCAATTAGAAAACATATCCAAAGCATGGCCTACAGTGAAAGCTATATTTTCAGTACCGCACTCTGAAAAAGATTATCGTGCTTTAGTAAAAACACTCGATAGCCTAATTGACGAAATAGGTAATGACCAAAATCATAAATTAGCACCTGTTATGGAAACAATTGGTAATTTAGTAGAAAACTATGAAGCTCAGGAACATAAAATAAATGAATCATCACCTATAGATGCTCTAAAATATCTTATGCAAGAACATGGTTTGAAGCAATCAGACTTAAAAGAAATAGGAAGCCAAGGCGTGGTGTCTGAAATATTAACCGGAAAAAGAACGCTCAATATTGAACAGGTTAAAAAAATTAGCCAAAAATTTCATGTATCACCATTAGTTTTTATTTAAAAAAATATTGTCTGTAAAAAATGCATACCACATAATTTCAGAATTAGAGAAAGTTTTTATTAAAACAGTGCACAAAACAGGCAAAGAGAGTAGAAATGTGCGGTGGCGTAATAGACAGGTTAAAGCAGTTATTTATTGTGGTAGAACGTACATCTGTCAAACATTATATATAAAACGAAATCATGAACCCCTGAATTAGGGTACTTCTGATCAATGTAATAGCCCATCACTACCAAAGCCCTGCGCATATTTATTCATTAACTCTCGAACGGGCTCAGGGTAGGCAATAGCATCCATCTGCTGCTTACCTTCATTAAAAAACTGCTGAGCATCTGCGGGTATGTTTTTAATTAACTGATCAAATACTGATTTCATTATTTCAGTATTGTGTGTACGTGTGGCAACGATTCCCCAGTTTAAATTTAATATTCTCCAGGGTCGCATGGGGTTGGTAGCTTCCAGATCCTGTTTAATTGCATCATCTGTTAACTCTATTACATTTTTTATTAATGCGCATAACTGCTCAAGCTGTTTATTGCCCTGTATGGTATTTGCATAACTGGCTATGGCATTTACGACTACATCCAGTTTTTTTATCTTTCCATTGTGTATTTTCAACCAGCTAACAACCGGCAGTGACAAACGATGCAGTTGCAACATCTGCTCCTGCATGCCCTTTGATGCGCAATGGCTGGCAACTTCATCCAGTAGATTAAATGCGTAGTCTGCTATTTTAGTTATTTCTTCTTCCGCAAGAGGCTGTTGTTTATTATTTTTTATATCAGAATCAAGACGCAACATGACCTGTATATTCTGACGCAATGTCTGAATAAGCTGCAGTGTTTGCTTTGCTTCATTAGATTCACTTGATTGAAGACTCAATGCAAGAGCCTCTACTATAGATTCAAATTGCTGATTCAGATCTTTAATATCTGTGTTTAACATTCATATTTTCCTGAGCCGATAGTCAGTTAATGGTGTGTGGTATTCGGGGCAGAAACCTGGCTATACCCACGAAATATATTTTCAAATAAAAAAGATAAAGGTATTCTGTCCGCAAATAAACGCAAATTATTTCCAGTTTTGTACAGGATAAACAGGCTCCCGGGATTTCATCAAAGAACTATTTTTTCATGACGCATCACTCCATGTTAATGCTTTTGTTTTAATTCGCGTATCTTTGCGTTCATTTGCGGTAAAAATGCTTTTAGCTTTTAGCTTTTAGCTTTTAGAAAATAACACGGGGGACAGTTTAGAAACAAAGCCTGCTGCATAATATTTTCTTGCACACTAACTAATCCAGTTCATCAATCATTATTTCTGAAACTCGATTTCTGCCCTTACGTTTGCTTTCATAAAGGCAGGCATCCGCTGCTTTTACTAATATTGAACTGGACTGTTCAAATTCTGCGGTGGTTGTGGCTACGCCAATACTCACGGTCACCCAGGGGCTTATTTCATCATTTGCCGCTTTTATTCTGGCATCTTCCACTGAGCGTCTGAGGCGCTCAGCCAGCAAACGTGCATGTTCTGTGCTTGTATTAGGCAATACAATGGCAAACTCATCACCGCCATAACGAGAGGCGGAATCAGTGGCTCTTTTTAACTGACTCGATAATATTTTTCCTGTCGTGCCCAGGCAGATATCGCCTTTATGGTGTCCAAAGCTATCGTTATATGCCTTAAAGTAATCTATATCCACCATGAGTAAACTCAGCGGTGTGTATTCACGCATACTTCGCATCCACTCTTCTTCCAGCACCATTTCAAAATATCGACGATTATAGGTTCCTGAAACATCATCCAGAATAGAAAGCCGGGAAATACGTTTAAACTGTTTATTGGATAGGCGTAAAGCAAACACAAACACAAATGCAATCAGTGAAAATACTATGCCTATCACTAGCAGGGTATATTGACGAGATTGCTCATATTCAGTAATCACATTCTCATATGTTGCAGACTGACGATCTACAATCTGATCTAATAAATTCAGAATTTCTACACTGGCTTTACGCCCTTTTAAGATAATTGCCTCAAGCTCAGTGCTCGCCATATTTTCATATGCCAGTGCTTTTAGCAGATTATTCTGATATACAGCCGCAGAAGCAACCCTTTCATCCAGTTTTGTAAGATCTGCTGGTAATGTTTTATCAACAGCGGCCTGCTTAAGCTGTTCTCGCGCCCTGGCATAAACACCGGCCTGATGATTGATAGCCTCTGATACTGTGTCACGCTCAGGTACAGCCTTTGTGTTCAGCATACGCTGTAATGTTAGTTCGCGCTTTTGCAGCGCATCGCGCATGATAAGTACCGAGCGCATCTGCTGGCTGTTATTTTTGACCTGATTAAAAGCCGCCCGGCTCCAGGCATCTACCTGTAGAATCAGAAATACCGCAATTATGACGCTAACTAAAATCACAATTGCGAATGCGAACCAGTTTGATCGCGAACTCGTGTATTTGGGGAGAGTTGTCATTAAATTATTAAATTTTTCTTTTTGTTTATAGGTACAATATAACCTGTTTTAAACTAACAAGTAACTATTCATGGATATAGTATATATTGATACCAACGAGGCACTGGCTCTTTCATGTGACACCATTCGACTTAGTAAAGTCATTTGTATTGATACAGAATTTCACCGCGAGACAACCTATTACCCTGAACTTGCGTTAATTCAGATTTCTGATGGCGAGAACACCTGTTGCATTGACCCGTTCGGCATCACAGATTTTACGCCTTTTCTGGCATTATTAAATAATCCGAATGTGACTAAAGTTCTACATGCATCTCAGCAGGATCTGGAAATATTTAATCAGCTCTTTAATACCCTGCCATCCCCTATGTTTGATACCCAGATAGCAGCGGGGCTGCTCGGTTATGGCGATCAAATTGGCTATGCGGCTTTAATCAAAAAAGAACTGGATATTGATATTGATAAATCACTTTCTCGCACAGACTGGATGCAACGGCCCTTAAGCAGAGAGCAATTATTATATGCCGCCAGCGATGTCTATTATCTGGCTAAAGCCTATCCTAAAATGATTGCGCAATTAGATGCATTAAACCGGCTAGAATGGTTACAGGGAGACTTTTCAGCACTTTGCCTGCCAGCAAAATATAAGATTGATACGCAGAGCATCTGGAAAAAAGTCAAAGGCAATCAGAAACTACATGGCCAGAAACTTGCCATTTTACAGGGGGTTGCCGCCTGGCGTGAAGAAATGGCTCAGCAACGTAATCGCCCCAGACGGCGAATCATATCTGATGACGCACTAATTGATATTGCCCGTTTAAAGCCAGACAATGTGAATAAAATTAGACAGCTGCGTTCATTAAACAGAAAACTTCTCAGCCAGGAGGATGCCGAGCAATTATTTCAACGCATGAATAACGCCCTGCGGTTGAGCCAGGAATTCTGGCCCAGGCATGTAAAACGCCACAAGTTAAGCATGCGTGAGGATGCACTGCTGGACGCACTGACTGCTTTATTGAAATTAAAGGCAGATGAACACCATATTACTCCCTTAAATCTGGCATCCCGTAAGCAACTGGAAGCGTTATTGCAGGGAGAAGCGGATATCCCGTTAATGCAGGGCTGGCGCTATGTCCATGCAGGCCAGGCCTTAGAAGAATTTCTCAGTGGCAAACGTTTTTTACAGGTTGGTTCAGGTGAGCTGCACAGCCTGAAAGAGGACAAATAAGTGACTCAGATAAACGGTATTGCAGATTTTCTGAATCAGGCGGGCACCCGCTTTAAGGTGTTTGATATGGGCCGCCGAATTCAGGAAATTGCCACCGATGAATTTCTGAGTTTTGAACAGGGTGAAATCCCCTACCCTTTACCGTTGCAGCAACAGGCATGGTTAGGTTTTCTGGTATGGACGGAAGACAAAAGCTCCGAGCTGGTGATCTGGTTTCTGCGTTTTCCTCTGGATGCTTCGGGCAAGCTAACCGCCGGCATTCGTGATGACTTTGTTTTACACCTTCTTAATAAAGATAAAACGGAAGCACCTCAGCAGGATGAGTCTAACCCCTACGGCTTCAAACCCAAACAGGAACATATGGCCTGCTTTCATGCCAAAGCCGCAAAACAACTGGCGCAGCCGGCATCCAGTTACTATGAACATACTAAAGATTATCTGGCCGGTAAACCTGGTTATGATCAGTGGGCCTTTGTAGGTTTTCAGGGAATGGCCGATGTTGTCGCCAGACTGGATGAAGATAATAATGCCGACCTGTTAGCCGAAGCCATTGAAACAATACCCGCTCAACCATTTGAAGCACTGGCGCAATGTCTTGAACATGAAAATATTGATACGAGAATAACCCGGGCCATTGTCAATGTCACCAACCGCGAACTTGAAAAAGATAACACAGATGCAAACTTTATTTCTCATTGCATTCGAGCTTTATCCAGCAGCCGGGATCAGACACAGCTGGAATTAACTCTGGATAAAATATTAAGCACCGACACGGGTTCTCACCCGGAAGTTCTGGCATCCATATCAGGGCGCTGCTGGCTGGCCTTAAAAAAACAGAAGACCCTTGCATTATTTCTTGAAGCGCTGGCAAACTGCGGCGAAGGTCAGGATTTTTTTAATCTGGTGATCGTCGATTTAATTAATATTCCGGGTATGCAGGAGAGCATTCTTACAGCCGTTAAATCACCTGAGCGATCCGAAAAGCTATCCTCTTCAATTGGTGAGCTGTTTAAGACGTTCACTTGATTAATGAATCAGATGAAAAGAATAGCTGCCTTATATCAAAGAAGTATCACAAAAATGGTTTCTTCTGCAGGAGTCAGGGAACCTCTGATTAAGCCTGGTTGATGAGGTTGCGATGCCGAAGCGAGCCGTTGAGGTTATCGGCTCGCTTCGCATCGCCAGGCGCATCGTCAGCTAAAGCTAACTGCTACAAAAGTCACTGGATTCCAGCTAGAAGCATGCTGGAATGACAGAGTATGACGTTTCCAGACATACCAATACATACCTCACAAAAGCGGAGAAGAGCCTAACCCCTGAAAGAATAGCTTGATATATCATATATTTAACTCTAGTATCAATAAAAAACATTAACTGGTTACTAAAATGAATAATGTGAGCCTGCTGATACCCAAACAACAGCACCCAGACTGGTCACCTGATTTAGATGAAATAGAATCCGAAATAACAGAACTGGTAGAAATCCCATTGCTTGGCCGTATTACTGCAGGCCAGCCGATTGAACGCCTGGAAACCTGTGATCGGGTAAAGGTTCCCGCCAATATGGTGCGCAAAAACACCTACGCCTTGCGGGTTCAGGGCCATTCCATGATTGATGATAATATTCAGGATGGCGATATCATAGTAGTTGAAAAACAGATGAGCGCTGAAAATGGCCAGTCAGTGGTCGCTTTAATTAATAATGAGCAGGTTACGCTAAAAAAGTTTTATATAGAAGCTGATGGTATTCGATTACAACCCGCCAATCCTGATATGGAACCTATCATTTTAAAAAATGAAGAGGTGCAGGTACTGGGAATTGTATCCGGGGTTATTCGTAGCTTTTAAGGTGACATGTCTGAATGTCTGCAAATAGCTGAAATAAACGCTTAAAAAAGATTGAACCGCAGAGAGCGCAGAGGTTTTTTTATGGTTTGCGCTACGCGCAAACACATAAAAAGATGTTTTTCTCTGCGTACCTCTGCGTTCTCTGCGGTGAATAGCTTTTGCTTTTAATCTTTTTCTAATATCAAATCCCCAACAAACCTTTCATCTCATTAATTTCATCTTTTGCCTGATCTAATACTTCCATTGCAAATGCAGGGTCGTGTTCATCCGGAAACAGTTTTTTAAATGCCGGCACTTTATGAATATCCGGCAAATTGTCAAGCTGCTTGCGTCTTAAGTTGTCATATACCTGTGCAATAATAACGGCATCTTCTACGGCTAGTTTATCACCACTATTATAATTCCAGTTCTCAGCATGGGTGATAACACTGAGCATTTTACTGGGTAAATCCCAGGATTTTACAACCAGTATACCGGCGGCAACCCGCAATGATTTTATCAGCTCGGTAATCTCTTCTTCATTAGAAAACACAAGGCCTGTTTTTTCGATATATGTAATTACAGGAATAACGCCAATATCATGTATTAGTCCTGCCAGTAGAAGCTCATCTGACTCCAGCGTTTTTATATGTGTTCCTAAGGCATAACAGATAGATGCTATTTCAATGCTATGTGCATAAAATATTTTCATCTGTTTTTTTAATATGGGGTGTTGCGTTTTAAATAACTGCGCTACGCTAAAACTTAACACCAGGTTACGCGTCATCTTTAAGCCGAGGCGAACAATCACGTCGCGCATACTGTGTATGGGATTTGCACCTCGAGTTAAGGGACTATTGGCAACTTTTATTAAGCGCGTTGATATAGCCGGATCTAGCTCCATTATTTTACTAATATGCTCAATATCAATTTCAGACTGTTCGACTGCTTTTTTTATACGCAGGGCAATTTCCGGTAGGCTGGGTAATTTCAGCTGACCTGTTTCAACTGCCTTCATTATTTCATTGTAAATATTATTTTCCACATAGCCTATCTGCTGGCTCATATTATTTTCATCAACAATAACCTCATTTTCAATTAATCGATTAAACAGATTACGGTCAAATTGCCATAACACGCAGTTAGATTGAATAATAATATGAGTATCCTGCTCTTCATACTCTGAAAATACAGGCCTTAATGCTTCAGCTGAATTATGATTTATTAGCATCGGCTGCTGATATTGCTCACATAGATCCAGTTTGCCACTAAGCAGATACAGCATCTGATGTTTAGCATCAGCGGAGTACAGTGTCTCACCAATCGTCATTTTTATAAGCTTACCGGTCTGGGCCAGTTTAATTCGATCACCCCCGGGTAGATCTTTAAATGGAATTAAGTGGTTAATTTTATCGTCTAACTTATAATCTGAATCTGGCATGATGCACCCTTTATATTTTTAGTGGCAACATAAATAAAACCCTTTATGCAGGGATGCTCTGATCAAATCTGATTATTTAAGGCTGGCCAAAATGGCCTAATTCTAACCATACTTAATCAGAGTATCCCTGGCAGCAATTGATAGAAAACCGGGTATTCTCAGCAACATATTTGCCAATTACATGTATTTCTGAATTTATAAACAGTTTGTTTGATCTATATGAATTTATAAACAGTTTGTTTGATATATAAATAGCATATGATTGAGAAAAACCCATAAAAAAATAACATAAATGCAAATGCAAATTTTATTTTTTTAGGTTATAGTCTATGCATAAGACCCTATATTCACACTAATAGAGAGTATAAATATGATTCAACGTCAAAACCTCCTTATCAGTATATTGTTTTTGTTTTCCAGCCTGTTTTCAGGCAGTATTTTAGCTGAAAATTCAAAGACTTTTGGTGACTATATCGTTCACTATAATGCTTTTCGCAGCGACACATTAACGCCTGAAATAGCTAAAGCCTATTCCCTTACTCGCCGCAATAACCGCATGGTAGTTAATATCACTATACAGAAAAAAGATGGCGACACCACAAAGCCCGTTAAAGCCAAAGTCAAAGGTTTTGCCAGCAATTTAACCGGGCAGATTAAAGACCTGGAATTCAAGCAAATTCTTGATGGCGAGGCTATCTATTATCTGGCCCAGTCACAGGTATCTAACCGCGAAACCCTTAAATTTGACATTAAAATCACCCCAGAAGGTGAAACTCTGGTGGCTAAGATCAATTTTAATCAGAAATTCTATACAGATTAACGCATAATATTTACTCCAGAAATGGTCATTCAGGCCCTGTTTTTTTAAACAGGGCTTTGTATTGAGCTGCCTCAAACTAAGCCATACCATCATCACCTTATTTCCGTTACAATCCCCCATCCTGTAGAATGGTGAATAAAATAAGGCAAATCCAATTTATGACAAATCAAAGCTCATACACCCGGGATGAACTGCTCAAATGCGGCCATGGAGAACTTTTTGGGCCGGGTAATGCACAGCTTCCTGTGCCCAATATGCTAATGATGGATCGCATCAGCCTGATATCTGAGACAGGTGGTGAATATAACAGGGGTGAGATCAAAGCTGAACTGGATATCAGCTCTGATTTATGGTTTTTTGAGTGCCACTTTCCAGGTGACCCTGTTATGCCGGGTTGCCTGGGGCTGGATGCCATGTGGCAACTGGTTGGTTTTTATCTGGGCTGGAAGGGCCACCCGGGCAAGGGCCGTGCGCTGGGTGTAGGGGAAGTCAAATTCTCAGGCCAGGTGCTACCGACAGCTAAAAAAGTAACTTACCAGATTAATATTAAACGTGTGATTGCCCGGGGCCTTATAATGGGTATAGCCGATGGCATCGTCTCAGTGGATGGCCGCGAAATTTACAATGCTAAAGGGCTCAGAGTTGGCCTGTTTAGCAAAACAGATGACTTTTAGGTAATCTTTAAGATGAAACGAATTGTAATTACTGGCTTTGGTATCGTTTCCTGTCTGGGAAATGACAAACAGTCAGTCACCGAATCTCTGCGTGAAGGCCGCTCAGGCATTAAGTTTCAGCAGGAATATAAAGATATGGGTATGCGCAGCCAGGTGGCTGGCTCCATTAATATTGATCTTAGCGAACATATCGACCGCAAGGTAAAGCGCTTTATGGGTGATGCGGCTGCATTTACCTATATTGCCATGCAGCAGGCGATAGAAGATGCAGGCCTGACGCCTGAGCTAATTTCCAACCCTCGCACCGGCCTCGTTATGGGCTCGGGTGGCGGCTCAACGCAAAATCAGGTACTCGCGGCAGATACCCTGCGTGAAAAGGGCATTCGACGAGTCGGCCCGTATATGGTGCCTCGTACCATGTCGAGCACGGTTTCCGCCTGCCTGGCGACGCCGTTTAAAATAAAGGGCATTAACTACTCCATCAGCTCCGCCTGTGCCACTAGCACCCATTGCATTGGTAATGGCATGGAGCAAATTCAACTGGGCAAACAGGATATTGTATTTGCCGGTGGTGGTGAAGAAGAACACTGGAGCATGAGCATGCTATTTGATGGCATGGGCGCACTCTCTTCGAAATATAACGAAACCCCTGAAAAAGCCTCACGCCCATACGATGCCGAGCGTGATGGTTTTGTCATTGCCGGTGGTGGTGGCGTGGTCGTTTTAGAAGAGCTGGAACATGCACAGGCCCGTGGCGCAACCATCTATGCGGAAATAGTGGGCTATGGTGCCACCTCTGACGGCCACGATATGGTGGCTCCTTCTGGCGAAGGCGCGGTGCGCTGCATGCAACAGGCACTGTCCACAGTCGACACACCGCTTGATTACATTAATACCCATGGCACCAGCACACCCGTTGGTGATGTGGCTGAAACCGATGCAATTAAAAAAGTATTTGGTGAAAATATACCGCCCTTTAGCTCAAGCAAATCACTCTGCGGCCACTCTCTGGGTGCTGCCGGTGTGCAGGAAACGATTTACTGCCTGCTGATGATGCAAAACAGCTTTATTCAGGCCTCCGCCAATGTTGAGAAGCTGGATGAAAAAGTAACCGGAATGCCACTGGTAACTAAGCGCATTGATAACGCTGAGCTCAATACGGTGCTAACCAATAATTTTGGCTTTGGTGGCACTAACGCCAGCCTGGTACTGAGTAAGTTCAGGGAATAAGCCATCCTGGCCCATAACTATTAGTCTGGCTCATTCCTGCAGGGTTTATTAGCTGCGGGCCTTAGCCAGCTTAATGTTGTTGAGCTGACGACCGCCACCCCAAACCTTTAATATGGAATCGCCTGCCCCCTCACATGACTTCGCCGCACTGACCCCCACCTTAATCATTGATTCAGTAGAATCTGTGGGCCTGCAAAGCGATGCGCGCATCTTTCCCCTGAACTCCTACGAAAACCGGGTTTACCAGATAGGCATGGAAGAAGGCTCGGACTTCGGCCCGAAAATTATTGGTAAGTACTATCGACCTAATCGCTGGACAAATGAGCAAATTCAGGAAGAGCATGATTTCACCACCGAGCTGGCCGAACTGGAAATTCCCGTGGTTGCCCCACTGCAATTTAACCAGCAAAGCCTGCTCAGCTATAACAACTTTCGCTTTGCCCTGTACCCCCAAAAAGGCGGACGCAACGCCGAGCTTGATAATGCTGAACATTTAGAGTGGATAGGCCGGTTTTTAGGCCGCATTCACCTGGCGGGAGCCAGCAAGCCTTTTCTATCTCGTCCACACATATCGATAGAGGATTATGCGATAGATAGTGCAGATTACCTGCTTAAAAATGGGCTCATTCCAGATTACCTGCTGGATGCCTATCAAACCCTGGCTGACGATTTAATCAGCTTACTCAAACAACGTTTTCAAACAGACACAGTGCAGAGTATCCGCCTGCATGGAGATTGCCATAGTGGGAACATTCTATGGACAGACAAAGGCCCCCATTTTGTAGATTTCGATGATTGCAGAAGTGGCCCGGCGATTCAGGATATCTGGATGCTACTCTCCGGTGATGCCCCGGAACAACAGCAACAACTCAATCATGTACTCGATGGCTATTTTGAATTTGCCGAGCTCAATCCGGCTGAATTGCGCCTGGTTGAACCCCTGCGCAGTCTACGTCTGATGCACTATACCAGCTGGCTGGCAAAACGCTGGTCTGACCCCAGTTTCCCGATGAATTTTCCCTGGTTTAATACACCTAACTACTGGGAACAGCATATTCTTGAACTTCGGGAACAGTTTGCCCTGCTACAGGAAAGTGAAAGCCTGCATATATAATTAAAAGGCTGCCACAACCCTTCTATAAAGTTATTTATCAAATATCCGCTCTAAGCACCTGTATTTTTTATAAAAAAGGGCTAAAATCAGTGGAAACATGAAACGGGCGATGCACGATGATTAAAATTACACTGAAAATAGTAACCCTGCTACTGCTGAGCTTCCTCAGTACCCAGAGTGTGGCGAAGAGCCCCTGGGCAGAAGAAGAATTCACTGATACCACAGCCACTCAGAATCAGCCGCAAACTGAATCTGAACTAGAAACTGCCCCGCTCGCACAACAGGAAAGCGGCCGTCCGGCGATGCTGGAAGAAGACATACTGGAGCCTGTAGCCGTAGAGCAAACAGAAGTAGAAGAAGAAATAATCACTGAAACCGTTCAACAGGGTGATGTGCTTGATACACCCACCCAGGTCGCTTCAGTACGTATACTGGATTTTCCTCGCCGCGGCATGACAACAGATAAGGTACAGAACGAACTGGGGCAACCCGTTGATATTTATCCTGCAGTCGGTCAGCCCCCGATCAGTCGCTGGGTTTATGATGATCGCACAGTTTATTTTGAATACTCATCAGTAATACACGTAGTCGCCAGATAAAGTGTAATATTCGGTGGGTAGTTCAACCTCAGTGGCCCCACCAGCAGTCGAGAGCCATACGAATGATTCTGCTGCGCCTTGCCCACTTCTACCCCTCAAAGCCAGGCTGTTGTGAATTTTGCTGCAGAACTTAAACTCCCTTCCCCTGTTACGCAGATACACTCTCCCCTGTTAACAGAAAAAAAAATTGAGCTTTTTATTAAGCGAGACGAATTAATTCACCCTGTGATACAGGGAAATAAATGGCGCAAACTCAAATATAATTTACAACAGGCACAATACGAGCAAAAAAATACCATCCTCAGCTTTGGTGGTGCTTACTCCAATCACCTGCATGCTTTAGCCGCCGCAGGAAAAATATCTGGCTTTAACACCATCGGCATTATTCGTGGTGAAGCCCCCAGACCTCTCAACCCCTGCTTACAGGATATGCTTAACTGGGGCATGCAACTAGAATTTATTCAGCGCATTGAATATAAACAGAAAACAGACTCCATCTTTATTGAAAACCTGAAACAGTCATGGGGTGATTTTTATCTAATACCTGAGGGTGGCAACAACCCGGCGGGGATAAAAGGCTGCGCAGAAATACTCGATGAACTAAAAGATGAATATGACTTTATATGCAGTGAAGTGGGTAGCGGCACCATGTTGTCTGCTCTAATTTTAAATAATAAAACCCCGCAGACACAAATCATCGGTTTTTCTGTTATGAAAAACCTGCTACTTGAACAGGATATAAAAAATAATTTATCTGCTACAAAAAAATATTCTGACTGGAAAATAATTCATAACTATCATTTTAACGGCTTTGCTAAAACCACAACTGAACTGGATAATTTCATTAAGAACTTTAAGCTTGATTTCGACATACAGCTAGAACCGGTTTATAGCGGAAAAATGTTGTACGCTATTTTTGATTTAATTAAACAGGATTATTTTCAAACAGGCTCGAAATTACTGGCTATACATGGTGGTGGACTTCAGGGGCTACGTGGTTTTCCTCAATATAATTATTCTCCTGAGTACCCTGCATTCTAAACAGATATTCAGATGATTTAAAATTTATGCCACAGAGGCGGCAAGTGCTGTGGGAGTATTTTCCTGTAACTTACTAATGAATCAGATAAAAAGAATACCTGCCTTATATTACAGAAGCATAGTAAGAATAGTTTCTCCTGTAGGCGTTAGCTTTAGCTGACGATGCCCCTGGCAATGCGAAGCGAGCCAATAAGTATAATATGGTTTTAACGGCAGACTAATCAATCTCCCTGTAGGCATCAATATAATCTTTAGAAAAATCCGCAAAATCATCAAATAATAAACTCCAGTCCTTATTTAAATCACTTTCTTTCACGCGCTTACCCTTAAAGCTGGCAACTCTACTGGCATTCAGGTTAAAACTTTTTTTATACTCTATAAATTCTTTAGCCATATTTTCTTTATATTCTCCAAATTCATTGTTTAGTGCCTGCTGACGCTGCAGAGCCTGTTGTTTAAATTCTGCATAGTTATCTGTTGCGGGTTTTAGTTTATGAATTTCGTAATCACCTGCTGGAGATTCTATATTTAGCTTGCCTTTCTGCAGGGCAATCTGCTGGTTTTCTGAATTTGCATCAACAATAAATGTGGTACCGCGAATACCGATAGTGGAAAATTTTGTGCGCACTTTTTTAGGTTTCTGTTTTCCAAATACCTTGCGAAAAACATAATAAACTTTACCACTGAGTTGCGACAACCAGCCAGATTGTTCAACTTTTAAACTGCTTTCCTGGCCCAGCACCGACATAACGCCATCTTCAAATTGCAGCACAGCTTTACTGTTTTTGCTGGTGACCACTGTTTCATTTTGATTTACCAGAAACTGTTTTTTAGCTGGTTCTCTTTTTTCTCCCTCGGCATTCACCACATATACCTGGCCCTGCACTTTTACAATTCTCGCTCTGAAGCTTTCTGCCTGTAGCACTGACTGATAAAGAGTGAGCGTAAAAAACAATATAATGACTGCCAGCTTTATAATGTTCATTGATCTGTTTATCCTGAATGGGGCTTTATAAAGACTATCATAGCCTGAATACAATTATTTTTCTGCACGGGATGGGAGAGATTTTCTGCCTCCTGCTGTAATAGCGAGTGAGGAAAAATAGCCCTTTCGACAGGACATTCCTTGCGCCACAGCAGTAATGCCGGTGTTATTTTTACCGTGTCGACCTGCTAACTCGTTGACCTCAGCCTGATTCTGCACTTATTACTGAATCAGAAATAAAGGCGTCTGCTAATAAGTGTTAGAAAAATAGCACCTGTAGGAGGTAGCTTTAGCTGACGATGCGTCTGGCGATGCGAAGCGAGCCGATAAGCTTAACGGCTCGCTTCGCATCGCAATAATTATCGCCAGCTAAAGCTACCTCCTACAGGAAGAAGCCATTTTTGTTAACCTTCTGTGGTATAAGGCAGCTATTCTTTTCATCTGATTCATTGGTATAAATACATGGTTTCCTGAATAACCATAAAAAAATCTTATTTGTATAAAGCGGCATATGTTTGTAT